>JAUYHD010000002.1 GCA_030690215.1 bacterium | reverse complement strand
TAGGAGAGCATCATGTTGACATAATCAAATTTGAGAGTAGTTTAAGTCGCGGAAAGAACAAAGTCAATAAAGGAAGGAGTCAATAATGCTTATTGAAAATGTGACCTCATCTTGTGCTGGGCATCAAAACATGAAGGGATTCCCTCTCTTGCCAAAAACTCTTCCCACTAAAAGTTCCTACAAACAAGGCAGAGCTCATCAAGTCACCGAAACCAAGTGGTTTCGGACTGTAAGATGGGTTCGCGTTATGCGAAGAGTGGGTCGAAACCAGTCAACAGGAAAACATATCTGGAAATGGAAGGATACATACTGGCTGGACTAGCCCCAACGGCATGAGAAAAATACACTCGCCCCGAGTGGCTTGACGAAAATCCGTCGTCAGTTGTATCGGCGGCGGGTTTTCTTTTATTCGTCTTCAAGCGTATTTTTAATCTGCTCACGAAGTTTTAGTGTGTCTTCGTGGCCGTGTGCATCAATAGCGTGTTGTACTGCTACAGAAAGCGCTTCAGACTCCTCTCCGGAAATGATGATAGGTTTGGCAATTCATTTTTATACAATTCCACTTCCCCTATTTTGCCTGCTTGCCGGCAAGCAGGGTATACTTTTGGAATGGAAGAAATCGAACTCACATATATAAATATTGATAAAAATGAGATTGAGAAAAAACTTATTGAACTCGGAGGAAGAAAGATTGGCGATTACCACTATCGTCGGATTGTATTCGACTACCCTGACTTCCGTCTTGACAAACAGGCAGCTTGGGTAAGACTGCGCGACGAAAGCGATAAAATTACACTAGCTTTCAAACAACGTCTCGGAGAGAACCTTAGGGATAAATTGGACGGAGATGAAGGAATGTACGAGCGCGAAACGATAGTCAAGGATTTCGATGCTACCCGCGAAATACTTCTCAAAATTGGACTTATTGAAAAAATGTATCAAGAAAATAAGAGGACACGATATATACTCGATGGAGTGGAATACGATATAGATACATGGCCGCTTCTTGACCCATATCTTGAGATAGAGGGGCCTAGTTGGGATAAAGTTTATGAGACAGTAGAAAAACTTGGTCTCAAAAAAGAGGATGGTAAGAAATTTTCAACAAATCAAATTTATCGCCTTAAAGGTCTAGATGATAGAAATTACACGAAATTAACCTTTTCAGAACAAATTGAACGGACCGAAAATAAATTCTAAGCTTGTATAAAAATAGGCCCAATTTAAGTTAAACGCCAGATCGTGTATAATGAGAATATGAAAATCATTTTTAAGTTTTTTGATGTCCTAGAGGACAAAATCCGATTTTCTTTGAGTAAGCGGCCACTTCTTTACGGACTTATCAGTGGTATCGGCATTGTTTTCTTTTTCCGAGGAGTGTGGCTGCTCGCGGACGAATTTTCATTCATGACAGGTCTCATAACCTTTCTGGCAAGTATCGTTATTTTACTCCTCTCGGGAGCGTTTGTGGAACATTTTGTGAGTGACAAAATTATCGCCAGTGGCATCAGAAAAGAAAAGAAATTTGTCGAAAAAGAAGCAGCGGAGATCCATGCCGAAACAAGTATGCTTCGCGACGTCCAGAAAGATATTCAAAAACTTGATAAAAAAATTTCTGCCTTAGGCGATACTCTTAAGGACTAGTAAAATTTACAATATTAAATTAATTTTTGCTACAATAATGATATGAAAGGCTACGTCACCAACGTTGTGAAATTAGAACCAATAGAAAAGTTAACGGATTTAAAAAGCAAAACTGCCATTGTCACCGGCGGTGCCATGGGCATTGGTTTTGGTATTGCTTACCGCCTGGCCGAAGCCGGAGCACATACGGTAATTGCTGATCTTAACGAAGAGGCCGGCAATCAGGCGGTCAAAAAATTAACTGCCGAAGGTTTCAGGGCAGCGTTTATAAAAACCGATGTTGCAAGTGAAGATGATGTGAAGAAAGCGGCCGATTTTGCCGTGGAAACGTATGGCGGTATTGATATCCTCGTAAACAACGCTGGTATTTATCCAATCATTCCGGTCATGCAAATGAAACCCGCAGATTTTGGAAAAGTCATAGCTATCAATCTCAACAGCGCATTTCTTTTTACGAAAGCGGTCGGGGAGGTCATGATCAAGCAAAATAAGGGTGGCAAAATCATAAACATCACCTCAATTGACGCTCTCCATCCCTCTGCTGTCGGCCTTGCAGTGTATGATGCGTCCAAGCACGGTCTTTGGGGTTTTACAAAAAATACCGCGTTAGAGCTTGCCCCATTTGGTATTCAAGTCAATGCGATTGCGCCA
>JAUYHD010000031.1 GCA_030690215.1 bacterium | reverse complement strand
GTATTTTTTCTGGAATTTCTGCACTGCTTTTTCCGTAAGAGAACCGAAGAAGTTCGTTTCGTTGCCGGGCGAACCTACCCCAGAATCGGCAATGCGGGTATCGGGGTCGGTATTCAATAATTGCTGGAGACGCTGTATGTCGCTATGCGTCATACCAAGCCCAACACCTACAGAAAAAAGAGCAGAAATAGTTTGACCCGACGGCAATACCGGCAATATCGGCAATGATGGCGTTTCTGTCACCTGCTGTTCTACTTGAGAAGGAGCAGATGGCGCTGCAGGAGAACTTCCTGTTGTGCCGGTACCGCCGCCGCTACTACTGCCTCCCGAGTTCGTAGGCACAGAACCCCCGCTCCCGGGGCACGTTTCGGAAGAAGGCCGTATAAAAATTTTCTTTCCATTAGAATCTCCTGAATCAAGCTCAACTACAATGGAAGACGTATCCGTAGAGCACGTCGTTGATTTATCAATATCTCCCGTAACAAAAACTCTTCGCGCCGAAGACGAAAGCGTCGCAGTCCCGCCCGAGGACATAACAAACTCAAAATTGTCATCATTGATAGTCAACGAATCAAATTGAGCGCCTGATGCAAGCGTATATTCAGAACCGTCGGAAGGAAGAACGAGCGTAGTATCTTCGGTAATTGAAACTTCGTTTGCCGCAAATATGCTTTGTGGGAAGAAAAAAAGATATGCAACGAATAGCCCGCCAAAAAATAATGAAATGAATGCATAACGCCACTCAAAGTAATGCGCCATAGAGTTTGTTAACATAATTAAGTTAAATTAATTTGCTTCCCCGCTTGATTGACAGCTCCCCAACTCCGCTTGAAGCGTAGTGCCGTCTCCTCGATCACCAATATATATTCGGTACGTTACCGATGAAGAAGCCCCCTGCAGTTGGAGACAACTGCCAACTAAACTACCTGAAGAAGAAAGCATGAGCGTGGTTGTAGCAGAAGAATCTGCGGCAATATTGCCCGTAACGCCTAATGCCTCGTCACTTGATGTCGCCACGTTAATTGAAGTTTCTACCGTCAATGTTGAGGCAATTGATGATGAGGCCGCTACTTCAAAACCGCCATCAAGCTGGGCAAGATTTGCAACCGCAAGACTGCTTGAGGCCGAAATCGGACCGGAAACAGTGAATGCCCCATCAACAGTACTTGATGCCTGAGAAAGAGACCCTCCCACAAGCGTAGATAAACCAGTGACCGCAAGAGTGGAAGATGCGTAGAGAGCACCTGAAACAGTAAGAGTACTATCTACGGTTGAGGACGCAGTTGAAATAAATCCGGTAAGCGTTGAAAGCCCCGTGCTTGAAAGTGTCCCTGAAACCGAAACATTCGTCCCCACGCTTGTCGCGTACGTTACTAACGCCACCGCAAGAAAAACCACGATACTGGTAACAACAATCATGGAAAGCTCATCTTTCCGCATTTTTTTGATTAACATCATCATATCAAAAAGATATCTGCCTAATTAATAATTATTTAAAAAAATAGCGACATCATCGAATTGACGCCTTACGTTAAGTATACCCCCCCCCATGCTATTTAGACAGGGTAGACAGAGAAAGACCTGTGGATAACTAATCAGCAGAACCGGAAAAAGAGCGCAAGAGAATGTCGGCAATACGCCTGCTTGCTCCCCCGTCCGTGTATGCACATTGTTCTTGCACAATACGCGCTCTTCCATCGGCGTCTTTTGATGGATCATCAAGATATCCTTGCACATATGAAAGAAAATCTTCTTTATTTGTTGCGATCCGGACTCCGCCGGAGGCAAGAATCGGTTGAATATGCTCTACCTCATATTCAAATATTTTTTCATCCTTTGCGGGCGTCCGCGGAAAGAAATTAACCATAACAATGGGCTTATCAAAAAACGCGGCATCAATAAGCATGCTTGACGGGCTTATGACAGTACAATCGGCATACGAAAATAGATGCACAAGGCGCTCATCATCATGAGGAGAAATCTCCCTGTCACCGGTAACCGATTCCTTGAAGATGTGCCCCGAAAAATCAAATATCATATGATTCGGCTTTGCAAACCCCTCAAGATTTGTAGGAGTAGTCGGCGCGAATCGGACAACAATCGTTGCGTTAAGCGTTGAAAGAAGCGAAAGCGCATGTCTGTCTACATCGTTCCCGCTACTTTCAGAAATCCGAAAATCGCATATCGGCGCGTACACAATAAGTTTTTTTGCGGGATCTGCGCCAAGCGAACGCAAAAAATCTTTGCGGGACATTGTCGGCCCCTTCTTATACCGATCGTAATGCGGGATGCCAACAACATGGACGCACGACGGGTCAATAGCGTGAATCACTACCGCCTCCTGTTTCATAATATTGTTATGAACAAGAATCGTTTTTGGGATAACACGAAGCGCGCGAGATGTTAAATTATCCCATGACCGCACCATGCCTACCACGCGAATGCCCTTGCGTTCTGCGTCTCTCAGGGCTGCAACATCATGCTCGTTTTGAATGTCTGTCGCAAATACAAGATCGGGCTTATATGTTTCAAAAAGCGCGTCAAAGCTCCCTTTCGGCGAAATAAGATTATCAAAAAATCGGAATATGCGATGCGAAACGTGCCATTTTCCGAAAAAAGCGCCGGGTACCGCAAATAATATATACGACAAAAAAGAGCGCCGTCCTCCTGAAAATGTACGCCGCCGCTGCAGCGAAACTTTTTTTGTCCCAAGAAGCCCTTCGCCAAACCGCTTAAAAAAAAGAAGACGGCGCGAACGCTGCGAAAAACCCGTTTGCATTCCTTCAAATATGACGTGCGGACGCGTGTAGTATTTTTCAAAAAATCTTCTTTTATATTCGGGCATGCACACCACCACGCGCACATCCTTTCCCTCAGTAAGAAAAGGAATAATATCCGTTGATAGAATGCTGCGCGAAATAACGGGATGGAAGCTTGTTATAACAATAGTCTTCATACAACTAAAATTTCAAATTTTTAATTTCTAATTTTTAATCAATGATATAATGATATAATTTCTAAAAACTAAACTTCTTTTTTATTATTTAAAGAAATGGTGATTTTTGAAAAAATCAACATTAACTCTTGGGCCTCCTGCCATAATTTTCGACACTCATTTGCCATATCGGGGCTTGCTTTTGAGATCATGCGCAACCAATGCTTCGTCTCGTTGCTTTCCTTTTTGCAAATATAAATTTTATTTCTAAAATCTTTTTTTGAACTTGCCTGGTTAGCTTCCATATAATTAGCCCCTATGCTTGTTGACGATCTTATAATCTGGTTCATCAACGGGCTGTGTATCATATCTTTCTTTAATATTTTTGCAAATTCAATGACATTCTCTCCGAAAAGAGCTGTTCTTTCTTCCAAATCATATTTTTTATCGGTTTTAGTCATTAAAAATTGGGAATTCAATAAAAATTAAGAATTAAAAATTAAAAATTATTTTTTATATATTGTTCCTGCTACTCCTGCCAGTAAATATGTGTGGGTTGGACGCGAATGCTCAATGGAAAATGAAGAACCGTCACGGGCCCGTGTAATATGGATGCTCGCAAGCGTTACTCCCGGGCATGTTGTTATTGTGGTCCCCTTCCCGCCGAATGGCGCTAAAAACTCATGGACGTCTTTTCCGAACAACTCCTCCATACTTTTTTCAACTCCTCCAAATGGATGTATTTCTCCAAACCGCGCTTCACGCGTTTTGCCGTCCGCCCGCAACAATACGGTACGCGGGTTTGCAACATCGTTATACCCCGGCCATGAAGAATGGTTTATCAAAAAAAGACTGCTCAACGTATCTTTGTTTGCAATCACGGTTGGGTTAATACCCCGAAACCCAAAATGACTCTTTTTGCGCGGATCATTCAATGTCCGTATAAACCCTCCGGTCCGATACGTGCTGTAAAAATTCTTTCCCGAGTATGTCATAGAATAACTCCCGGGAGAAGAACGCACACCGTCATGTCTGCCATTCGACATCACCAAAATTGCCATATAGTCGTCGTCCGGCAAACCCATGTCTTTAATGACCTCTGTTACATTCACATCAATGGAACCGCCCGGGGGATAGACGCCTGCAATTTTTTTTGTTCCGCAATACTCGCCGTTACGAGACGTAACAATAAGCTTAAAACGAAGATTTTGATCGCGCGAAAAGAGCAAAAGCGGAACATTCACCTTCAAAAATCCCCCAAGCGCGCGCGGTCCATGCATAAGCGCGCCAAACCCCTCACGCTTCATCTTTACAAAATCTACCGGCACAAAATCCGGACGCACCGAAAAAGAAACAAGATTATCTATTCCCTTAAATGTCGGAAACCCGAATCGGGGCTCTCTATTTTTCCATGCATTGCTTGGCAACATAATATTTCTACGAAATTACGAACACCTACGAAAGTACGAAATTACGAAAACTACAATTTTTCTTTCGTATTTTCGTGCCTGTTCGTATGTTCGTAGGCTTTAATTAATATTTAGAATTCTTCTTATCCTTACCCCATTTCGGGTAAAATTCGCAAGAAGACCTAGCCGCAATCCTGAAGCCTTTAAATATCCGATAACTTGTTCCATATTCTCCTTCCTAAAATAATCCCCCTTCTTTAACTCCAAAATAATACGATCCTCTATAAGAAAATCAAAAATATATCTTCCAATATCCTCCGCATGATACTGTATTGGCATTGACACTTGCTCTTTAAATTTTAATCCCTCTTCCGTCAATCTAACCGCTAAAGCTTTCCCATAATATTTTTCTTGATACCCAAAGCCCATCTCCTTAAATACATCAAATAAAATACCATTTATCTTGTAAGATAATTCCGGATAAACTATATCATTACGCTGTAATTTCGGTTTCATGCTATTTACTATAAATATTTCCTACGAAATAGAAATTAAGTTTTTTCGTACTTTCGCGTTATTTCGTACGTTCGTAGGCTTTATGTTTTTCGTATTTTCGGGCCTATTCGTATATTCGTAGAACATAATGTTTTTCGTATTTTCGTAAACTTTTCGTACTTTCGTAGGTCCTAACAGAAATGGTGAATATTAAAATCGCCGTTCTCGGCGCGCACAAATGTAAACGGACCCTGGATATTCGTCCCTTTTACTTCAACGCCGATATGTTTTTCGTGTTGCGCAATTTTTTCTATATCCGGGAATGCGTCTTTTAGCAAAAAACGCGTGGACGCTTTCGGCAAAAGTGACGGCATTTCTTTTTCTGCAAGAATTGATCCTTGCTCATTCCGCAGAGCAATGTGCCAATGCGCGCTACCCTCGCCTGCATCTTCGCCGTAATATGCATTCATCACAATTATTTCGGTCTGGGGAAACAAAAGCGGACGCACCACGCAAAGCCAAGGAATGCTCGTGCTTTTTAAAAATTGCATCGGCTCCCATTCATGAGATGCATCACTATGATGCTCATCGTCATAGTAATATACATAATATCCGGTGCCGACCAAACGATTATGTGCCGCGGACGGTTCGGTGTCAGGAACAATGCTCACGCCTGCAGTACCCTCAAATTGCACGCCCAATAGAGAAAGATCAAACTGCAATTGCCCTTGATACGCAAGCGGAATCTCCCGGCTTGCAACAAGCGCGCCCTTTGAATTAAAAAACCAAAGGTAGGCTTTTGCCCCGGTCTTTATGTCAGGAAAAAGCTCTGAAAAATAATTAAATAAACAAAGACGCGTATGAAAATCAACAGTTTCCCGCACATACACAACCGTAGGCAAAAACCTTCCCTGTATAAAACCTTTTGGCACAATAAAAGTTTTCATATTCCTATTTAAACAGGAATCCCTTAAATTTCAATAGAGAATTGAAATATTCTTTTTATTGTTTACAATACTATAATATGGCAAATTTTAACCGCATAACCGCAACGCTCACAGAAAAAAAAGAGCTCGCGCCTCTCATACATCTCATCACATTCATGCTTAATTCACCCATTCAATTTGAAGCGGGGCAATATATTACTCTCAAGATTCCTTCGGGTAACGAAATATTCGACAGGCCTTTTTCTATCGCCTCTCCGCCGTCAGAAAATAACTCATTTCAATTATTGGTAAAACTAATCCCCGGAGGACTTGCTTCTACATTCTTTGAGAATGCCACTATCGGAACCTCAATAGAAGTATCCGGACCGGACGGAGCATTTCATATTAAACACACTGACCGATCCATCCATCTTGTCGCTTCAAGCACCGGCATTGCCCCTTTCCGTTCCATAATATACGACCTGCTTAAAACAAAAAATTTTTTGCTCCCCCTAGAACTTACCTTTATCGTCCCGCCTCAAGAAGGAATGATTTTAAAAGAAGAGCTTGATATGCTTAAAAAAGAACACGCCAATTTCTCATTCACTGTTATTGAAGATACGGCATCTTTCTTCTCACTATTGAATGAATATAAAGATAAGGACTTTTATCTTTGCGGGGGCCAGCACTTTGTGCAAGATATCAATTCATATCTCGCAAAAAAAAGCGTGGATGCAGAGCGCATCCATTTCGAAAAGTTTGCGTAATTAAAAGCAGAATATTTTTGAGACATGTAATGACGTCTTATTGACCCCGTTAGAGAGCCCGGACGGAAAAATTTGATTACAGGTTTTATTAAACACCGAGTGTTTAATATTTTTTAGAACAATTTGGTAAAAAATGTCTACTTTCTATTTTTTGAGGCACCCTTAAACACAACTGCAAGATTTCTAACGGGGTTGACAGCGCTATCGATAAATATCCTTTCGATTGCCGATATCAATAAGAACAACCTCGTCGGGAGAAAAAAATTTAAAAAGCAACCGAAACTCTCTCGTAATACGAACTGAATAAATACCAGCAAGCTTTCCAGATAGGGCTTTCGTGTGGAGCTGGAGATTGAACGGATTTCCTTTTAACAAAACAACAAACTGCGCAAGTTTAGCTTGTTGTTTTTCGTTAAGTCGTTTGGCGCGCTTCCTAAAGTGATTGCTGTAATAAATCTTAATCATGCCGCTCTTTACCGCGTATGTGTTTTAAGAAAGACTCGGCATCATTAAACTCATATTTCGGATCTTCTTCTGACGCCTTGAGTATGCTCTTTATGAAATCTGGATTATATTCTCCTTCAGAATCTTCCCCTGCTTTACCAATAACAAAAGAACGGAGAAGCTCTACTTCCCTCTTAAGCTTTTCTACCATCTTCGTTTTTGTTGAAATAGCCATATATTATTATTATTATAACAAGTTCATTAAAATTTACAACATCGAACTTTCAACTTTCCAAAAAAAGAACCGGAAACGCTTCACGCAGAGCATACCAATTTTCCCTACCATATCGCCAGAGATACTACACCTTGCACTCCGCAGTTTATGAAAAAAAGGAGGATTTTTATCTTTGCGGAGGCCAGCACTTTGTGCAAGATATCAATTCATATCTCGCAAAAAAAAGCGTGGACGCAGAATGCATCCATTTCGAAAAATTTGCGTAATAAAAACCGCTCTTATAAAGAACGGTTTTAATTTTTTCTCACTCAACTAAATCCCGCGAAAGCGGTGTCCCCCTTTCAATGTTTTGTTTTGCTTTTTTGCCAAGAACCTCTTCATAAAATTTTGGATGAATGCCTGCTCCCGGGCGAATCGAACGGATATTTCGTTCAGTAAATATTTCTCCTTTTTTTATATTCTCAACCGCAAAAAGCGAACGGCGAGATTTTTTTTCTTCTAATTCCTGGGGGCTCCACGAATCATAACTCGGCTCTCCCATTGCTTTCTCAACATTGCGGATTGTGCGCACAAGCTCTTTTAATTCCTGCGGTTCTAAAGAAAAATCGGAGTCAACGCCTCCTTCTGCGCGCTTAAGCGTTACATGCTTCTCAATGGCACACGCACCCAGCACACGCGCGGCAATCGGGATTTCAATTCCCATTGAATGATCAGAAAGACCAACCTCAACATTGAAACGCTTCCGCAAATCCTCAATCGTTTGCAGACGCATATTTTCGGGCTTTGCAGGATATGCGCTTATGCAATGCAAAAGCACAATATCACGCGCTCCATTTTCTCGAAGCGTAGTCAACGCAAGCTCAATATCTTCCAAAGATGACGGTCCGCTTGATAGAATGACCGGCTTGCCCGTACGCGCTATTTTTTTAAGAAGCGGGATATCAACAACTTCAAAAGAGGCAACCTTATAACAGGGCACGTCCATCCCTTCCAAAAAATCAACAGCACTTGCATCAAATGGCGTAGAAAAAAATATCAGCCCCAATTCTTCTGCAATTTTCTTTAATTTCGGCTGCCAATCCCATGGAGTATAAGCAATCTTATACAACTCATAAAGTGTTTTTCCTTTCCAAGAATCCGGCTTATCTCCTTCTCCTACACGAAACCAGGGTTTATCAGAATCAATAGTCATTGTATCTGCGGTATATGTCTGCAACTTAACAGCATCTGCGCCTGCATCAGCAACAGCTTTTATGATTTCAACCGCCCGATCAAAGCTCTGGTTGTGGTTACCGGACATCTCCGCAATAACAAAACACGGTTCGCCGGAGCTAATTTTTCTTCCCCCAATATTCATAGAATTATTAGAATCGAGAATAATTTAATTCAAACGCTTTCAGCGCGCTCAAAGCCCGCCTACCCCCTCGAACGCATGCGAGCGCACGAACGTATTTTAGGAACGCGGCAATTCTTTATTTTTTTATTTTGGTCTATTTTTTTATAAAAACCGCTTCCGCGCTTACGCCATTTTCGGTAAGGATGGCCCTGGAAAATTCAATCGTATAATCATCTGATTCTACAAATGCGCGCGGATATCCGTCCGCATCAAGCATTCTTATAAAATCATATAACCCGCGGTCCGTCAAACCAGACGGGATTTTACTTTCTTCCGGCTTTCGTCTTTTAAATACAACGATTTTCCCTTTTTGCGAATACGGTTTTGGATGGCGGGTAATAACTTCTTTGATCATGCCAGATGCCATTGCGCTTGCTTTTTTATATAAATCTTCTGCGCGACCCTCTTTTAAATCTAATGGCTTTTTTGAATACACCGGACCCGTATCAAGCTTTTCTACCACACGGACAGCGGATATTTTTGTCTTATAAACTCCACGCACAAGAAGATTCTGCAAAGGACTACCGCCCCGCCCAAACGGCAGGTCAGTCATATGAAAAACAATACATTCATGCGATTCATATATTTCGGGCGGAATGAACCACGACCAATGCAAGAAAAAAATATATCGGGGACGAATACGCTGAACATATTTGAGCGTTAGATCCTCTTTGCGAGAAATAAAATGCCATCTCCCGGGGTATTTTGATATTTTTTCTTTAAATACCGCCTCATTCCATGGCCGTGACCCTGCGATGATATATACCCCTCTTTCTCGTTTGCTTTTTATATTTCGCCTCATGTTTTTTCTTCTAACATATCCTGTAATTCTACGAGATTGCGAACTCGGAAGTCGGCTTCGTATTCTTCCCCAAGCACAACATCTTTATACACCCCCCGCATAATACGCGCGGTGGACATTCCTATCTTCTTTGCGCCAATAAAATCTTTATGCGGATTATCGCCTACATAGAGCGCTTGATCGGGAGGGGCAGAAAAAAATGACATTACCCTTTCAAACACCTTTACGTCCGGCTTAGACACTCCTAATTCATCGGTATACACCAACAAATCAAAAAACTTTCCAATCCCCAGCGCTCTCACTTTATTTTTTTGGACAGACGCAATCCCGTCAGTAATCAAAGCCAATTTATAATTTTTTTTTATATATTCCAAAAATGAACCCGCCCCTTCCCGCAAAGAAAGCGTAGGCGCGTGGCTTCGGTATACGTCAACCAATTCTTTTACCAACTCAGGAGAATACATATTATATTCTTGCAATATCCGATCAAAAATTTTTCCTCGCCCATATTTTATAAGAATATCCTGCAACCCTTGGCAAAAACGCTCTGCGTCTGCCCCATGCGACTTCTGCATGTGCGCGGCAACGGTCGAAAACCCGCTTTTTATAAAATCACGCTCATCATAAAGCGTATCGTCGAGATCAAATGACAATATTTTTATTTTATTTTTTTCCATGTAATGGATTTCGCATCCTTGTATATGTCTTGCGTATAGCGAAGCATAACTAGATTATCTTTAAATGCACCGATTCTACTGGGAACTTTTTGTCCTCGGACTAATCTTACAAGATACGCAGGGGTAGAAACGCCTGAAGCAAAACTTAAGGGTGAACCGCCACCATAACGGGGATTTACTTCTATAAATTTTATATTTTTACCATCAAAAAAACACTGTATCGTGTTGTGGCCGATAAGATGAAGAGCCTCCGCAAGCTTTATAACCCCGCGTATTAATGTTGTATTTTTATATGTCTTGCCAACAAAAGACTCCCCCCCAAATATCGATATACGCTCCCTCGGAACAACTGAAATAATACGGCCATTAAAATCCGCGAAAAGATCAATTGTATATTCCTTCCAATCAACATATTCCTGCACTAGAGGAGTAGGAACATATTTCAAAAAGAAATTAAGCTCATTGCGATTATGTATTTTGTATGCATGCCTACTCCCTAAACCGAAACGGTTATTTATAAAAAGTGGGAATCGGTAATTCGTTTTTTTATTTCTTCTATCATATGTCTTTGGGGCAGAGAACCCATGCGATATGCAAAAATCAATAAATTTTGATTTATCCCAGCATATATTTATTGTTTTTAGGCTTGCGACCATAATCCGGACGCCGATTTTTTCAAAACGTTTTCTCGCTTTCGCAAAAATAGGCAACTCGGCATCTTTCGTTGGTATAAGAAGCGAAATTCGATGCTTTTTACAAATTGCCAGCACCGAAGGAATAAACGATGCTTCTTTATAACGAGGCACAATGTATGAAATATCACTAAACTGAAATCCCGCCGATAACGGATTAATATCAAACGCAATAATCTTCCCCCCAGAAGACTTGAGGGCTTTTTTAAATTCTTTTATTAACGGAACCTCCCTTCCCGCGCTTGCAATAAGTATGTTCACCCCGTTAGAAGTTTGCGCATTCATATAAGATAATGATTGGTTGTGGCACTTAAAACAAAATAACAATTTCTAGCGGGGCTCATATTGGATATATACCTAACGGCGTTCTTGCTCTTTTTCATATGCAATAACGAGCTTAACCCCCTTTTTTATATCTAATGGCTTCCAAGAAACATACGAACGCAATTTTTTAGTATCCGCAACGCTTGCTTCAAATAATCCTTTTTCTGAAGATTTCTTTACCGCCAAAGACGGGATAAATCCTTTCAACGTATTCACCACGTCTTTTATGGAAGCTGGCTTCCCCGTGCCAATATTAACAATACCTTTCGCATTATCTTTTTTAGAAAGACCCAATAATGCGTCGGCAACATCTCCTGCGTAAATATAATCAAATCTATTCTCTTCCATAAAAACCTCAATAGATTTTTCTCCTCCAAGGCCTGCGCGTACCCATCGCGAAATAACATCCCCCGACCCCCTTCCGTATACTCTAAAAATGCGGGCCGATACTACCTTGAACTTATACAGCTCCTCAAAACGCGAAAGATATTCTAATTCTTTTTCCGCATATAATTTTGTCGCGCCGCATAAATTTCGGGGATTCATCCCGATGTCTTCACGAAGCGGAAAAGCATTTTTCTGCGCCCTTGGAAAAAGATATTGGGAAAAGTCATAAATAAGATAGCTGGATGCAAATACAAATTTTTTAAGATTCTTGCATTCTCTGGCGGCTGTAAATACATTGTGGTTGAGCATCACCTCATTTTGAAAATTCAAATCCCAAAAACCAATCTCTTCTTTGGTTCGTTCAAATACTGCCGCGAGATGAAAAATGATTTCCGGATCAAATTTAAGAAAATCTATGGTATTTGCATACGACAAATCCCTCTGGCTATATTCAATATCCAAACCCTCAAATTCTTTTGGCTTTGGCGCAATATCAATACAGCGCACAACCGCTCCTGCGCCTACAAGACGGGGAACCAATTCTCTCCCAATCACCCCCGCTCCGCCGGTTACAATAATTTTTTTATTTTTTAGATTCATATTTTTTTTGAATACGCACCCATTCGTCCTTGAGAATGGAATGGATAAAGGAATTAAAATATTTTCCCTTGCCGAAATAGTGCTGACGGAGAGTTCCTTCTTTACGCAGGCCAAAAATCTCCAGAATTTTTATATGATCTTTACGGAATTCAAACGTATCAGTAAACAGCTTATGCAAATTTAATTCTTGGAAAGCGTACCTCGTAAGCATGGTGAGAACGGCTATAAAATCATCCCGATAGACCGTGCGATTTGCTACGCGCCGCGAGTCTACAATAAAAGAAATCTCCCCTCGTTTATTTTTATAATCAACATTCGTAATACCGCAATAACCAATATATTTTTGCTTTTTCCCCTCACGCGCATGCAAGGAAAATAAAATTTGGTTTTTATCTCCTTTCATAAAACGAAACCAGCGTTTTTGATCTTCGTCGGTAAGCGGCGCATACTGGCGCAAAACTGCCATTTGATCGTTCCTCCATGCCTTGAGCTTGCCTACATGCTCTCTCTCGAAAGACTCCAAAAACCTACTATTATGCTCAAATATATTATTTTTTTTCATATGGTATTTTTAAAGGTTTTTTGGACTTGAGCCACATTTATAAGAGCGATGCGGCTCCGAAACAAAATTATTTTTTTGCACCCGAGGAAGAAAGAAGACGCAAAATAAAAGCACACCCAAAAGCATCCGCGCTACCGGTCACTAGCACCGTTTTGTCGGCTAAAAATAAAGACATAATAACTTACATTAAAACATATGCGCTAATTAGTCAAAATTGACAAAATGCCCGATTTATAGAAAAATAATTGTATGAAAAAAACAAAATCAATCTTTCTCACAATGGATAATTTAAGATATTATTCAGATATTTTGCGCGGAGAAACAATTCAAGAGCTTGCAAAACTCTATAGCGTAGTAGTGCTTTCTCCCGACGTAGATGAGGCCACCGCAAAAAAAAGAAATTATTTTATCCATCCAAATGTAATATACGCTCCGTATATTGCAAAAAACAAAAATACGATAGATCTCTTTAACACTCTCCGATATGCGCTTATACGGACATACGACTCTTTTGCCGCAACAAAAGACTGGTATTACAACAGGCAAACGCTTCCTTTTGTTAAACGAACACTCACACGCATAGGAACTATATTCCCCTCATGGTTCCCTACTCCGGGATTTTTTACCGCATTAGAAATATTTTTTATTACCCCGACAGAACAGTTCCAAAGTCTCGTAAAAAAATATTCTCCGTCACTTATGGTTACCATGACGCCGGGGTTTGTGCCATTTGAAGCAGAACTAGTGTTAAGCGCAAAAAAAATGAGCCTGCCGACTGCCGCTATTTATATGAGCTTTGATAATCCCTTTAACCAAGGGAAGTTCCTCAGAAAAACAAACTATATAACAGCGTGGAGCGCTGATATGAAACAAGATACCGAGAAATTTCTAGGGTATCCCGACCATGCTATTTTTGTCACCGGATGTGTGCGTTTTGACCACTACATTCAAAATGAAAGAGAAAATGCGCTGCGAAGCCGCAATGATTTTCTGCTTTCAAAAAATCTTGATCCAAATAAAAAAACAATCATGCACGCGACCTCTACTCCGCGCGCATTCCCATGGCGTAAAGAATTTATCGATGAATTTATGCGGCTGAAGAAAAATGGAGAACTCATAGGAGACCCGAACATTCTTATACGGATCCACCCCGTAGACATTCTAGAACCCTATAAAGAGTATCTTGGTATGCCTGGCGTATGCATTGAGAAAGCAGGAAAAGAAATCATCTCTGATTCAAAAGCGCCAACAAAAAAAATAAAAACCGAGATGGATGGCGAGGACCGAAAAAACCTTACCGAAACAATGAAATACAGCGACGTTGTAGTAAATTGTTTTTCAACCACAACGCTTGAGGCATCCATTTTTAATACTCCCATAGTAAGCATCGTGTTCCCGAAAGGCGCGGAGGTTGCTCTTGAGTATGAAACTCCGAAAGAATTCATTAAATCGGGGGGTATTACGGTTGCGTCAAATGCGGAAGAATTAAAACACGCAATTAACGCGTATATTAAAAATCCTTCTCTGCATCAGAAAGGAAGGGAAATATTGGTGGACAGATTTTTACAATTCACCGACGGCATGAGCTGGAGGCGAACAGCGGATGCGATTAAAAAGATTGTGGAGAAGCCGTCGGGAAACTAACAAAAATCAACCACTATTTCAAAATAAATTTAACCGCATCTGCCCCCGCATCAACCGCCCGATCTATATATTCTCTGGCAAGATTCCAATCATTCGCATGCGTACTTGCAACCTAAAAATAATGTATGTGGGCATGCCCATACCAACTATTCGATTGCCAATTCTTATTGTCTTATGCTTCATTCTGAATTCCTCATTACTAATTTCTAATTACTGATTACTTTTTCAACCAACATGATATACGCTCGGGCTAGGAAGTAAAAGGCGTTCAAGCTGGGAGGAGGCGCGGGTATTTTTCGATACCAAGTTATTCATATATCGCTCGTGGCGCTTAACATTCCAACCATAAATATTACGAACCAGATCTCCCTCGGCCGGATTAACTAATTTTGCAAGCGCGTTTTTGGGCCACAATATTTGTTGTGCTGCAATAGTTCCCATCTCTTCCATCCCCGCGTTATCGGAATTACTGGACGAATCAGCCGTAAGCACAAATCCCGTGTGTATAAGATGTTCTATTGACCATAAAGCAAAAGTATTCCAGGGAATTTGAAGTCCGTTTGCTTTTTCAACTAAAACGCTGCCCCCCTCCGATGCCTTAAAATCATGACTAGGCAAGCGTGCCCCAACAACAAGCGTATCCGCATCACAATAGGACTGAAGCAGTGCCATGAGAGATCGATTCACCAGATACTCGGTACTCACAAACAAAAGTCGGCTAACTCCCTGTTCAGCGCTCTTAAGAAGAAGCGCATTGGGCGCCTGGACCACCCTACCCCATGGAGTTACGGGGAACGCAGTAACCTGTGGATAATGCTTACGCATAAAATCATTGCTTCCCGCGCGATCTTCCTCTGTGTGCAAAGCCACATACACATTCTCTGAGGAGGCAATCTCGAGTGCTGCATCTACCCACATAGAAAGACGTTTTACGTCACCCTTCGTAAGTCCGTAAAAACGAGTTGCTACCCCAAATTTTTGATGTTTATTGGACATTATAGCGACATGAATAGATTAAAATACGCTCTCACGCAATAACAACCCCATAATAATTTTCATCCGCTCGCTTCTTGAGACAGAAGGGTGCGCACTGTGTAAATGAAGAATCGTATAAAAATATGATTTTGGCATAACACTACATTCGTATTATTTTTGAATCATTTTTCAAACTTTTATCTGCTGCCTCCAATATTTTTGTCACAATAAGAGATCCCCGCACGGTTGGCATCATTGTATCAAACTCAGAAGGATTCTGCCCATCAATTACTTTCTGTACAGTTTCAAAAAAAGTTTTAATTGATTTGAAACCGTATTTACCCGCTAAATCAATTTTTCCATCTACACCCTTATGTAAATAAAAAAAATATGGATTCACAATAGCGTTGCCGGTATCAACAAAAATATTTTCAAAACCACGATTCCGTTGATCAGAATCTGTCCTCCCCTTTGTCCCAATGATATGAATCTCTTGATACGTCATTGCTGGAGTTTCACTTGGGTCAGACCAACCCGCAAGATGATAAGAAACAAAACTCTTCCCCCCGCTCGACTTCCATTCGACCTGCGTTTGGATAAGATCAGCGGTATGAACGCGGTATTGATCGCGAGCCACGCCAAATTGAGCCATCGCCCTCACTCGTACGGGCTTAGCTTTCGTTATAAAATGAACCAAATGTATATAATGGCTATTAAGATAGTGATTAACGTTATTCTCTTTACTCAGCCATTTAAATATCTCAAGCATGTCTCTTCGTTGCGTAATTTGAGTATAGACATGCTGGATATCACCGTATACTCCCTTTTGATATTGATCCTTAATTATTAAATTGGCATCATCATATACTTTATGATAATCCACCATTCCTACAAGTTTCTTCTTTTTTAATTTTATTATTATTTCTTTTACATCTTTAACCTTTGTTACCGCCGGCTTTACTACCATAAAATGATGGCCATACTCAATAGCAGCAAGCATCATTTCTTTATGCAAAACATCAGGTGTCGCGATTAACACCGCTCCGGGTTTTGGTAAAACTGCTAAAGCTTTTCTATACGCCTTTTCATCAACCTGACCCTTACCGGGAAAAAATTGCGCATGAATATCCCAGCCATACTCTTGGGCAAGTACTGTTAACTTCGATTGTAAATGAGAAATCTTATCACCATCTCTGGCAGCTAAAAATATTTTATCAACCATCCCCTGTCTCCGTAATTCAAATACTGCCGGCAGTAACACTCCGAAATCTTTATCTGTGGCGCGCTTCCTTCCGGTAGTTCCGGCAGCATAATGACCGGCGCCAATAATTAATACGTTAATTTTCGCGCTCATTTATTTTTTTAAAATAATACTAATTTTAGATATCGCTTTTTCGCATCTCATTGTAGCTTCTCTTATATTCTTTCCTTCAGCAATACAATGCGCAAATCGTTCTCCATTATGAGTCGCTCTCCTCATAGCCGCGCCCCTCGGAGGGATGTTAAACACATCAAACATTTTTATCCCCGGCATTTTCTTTGCTCTCTCTATGCCGTGCAATTTTACAAATTCTCCATCCTTGGTAGGTATAATATATCTTTGACAGGCAGCTTTTTGAAATGTAGGGGAAAGTTCATTCTCATCTACCGCATCTCCTACGCTCATCTGTAAAAGCGGCTTTAAAATATTTACCCCCGTAGCGAAAGGAACAGTCCCAGCGGCAAACCACCCGCCGCTTGTCCGGGCAGCCATTTCCAGCACATACACCCCATTTTTATTCACCAACACATCTCCTTTCGCAACGCCCCAATTAATTCCTAACGCCTTTATTGCTTTTTCGACAATAGTAATTGCTTCCTTTTTTTTATTTTCGTCTAGCAACGATGGAACGTGATGCCCGTCTTCCACAAAATATGGTTGAAATTCTGATTGGCGCGAATAATTACGATCACCAAACCCTGTAGTAAAAATCTTATTATGAACAATAATCGATTCTGTGCTTATTTCATCTCCCTCAAGAAATTCTTCCAATAACACAGGCCCGCTTGAATAAAGCCGCGCCTCAGCAAAACCATTTTCAAGCTCTTCAAAAGAATTAATTTTTTTAACTCCTCTCGCACCAGAATTATCTACGGGCTTTATAACAAGGGGAAACCCTATCTGCCCGCTCTTTGATAAAGCCTCTTTACGAGTACGCGCAATTTCAAATCGAGGACATACTATGCCCTTTTTTTGGAAACAAGATATCCTTTTAAATTTGTCAGTAGCTCTATCTGCAACTATAGGATTGAGTCCTGGGAGACCAAGCGCTTGAGCAACGCGAGCAACAGCAACCGGAACTTCTACTCCATGCGTCATTACCCCATCAATATTATATTTTTTACCTATAGAAATAAGTTTTTTGGCGTCTTTAATATCGACAACTACCTTCTTATCGGCATATTTCAATCCAATCGCGTGAGGATTTGCATCAGCGGCTATAACAAAATAACCCAGCTTCTTTGCAAGCCTAATAACAATAGACTGCTCGATCCCTGCGCCTAATATTAAAATTTTTTTGGGACGTATATTTTTTTTCATATACAATGCACTGTGATTTCTGTAATCATCAATGATACTCTGAACTATAGTACACTCTCATCATACCCGCAGGCTTGTAAAGAAAAATTATGCGCGCGAAGAGCGCCCCCAAGGTTACGATACCATTCTTTTTCTTTCTCGTTGAAAATAACCGAATACGCATTGCCTTCAAAATATCGCTTTAAAGCATTTTCCGCTCCTTGTTTTGTATCTCCATACGCGCATATAAGTCCCGGAATATAGGCGTTATTCCTATATCGCGGAATTTCACGCGCACATCTCTCATTGAGCCATACGCTGATAATATATTCATCTGCGCCGCGCTTGGTGTCAGGGATTTCTTTTACTATTCCTGGCGGTGCGCATATCACCCGCCACATTGCGTACCGCGATTTTTCCGGCTTTATATATGACAGATGAATATCTCCCGTCATTATATAATGAAAATAAAATTTCAGAGGATTTATATTTGAACCGAACGGTAAATTATTTACCGAACTTACATCCCCATGAAAACGGAACGCCACTTCAAGTACCACATACTCTCCATTCGGTTTTCGTATAAAATCCCCTTTTACCGGACCGAATGTAATGCCGAGCGCGCGGGAAGATTTTTTTAGTAACTCATAGACGATATTCTTCTCTTCTTCCGGAATGTTCGCGGGGTCATACCCTCCCATCGGCAAACGGTCGGGTAGAGGTGTAAAAAAACGCTCAAGGACTCCGCACGGATAAAACGTACCGCCAAGCCATACGCCGTTTGCATCAATATGCCGCCCCTCCACATATTCCTCAATGACAACTTCACTGTTTTCTGGCACCGCGTTTCGTGCGTATACTACCGCACTCTCTACCTCATTGCCACTCACAACGCTCACCCCCCTGCTTCCCGAACCGACCGCGGGCTTTACGATAATCATCTCATGCTGCGAGGCGCTCTTTGCATCCAAAAGCATTGGCGTAAAAATATGTGCCTCTTCCCACATCTTCTTCATTACAGTTTTATCAAGCGTTGCATGAATCGCATCTTTTGTATTCATCTCCAACCCCAACGCACGCGAAAGCTCATACACAGTCCATGCGCCAAATTCATTCCCACAATACACACCTGCGATCTGATATATCTTTTCTAATTTTTTTACAAACGCGAGATGCCCCTTCTTATCAGTTCCATCTATCACCGCATGAGCGTCTGCCCGCGAAAATCCCGGCGCACATTCATTTTTATCCGTAACGATTACTGCAGCGCCCGCTTCGCGCGCCCAATCTATCATGCGCTTACCAAGCAGCCCCGCGCCAATTATATAAATTGCTTTTTGCATATTATTCAACAAATAAAAGCGTTTGAGTCATGAAAACAACATGTAATGAGGAATTTGACGTATTTTTCCCCCACGAGCCCGAATAAGCGCGGCAAAACGGTCAAAGTTTTTTTCAACGCTTTCCTGCTGGATTATCTCTCCTGAAGGAAGAAATAAAAGAGATGGCGCGCACACAAGATTTTTAACCGGATGCCCAGAACGCGTAAGCGCGCGTATTATTTCTGCAAAATAATTTATACCACGAGTCGCCTTCGGAATCAACCGGTCCATAACCTGCTCGCCTCCAAGATCAGCATGCAGTTCAATAACATAAGATTCTCCTTTTTTGCCAACTCTGCAGGAAAGAATAAGGAATGCCGTCATCTTTGGAAAATGTGAAACAATATTTCCCATTATGTTTTTTATTTTCTCTTCAACTCCGCTTTGTGCGGTCATGGAAGGCACGCTGATCCCCAACCCTTCTATCCCCCCCTTTTCATCTATACCTATTAATTCATCCCACGAATAAAGAAATGTTGCTTTGCCCTCTTCAACAAAAAAAAGAGAGGACACGTCAGCACCGTCTACATACGTCTCGACTTCCGCATATTGATTCCCGGAAACGGCACATGCGGCAGTAATCGCAGATAAAAGATACGCCTTATCACGCACTATAGAAATATTCTTTTTCCCTATAACAGTAAAATCCGGCTTTACCACAAGGGGAAAACGCAATAAGACGGGGGTATGCCCGTCTTTTTTTATTCTTACCCCTTGGGGCGCTACAATATTATTCTTGTGACAGAATTCACGTAATGCGGATTTTTCCGTCACCAAAGGCAATACATTTTTCTCTATCCCGGGCAATCGGAACTTCTCCGCTACTGCTGATGCGGTAAAAAGCGCCTTGCCTACCGTTCTTGCAACCACCCCTTTATACCGATACCGTTCCTGTAATAATCCCAACTCGGCAACAACGTTGACCGTGTCGTGGGTGCTCATAATGCATTTTTCATCGCTCCATTCAAACCCCGGGGCAGATGCATTCCTGTCAACCGCGACAACCCGATAGCCCATTTGTTTAGCCGTTTTTATCAAAGGAAGCTGGGAAGCGCCGGCACCTATTGATATAACCGCATCTTGAGCCATAAAAATTATTTCTTCTTCCCAATAACAATAAACTCGCGCCCAATGCCTTTTTGAGCAAACGAACGGTACAATTCTTCCAAATATTTTTGGTCACTTTTATATAAATTTGTTTCAAAATTTTTCCGTTTTTCGTGTACTGCGCGCCCCAATACATCATTGCCTACATAATTTTCTCCCGCCAATAAAAAAAATTCCATGGGGAAAGTGCCTATTTTTTCAATTACATCAAAGCTGTTCTTTTGCAGTAAACGCGCGATTGACCCAAAATCAAAATAGTTTATATGATGCGGAGGAACAACCCACCACGGCTTATACGCGTGGTCTTTGCGCAATAATTTCTGAAGCGGGCTATAATCATTCGGCGATACAACGCATACAAGCCCCCCGGGGCGCAACAGGTCATAGGAAAGCTGTATCATCAAAAACGGGTCGGGCAAGTGTTCCATTACCTCGCTCATATGAATAACATCAAACCCCCCCAGCTCTTTTGCCGTATTTTTATTTAAAAATGATTCTATAATCGTAAGGCCACGCTTTTTACTGTACGCCGAAGCCTGACGCGAAGGCTCAATTCCTGTTCCATCCCACCCTCTTTTTTTAGCCTGAAGTAAAAAGTAGCCCGGGCCCGAACCGATATCAAGCAACTGGCGCCTATCTTTTGACAGATATTTTTCAAATATCGCCAGGCGCATAGTGTATGTTATATTCCACCAATCCAAGTCTTCTTCCATCCGCTTAAAATAAAGCGGCTTTTCGGCAGTATAATACTCTTCCCGGTATAGATCGTGTAATACCTTATCGGAAGGAATAGGTATGATATGTTTGAACCCGCATGCTTCGCACTCAATCACATCATGTCCGTTCACCGAATCGAGCACAATGCCGCGATGCTTCTTTGTATCACCCTCCCATGTTTTTATTCCCACTTTGTTCATTGCCTGCGCTTTTACCCGAATAACTTCTGTATCTTAAATGCCTCAGCGAACATAAACCCCGCCTCTGACCCGCGGACCTTTGCAAGAGCCCGCAACACTTCGGGTGAGCGAGGATGCGGATCCGGCCGCGCTTCCCCTTTATACGCTTCCATGGAGCGGATCTTTGCCTCTATATCGTCTTTCGTAACATCAATAAATAAGTCCGGATCCCACCCTGTAGGTTTAAGGTAACCCGTACTACTTGGCACCTCGCCTGCCAAAACAGTAATGTGGCGCGAAATATCAGGTCTTGTGGCAACAACCGCCGCCTCATGACAATATTGATGGTCAATGTTTGTGCAATACCGATGGTGCGTGAAAATAACATCCGGCTTCACTTTTTCAATGATACCTTCAAGCCAATGAATAAGTTCAAGACGGGTATGCTTATCCATCTCATTATCTGAAAAATGGCCAAGATAAATTTTATCTCGTTCAATATCAAGATGACTCAACGCATAAGCGCAATCTTTTCGAAGCAAAAAAAGATCATCATCCATTTTTTGTTTTTCATGCTCATTACGGCGGGCATAAATCCCGGTGCCCGGGATTGCCACATGGACATCAACTCCCATTCTCCGTAATTTTTTTATGGTTGCCCCTGCCCCTAATGTCTCATCATCGGGATGGGCAAAAAACGAAAGTGCCGTCTTAAATTGCTCTAATGTTTTCATAAATATTATATTTGCTTTCTAATACGTACAGATGTTCGTACCGTGCCATTATGAACCTCTGCATTAAAAAACTCAAGAATATAATCACCATATAAAATAAACGCGCGCGGATATTCATCCGCGTCAAGCATGCGTATAAAATCATACAACTTCCTCCCCCGTAACCCTGCGGGGATTCTGCTTTCTTCGGGTTTTCTCCTTTTTAAAATCATAACTTCTCCTTTTTGTGCTTTCGACTGGGGATGATCCTTAATGATTCGTGTTATCATGCCAAATACAATTGTAGAGATGCGTTCAAATAACTCTTGGGCGGACCCATCCTTCAAGTTGATCGGATATTTTAAATAAACAGCTCCCGCATCCATACTGTGCACTACGCGTATTGCCGAAATCTTTGTCTTATATATCCCGCGCACTATTAAATTTTGGAGCGGGCTACCACCACGGCCAAACGGGACATCTGTCTCATGAAAACCCACACATTCAAAATGTTCGTGTATTTCGGGCGGAATACGCCACGACCAATGGGGGAAAAATACATATCGTGGGTTTATCTTTTTCAAACGCGCATATGTCAGCTTTTCCCTTGAATCGATCAAATACTTTTTAAACCCCCTTGGCGGTTTCCATTCTTTATATCGCTTTATGTTCCATGGACGGATTGTGACAATAACAATAGTCTTCATATATAAATTCTTCTAATAACCACGTATCTTTTTGATAAAAACAGACTTGTCCGAATGAAGGGCTAGTAACTCATCAATGCCTTTTGCGACCCGATCTGCGTCCGATGTATTTCCTATGCGGCTTCGGTAATATATAAAAAGCGGTTTTGAAATATGTATCCCCTTCCAATCATCCATAGTACGCAGCATCAAATCATATTCCGCAAAAAAAATATTATCACGATACCATCCTGCTTCTTTCAATCTTTCCCTTCGGAATAAAATCCCAACTGCAGTTGTTTCAAATATATTCTTGGGTGAAACATAAATTTTACTGCCATTTTTTTTCTCATAATAATCAGGGTATGCAAAAATTGTTTCCGGATGCGCATCAAGCGCCGATGAAAGTTCTTTCAGCAAGTCGGACTCAAACGCATCATCGCTATCTAAAATCGTAACATATTCACCCCTGCTCTCCTCTAATCCTTTATTCGCGGTTGCCGTCCCCCCTTTATTTTCTTGGTCAAAAATCTTTACATTCGGCAAAGAAACGTATTGTTCTAAAAGTCTGCGCGTTCCATCAGTAGAACCGTCATTTACAATAATTATTTCAAAATCCTTTTCTGGAAAATTTTGATGAAGGGCACTTTGTATTGCGCGTTCAATTGTTTTTTCTGCGTTGTATACCCGAATAATAATTGAAGCTTTCATATAATAATTTTATGTAACGGGTTTTTGGACGCAATGCGCGTTCATAACGACAATATCTGGGCGAGAATCCAAAAAGGATATAATGTGCTCCGTTAAAAATATTTGCGAATGAGACGAAAAACTATTATAAACCGCCTTAATCACTTCAAAATCTTCGGGATAATCCACTGTCAATCGGTAATTTCTGGCGTATATATCTTTTAGGCGGGGGCCCTTTCCAATTGTGAAAATATTTCTCTTATTTTCCCATATATATGGCGTAACATGTTCTTTTCCGTACATTTCTTTTGCTTCATTGCGCGCTTTCTCTAACGCGTGAATAGAAAAAATTTCTATATCATCTATTCCGCGCGGCAAGCCCCGCACATCTCCAAGCGATGTGTTGCTGATATAATCGCATTTTTGATTCCGAAATGCCTCTACGCACCCGTCTATTATTTCCGGATCAATTAAAGGGCAATCGCTTGTGATGCGAACAATAACATCTGCGCCCGCTTGTTTAGCAGCTTTATAATATCGTTCAAGTACATTATCGGCAGAACCCCGAAAATAATCCCATCCTTCTTTTTTTGCCAATTCTTCTACAATGTCGTCTTCTTTTTCTATGGTGGTGGCGACAATAACTTTATCAACTTTTTTTGCGTGCTTCGCGCGATTTACTACATGCCAAAGCATCGGCTTGCCCGCAAGCTCTTTTAAAATCTTCCCCGGGAGCCGGGTGGATCCCATTCGCGCCTGGATAATAACCGCTATCATACCCCGTAGTAGAAATTCGAATTGTAATAATGTTTAACCATAGAAATCACACAATAATAACATCCTATTATTCATCCCCGCTATTCATTTTATTCCGCTTTTAGCGGAATATTCGAATTTTCACTACGGAGCATAGCGCCACTATAACAAAAAGTCCTTTATTTGACAACGATTTTATTTTGTCATATAATCATTGCGGGAATACTATTCTTTTACAATAAAAATGTTTTTAGGAGGAATACGGCATAATGGATATTCTAAGTCTCTGGTTTATACCTGTGATTATTCGGGTCGTCATTATTGACACATTTGGCCCGTGGCTACGAAAAGCAAAGATCATTAATACCAACAATGTCTCGTTCAGAAAAAGATTTGCCTTACATTATTTTTTTGCCTTTATGCTCGCGCTCGGTGCCGCCACCATAACACAAAGCAGTATCGTTTCTCTGACAACAATGATTATTTTCTTGGTTGGAATTTTTAACGGATATGGGGCTTTCTGCCAATGGCGGGCGGATCAATTCGCATTAAGTACCGGCGCGCTCTTCGCTTTTACGGATGATTTTATTGCAATGACTCTTGGATATATGATTTTGCATGAAGCAAAATTCTTAAATCCGGGGCTTGGTGCGGGTCTTGCATTATGTATAAGCGCCGCAATCCTTTTTGCAGTGTATAATTATTACCAAAAGAAAAACAAAAAGGAACACCTGCCTTTTGCATTTTTCCGGAACGTCTTGAGTTACACCATCATCTGGGGCTTTGCGACATTTTTAATGCGCTACTTCGCTCTTGAAAAAATATCAATCGGTACATTTGTTTTTGGGTGGTACGGGGGCGCTTTTTTTACTGCGATAGTAATCTTCTCACTGTACGCTTTTGGGATTATACGAGACAAAGAAGAGGGCCAAAAAAGAAACGCCAATGAACATCCAGTTCTTTCACGCAAAAAAACCATTGGCATGACATTTCTTGCGGGAGCTCTCATTTTCCTAAATATTGTATGCACCTATTGGGCATTTTCACTAGCTCCGCTTACCGTTATAAAACCGCTTTTCTTCGTGTCACTTATGGTCATGCCTGCCCTTGTCGGATTAATATACTTTAAAGAGTACGACCGATTCAAGGGATTCCAAAAAATGTTTTTTCTCCAGGCAGTGGCGGGTGGGGTACTTATTGCCTTAAGCTTCCACTCATAAATACAAAAAAACAAAAGAGGCTTGCGCGCAAGCCTCTTTTTTTATTTTTTATATTTATATATCTTATCTCGTTTTCCTATAACATATACAACAATAAGAGAATTTCTATAATCCATGTTATAAATAATTCTCCACTCCCCGATTCTCAATTTAAAAAATCCCCGCCAGGGGCCGGTTAAGGGTAATGCTCTTAAAGGATCGAGATGCTCCAATAACCATTTCAACTTCTTATATATTCGTTTCCGTACAACAAGGTTAAGTTTTCTGAAATCATTCTCCGCATCCGGCGTAAATAATAAAGAATAATCCGACATACTGTAAAGAGGTCATTATAAATATTTTTTCCGAAGCGTATCTAAAGAAATCCCTTTCTTATATCTTTTAGATAAACGTTTTTTCGCCCAATAATGAAGTTCTAAACCGAAATCAGGATCACCAAAAAGATCCTGCAATGTCTCTAAAACGGCTTTTTTTACCAATCTATTTATTTTCTTTTCTTCTAATAGTGTAGCCATACCCCGTTAGGAAAAATCGAACCATCGTACTCGTTTTATCACAAACGATGCTTCGATTATTATCTTCAAATATGCTTTTATAATTATTCTTTGTTTTACCCCGTACGATGAATAGATAAAACATTCGATTTTGCCATACGGGGCATATGTTTTATTATATCAAAGAAAAAAATTAGGTCAATTCCTCCTTCATTTTATCTATTTTTTCACTCAAATAACTCTTTTATTTTCTTAATAATATAATTTTGTTCTTTTATAGATAAGCTTGGGAAAATAGGGATGGAAATCTCTGATGCATAAAATCGCTCAGCATTTGGGCACAGTCCTTTTTTATACCCCAATTTTTTATAATACGGATGAAGGTATACGGGGATATAATGCACCTGCGCGCCAATCCCCGCTTCCTGTAATTTTTTAAATACAAATGGACGTTTTTTTGGGTTCACAAGACGAATCGGAAATAAATGCCATGCCGAACGGCCGTATGATGCCTCATAGGGCAAAATAATATTTTTTTCATTCCGAAACGCCTGCATATACCGTTTTGCTACCACTCGCCGGGCCGAGATAAACTTTGTGAGTTTTTTTAGCTGCGAAAAACCAAGAGATGCCTGCATATCGGTCATGCGATAATTCAACCCCAATGCCTGCATTTCGTAATACCATTTTCCTTGGTTTTTCTTTTTAAGTAATTTAGGATTTTTTGTAATGCCGTGGTTTCGGAACAAAAGCATTTTTTCATACCACTCTTTATTATTGGTAAGAATCGCTCCTCCTTCTCCCGTAGTTATGGACTTTACGGGATGAAAACTAAACATCGTCATATCAGCAAGAGCTCCTATTTTTTTACCTTTATATGTTGCTCCAAGAGCATGCGCAGCGTCTTCAATAAAAATAAGATTATGTTTATGCGCCATTTTTTTAAACTCATCCAAGCGCACAGGCACGCCGGAATAATCTACCGCAACGATTGCTTTTAATTTCCCCCGCCTACTGCGAGGTAGATTGCTTATTTTTTTCTCAACCTCATGGGGATTAATATTTCCTGTGTCCCACTCCACATCCGCAAATATCGGTTTAGCGCCTTGCCACACACCCGCATTCGCGGTTGCAGCAAATGTAAGCGGGGTAGTAATAAATTCATCACCCCTCTTTAATCCTGCCGCAAAAAATGCCGCATGCAACGCGGCAGTACCATGGGAGAACGCTACGGCGTAACGCGCCCCGGAATATTTTGCGAGCGCTTTTTCAAAACGAAGCACTTCGGGCCCTTGCGTCAGCCAATCCGAGCGAAGCGCTTTTGCTACCGCCCGCAGATCATCCTCCCCAATAACCTGATGCGAATACGGGATCATATTGTTTTAAAAAAATGATGCATGTCCTCTGCCGATTTCAAAAAATCAGAACTGTTGCTTACGTAATAAAAATCATTCGGTATTTTTTTCATGTGAGAAAGCCGGTCTGCTCCACCCCAGCTTACAAACTCCGGGCTTATAACAAAAAGGTTGCCGATATCATGGGTGCGCAAGGCCTCATGCTCTGTGATCAAAACTTCGTGCAATTTTTCACCCGGACGGATGCCTATCTTTTGCACTCTGCAATCGGGCGCAAGCATTGCAATGACATCCGCGATATAAGAACTGAACATTTTTGGTATAAAAATTTCTCCTCCGTGCATTGTCTCAAGAGATTCTTCAATATTTTTCATTACCGTTTCAATCTTTATCCAAAAACGAGTCATACGCTCATCAGTAAGCGTCACCACGCCCGTTTGACGCTGACGCTCAATTAACTCAATCAAGCTCCCCCGCGAACCCCATACATTGCCGTATCGCATTACGCTAAAACGCGGGC
This sequence comes from bacterium, assembly GCA_030690215.1. Lineage (GTDB taxonomy): Bacteria > Patescibacteriota > Minisyncoccia > 1-14-0-10-42-19 > 1-14-0-10-42-19 > 1-14-0-10-46-36. The sequence continues at coordinate 21,801 of JAUYHD010000031.1, read as the reverse complement.
CTCTTTCTCCCCGATATACATTGGCGCCCACAATAATTTTTTCAGCGCACAACTTTGTCGCGCCATAGAGATTTACCGGCTGAACCGCTTTATCGGAAGAAATAAAAAGCACTCTCTCTACACTATTATCCAATGCGGCATCAACCACATTTTGAGTCCCCATAATATTTGTTTTTATGGCCTCTAACGGATTGTATTCAACAGCAGGCACCTGCTTGAGAGCGGCTGCATGGACGACAATATCAACCTCATGGAATGCACGCTGAAGACGCGGAAGGTCCCGAACATCCCCCAAAAAAAAGCGGAGACGGGCATCATTAAGTTCCCGTTGCATGTGGTGCTGTTTAAATTCGTCGCGGCTAAAAACGATTATTTTTTTCGCACCCGAGGAAGAAAGGAGGCGCGAAATAAAAGCACGCCCAAAGGTGCCCGTACCCCCTGTGACAAGGATGGTCTTATTTGCTAAAAACTCAGACATGGCTATACATTAAAACATATCTTTTCCTTCGTCAAAATTGACAAATCGCTTAAAATAAGGGAATATATTGTGTATGGAAAAGTTAGATACCATCTTTCTCGGTCTTTCAACTCCAAGGGATTACTCTGAAATGCTTAGAGGGAAATGCGTTGAACATCTTGTAGAAAAATACCACGTTGTTGCGCTCACACAAAAAGTTGACACGGCAATGGCCAAAAAATTCGGGTATCTCCTACATAAAAATCTTGAGTATATTGTTCTACCACTGTACAACAAAAAAGAACTTGCCTTTTTTGATAATTATCTCCGCCTTCCTTTTGCGCGGGAATTCGACCATTTTACCGCAACCAGGCGCTTCATTTATCGCCAATATAAAAATCCTGAAATCGCAAAAGCGCGACCTCTTCGCCCTCTGCCCATACGAGCGCTTATACAAGCAGGGCGGATACTCCCAAAACAGCTGCCGTACGTATCATTATTCACATTGCTTGAACGTTTCTACATCCAGCCATCGCCAACATTCAAAGATCTTCTGCGAACATACAGCCCAAAACTCATGATAACTATGACCCCCGGCTTTATGCCGTTTGATGCGGAGCTTGTCATTAACGCAAAGACATTCGGCATCCCGACACTTGCTACCTACATCAATGTAGATAATACCTATAACAAAGGGAAGTTCCTTCGTAAAACCGATTACTTTTTTACTTGGAATACACAAATGAAAAAAGAAGTTATAGATTTTTTCCATTATAAACCTAACCATGTGTTTGAAACCGGCTGTCTTCGTTTTGACCATTATTTTAATGATACAAAAGAAAACAAAATACGCAGCCGCAAAGATTTTTTACTCTCAAAAAATCTTGACCCCGATAAAAAAACAGTCACATATTTTACCTCTACTCCCGTAGGATTCCCCTGGTGGGAGCCTGTCATGAATGCGATCATGGATCTTAAAAAAAGAGGAGGGCTTGAGGGCAACCCGAACATCATTATCCGCATTCATCCGGTAGAAATTCTTAAACGCTACACACCATATGGACACACTCCGGGCGTACATGTAGAACGTGGGGGTTCCATCCAGCATTTAGAAGATCACAAGGCGCCGGGCAAACATCTCAAAGTAGAAATGAACGAAAAAGATACGGCAAACCTAACTGAAACCCTGATGTATAGCGATGTTGTAATCAATATATTTTCAACAACCGTAATGGAAGCATGCATTTTTGATACACCCATCGTTTGCATCGGCTTCCCGAAAGGTATCGGCGAAGGATCGCTTGAATACGAAATACCAAAAGCATACATGGAGACTGGGGGCATCCGTGTTGCATTTTCTCCCGAAGAACTGGGGGTGCATATCAATGCATATTTACAACACCCTGAATACGACCGCGAGGGAAGGAAAAAAATCGCAGAGAAATTTGTCCAATTCACCGATGGCCTCTCATGGAAACGCACCGCGGATGCAATTGATGAAATCGTAAATAAGCACTCAAAATAAAAATTTCAAATCACAAGCACCAAATCACAAACAATACCTAAATTCCAATGACATAAATTCAAAACGTTTGAGATTTTGGTTATTGAATATTATTTGGAATTTAGAATTTTTTCAAATACTCTTTCGCTTTCTCAAGATCATCATACCCGTCAATATCAATTGCGCGTTCCTCGGGAATATCATACCCGCACATATGCGGTCCCCACATTTTGTTTTCTGAAACAATAAAATGCGTCCGTGTTGCATCCACAACTCCGTTTATCACGAATACATCGGGTAACAACTGGCGGGGCACATCTATACCGAGCCGGTCATAATGTTCAGTCACAAGAAGCGGTTTAAGCGTGACCCCATCTTCTCCTTTAAGCATTGATTTGTAGGGCGATTTACCCGTCCAAAGATGCGTGCTCCGCGCGGAATCATATTTCCCTTGGATCATATGCGAAAGCAAGCCATCTATATCCTCCGCTGTTTTAAATGGCGTGGTAGGGCGAAGATGGACAAGAATCTCCGGATTCCATCCGCGGTTTTCTTTTAACCACGTCATCGCATGCTGAAAGACAGGCAAATCGGGTGTTTTGTCCTCTGCTAATTCTTTTGGACGTAAAAAAGGAACATCCGCGCCGTACTTACGGGCTACTTCCGCAATTTTTTCATCATCAGTAGACACAATAAACGCATCAAGCAATTTTGATTTTTTTGCCATTTCAATCGTATGCGCAATAAGTGGCTTACCGCCGAGATCCACAATGTTTTTATGCGGTATGCTTTTTGACCCCCCACGGGCGGGAATAATACCTATAATTTTTACATCCTTTTCCATGTCCATATCCTGCGCAAAAAAAACTTGTTTGTCAATAAAATCTATTGCATGTTAAGACAAAATATGTTAGTCTCTAAAAAATAGTTTTTTACCAAAAGGAGGGCAAAAAGTGCCGGATCGTAATATTGTTGTATTTTCGGGGTTACCGTTTTCAGGAAAATCTTGGCTGTTGAAAAAAATACTTCAACAAGAGGAATTTAAAGATGCTGATGTGGTTAGATTGGATGAGGTGTTTCATCGTTTATATCCAGGGAGAGCTGATAACCACGTTACCAAAAGCGAACATGTATATAAAAATGAGGAATTACGCAATGATATTTTACGTCTTTTAATTCTTGGAAAAGCGTCTATCGTCACTGAAGCAGTCATGCTCACTCGGGAAGTCCACCAAGGTGCATTTGTAGAACTGACGAAGAAAGCTTCGGAATATATAAAAGCGATTGAAGCAGAATACGCCCAACGGGATGGGTTTTCTATTCCAGAAATTCCTTCTTCAGTAAACCTTAAAGTAATTTTGTGCTTTGCTAATGCAAAAACGATTGAACAGCGCGCAAGTAATCGTAGCGAAGCGCGCAAAAAAGATTTGGCTCCAGTGAATACCCTCAAAGGAACATGGAATGCATACCGACAATTTGAATTCCCAGATAAAACAACGTATATGCCGTTGTACATTGATACATCGGATGAATCAGATGAGGCGGAAAACGTGAGAATGATTGAAATTCTTACTTTTATTATTGATAACGCGCTTGATCCAATACTAAATAAAATGAGACGCATGGCGGCGATACGATCACACGCTATACTTTTACCAGAAATTAAAGCGCTCCAATAGAATTTTGATTTAACTTTGCATTTCAAAAAAAAGCAAGGGCAAGAAAGCATTTTTCTTGCCTCTTTTTTTTATCATGCGCTTCATTGGACTATAGTTGGCCCCATTAGATAGAGTGTCACAAGGATTGCTCATCTAACGGGGTTGACATACGCAAAAAAATAATGTAGTCTTTTTGTAAATTCAAAGCATAAAAAGGAGACGGGGATGGCTACATTCTGGCTGACCGTATTACTGCCCATCTTGGGTGGGGCCCTTGTGATTGGGTTCTTTAACATCATAAAACGCTATATTATGCAGCGGACAACGGTAACACCGCTGCAATTTCTGACGTTGTCCTTTCTTGTTACGGCAATTGTATTTGCGATGTGCTACTACACCCTCTGGGGGGTAACTATGCCTGCTTTACTCCCGGGGTTCTGGGTGGCTGTTTTTGGCACAACTATAGCAAATGTGTTTATACAGTTTTTTAACGCAAAAGCGGCATCTATTGACGCGGGGGAAGTATCGCTTACCGCTCCGTTGCAGGCAATGACACCCGGCCTTATTACCGTACTTGCAATTCTTTTAGGAGAATATCCGGGCCGCATCGGCATCATAGGAATAACGCTTATGGCGCTGGGATCGTACGTTTTGCTTTTCAAGAAAACTCCCGAAAAATGGTACCACTATTTAAATCCGCTCCGAAGACTGACTCTTTTATTCAAACTACGGCAACTTTCACCGGAAGAACGCGGCGCTACAATAGTAGTCTCGCTTGCGCTTGCATCCGCCTGCATGGGAACAATAGGATTAATATTTGACGGGCTATTTACACGACGCGGAATAAACATGCAGGGCCTTGCATTGGGAGCAATGGTAGAAGTAGGACTGCTCGCACTCGCCTATATGATTTGGTACGCATACAAACCGGATTCAAAAGAGATAAAAAATCCCGAAAAGAAAACAATCTATCCGCTCCTTGCCTACACCACATTGGGTCTTTTGGTTCTTATCGGCATATTCTGGGTAGCGCACATTTTCTTTGTCAACCCGACATACAACAATACCCTTGTCGCGTATGTAGGGACATTAAAACGGCTGCAAATTCTTATTTCTGTAACTCTCGGCTTTTTATTCTTCAAAGAAAAAGATTTTAAAAAACGCATCTTTGCGGCATTATTAATTGTTGCGGGAGCGATTTTAATCTCAATGGACGATCTTCCGGGTCGTGTAAGTACAGAAATACAAACGTGGGGCTTCTAACAAAAATCTCATTTCGCTTTCAGCGGAATGGGATTTTTATATACTAAAAAATCATTATCTCTTTTGTTTCTTTGTTCACTCTATTTTCTAATTTCATTTCTCTAATTCGCGCGAATTAGAGAAATGAAATTAGGTCATCGGGATTGACCCCATTAGACAGAGCTTCGCAAAGCTTGCTCATAACGGGGTTGACCCCGTTAGATAGAGTGTCGCAAGGCTTACTCATCTAACGGGGTTGATATATAGACGAGTTTCGGTGTAAAATACTTACACATAATCTCACGCATACAATTTTGAGAGAACATATGAATAGTAATCAAAACATTCAAGAAATCGCCAAAAAAATAAAAGTGGTTTTCTCCGATGTAGACGGGGTTTTTACTAATAACCAAGTACTTGAAGGAGCGCCGTACAAATCAAAATACAGAAGTTACTATGACGGACAAGGTGTTTCCCTCTTGCGCGCAATCGGTCTTGATGTTGCTCTTATTACAAATGAAAAAGGTGACTCCGCAAAGCACATTCTTGATGTGGTAGAAAAATGGAATACACTTCCCTCTTCATCAAAAATAGAAGGTGACGGCGGATGGAAGCACGTAAAAATATACACAGGCATGGGCGGATCCCGAAAATTAGAAGCGGCTATGGATTTTTTAAAAGAAAAAAATATTTCTTTTGACGAATGCGCCTATATCGGAGATGACCTTGTTGACGTTCCTCTCATGCAAAAAGTTGCCCTGCGCGCAGCACCGATAAACGCCGACCCGCACATTAAAAAAATTGCTCATTTTATATCTGAACGTGAAGGCGGTAAAGGTGCGTTCCGCGATTTTGCGAATTTTATCCTGGAAGCTCGTGGAATTGACCCATTAACACTCCCCCCACAATAAATTTAGAATATTCAAATTTATAATAAATACTCCGAGAACTTCTCGGAGTATTTTCATTTGCAATTCAAATTTTAACATCACAATAACCCATAACCTATAACTCATAACCCATAACTTTTAACTTCTTCTACGCAACATCGTATCCCCCATCAATGACAAAGTTAACACCGGTAGTCCAACTTGACGCGTCTGACGCGAAATAAATCACAGCACCCGTAAGATCGGTCGGATGCCCCATACGATCAAAAAGAATTCGCTTTGAAAGGCGCGAAAGAACCGGATCATCTTTTGTAATCGCGTTTGCGCTTTTGCCTGCCGTATTAGGAACCGGCCCGGGAGAAATCATATTTACGCGAACCTCCGGAGCCAATTCAACCGCCATCCGCTTTGTTAACAGTTTGAGCGCGGCTTTTTGCGGACCATATATAATCGGATTAAAAATTGTCGTTCCTTCATAGATCCCTTTCATTGGCGGATGATCGGCATGAAATGTTCCTATATTAATAATGGAACCGCTTCCTTGTTGTTTCATTACCGGCCCAATTATTTGAATCGCCTGAAATGCCCAGTAAAAAGCCGAATCAAACATAGTAACCGCTTTTTCGTATGTAACATTTTCCCATCGTCCTGATGGATCGTTAAATCCGGTATTCTTACTAAAATCAAATGCGTTATTAATAAGAATGTCTATCTTTTTTTCCTCCGCAATCATACGCTCATATTGTCTGCGCGCCTCTTCATGATCATATTGGTCAAAACAATACACCGCGCACTGGCTTTCGGGATATTCCTTTTGTAATTCGCCTAACAACGAATCTAATTTTTCCTGATTGCGTCCGAGCAATAACACACGCGCTCCAAAATCAGCGAGCGCACGCGCAAAATATTTGCCGAGATAGCCCGTGGAGCCAGTTAATATAACTGTCTTATTTTTGAGTGAAAACATATTCATATATTTCCTACGAAATTACGAACTCCTACGAAAATACGAAATAAAAATTAACCCTTTCGTACTTTCGCGCATGTTCGTATATTCGTAGGAATGTATATTACCACGCTGTCTTCCCACCATCAACGATAAGATTTGCCCCCGTCATAAACGAAGACGCGTCAGAACACAAAAAAAGCATTGTGCCGTTATATTCCCCGGGCTGTGCCATGCGTCCGAACATATTCAACGACGCGTAGCGCTTCACGAATTCTTTATCGTGCGCGGGCGTCTGCATCCCGACCGGACAAAACATATTGACACGAACACCGTACGGAGCAAGATAGCTCGCCCATGAACGGGTCAGTCCCAAAAGAGACGTTTTCGTTGTGATATATGCCGCTGATTTAAATTTCCCTGAACCTTCGCCATATGCGCGGTGGTCATATGTCGCAACGGCGATTTCGGATCCCTTGTTTATTATTACTCCGTTCCTCTGCTTCATCATAATTGGTGCTGCTGCCTGCGTACAGATTTGAGCTCCCGTAAGATTCACTTCTACTTCCTTGCGCCAAAGCTCTATCGGGTATTGTTCGTACGGCGCGAAAAGCTTGTCCGCGTGTTTATCGCCAACCGCCGGATTCATTGCCGCGTTATTAATGAGTATATCAACCGTACCGAATTTATCTTTCACCTCCGTCACTGCTTTTTCTACCGCATCAGCGTCGGTAATATCAACGCGTATGCCAAGCGCTTCAACGCCATGCGCGTCTGTTATTTTTTTCGCTAAGCCTTGTATTGTGTGCTCATCTTTTATATCAAAAAGAACCACATGCGCTCCTGCCTTGCTCAACGTGTCGGCATATTGCATGCCCAAAAATCCGGCGCCGCCCGTAATGATTGCGACGCGATTTTCTAATGAAAATAGTTTTTTAATATCTGAATGCATAACGCTATACAGTATCCGCTATTTTTTTAATATACGCAAGCTGTACTGCCGCGTCTTCTATATAATCTTCACCGCGCCATGCCTGCATGATAATAACACCGCCAAATCCTATGTCTGCAAGCGCGCGAAAACTCCCCTGAAAATCCGCATCTCCCGTCCCCAATACTACGGTCTGTGTTGTTCCCTTTTTGCGGTCTTTCAGATGAACTTCGTGTATACGTTTTCCAAGTTTTTTAATATCTCCTGCACTATCAAACCCATAGGAAGTCGCATTGCCAATATCATAGCAAATACCCACGGCATTGCTCACGTCTTCTTTTGCTTCTTCTGAAAATCTCTCAAGAAAATCAATTGATTCTTCCGCTGTCATCTCTGTTTCAAATACAAAAGAAATGCCTTTATGCTGTGCCTCTTTTACAATCGGGGAAAGCCGTACCACACATTCATTTTTTTCATCCTCTGTTTTGGGCGCCGCTCCTTCAAGTAACGGAATACCAATGAGAGACACGCCAGCCTCAGAAGCACACGAAACCATTGTACGAAGAACGCCTGCCGCCTCGTCTCCCGATTCTCCTATTAAAAACTTTTTCATAAAGTAATCAGCGCACAAAGAATACACCCCCACCCCGTGTTGCTTGCTTTGTGTTTGTATTTCTTTTCTTCCCTCGGGATTAAAAAGCGGATTTGCTTCAAAGTTTTCAACCTCCACAATCCATTCAATAGAAGAAAACCCGAGATTGCGCGCTTGTGGAAATTCTTCTCTCCAATCATCTTTTGGGAAATACTGAAAACGCCCGTCACGAGAGGGTGAAAGCCGTCCATGCATAATCCCTATGCGAGTATTGTGCGGCATTACGGTATATGGTACTCGGTATTATTGTTTTTTTCAACCCAGCACATAGGGTCTTATGTGCTGGACAACCCCCGTACAAAAAATGCCCGAAATATTTTCGGGGCATTTTTCTTTCTCGTAGTAAGAGTAATGCTAAAAATCAATTTTCCGCCGCAGTTTTTTGATAATTGATTCTTCACTTGCAAGCACGACCTTCGTGCCGTTGCCTCGCGCCTCTTCAAACTTGCGGATATCCCGCACCAAAAGTTCCATTCCCTTCGGCTCCACGCTTGCCGCCTGGTCAGACCCCCACATAGTCCTATCAAGGGTGATATGGCGCTCAACCATGCACGCGCCAAGCACTACCGCATTCACTGAAGAAGAAATACCTCGTTCATGCCCGCTGTATCCGATCGGCACTCCCGGGAACGCCTTTGCAAACGTCGTAATAGCCGACAAGTTAATATCCTTTTCGTCTGACGGATACGTGGAGACACAATGCAACAATATAAGATTCTCTTTCCCCAACAACTCCACTGCTTTTTGTATTTGCTCCATTGTGCTCATACCGGTTGAAAGAATAACCGGCCTGCCTTTAGAGCGAATATAGCGCAACAGACTGCTATCGGTAAGAGACGCTGACGCCACCTTGTAGGCAGGGGGGTTAAATTGCTCCAAAAAATCAACGCTTTTCTCGTCCCAAGGAGACGCAAACCACATAATTCCTTTCTCCTTGCAATACGCGTCAATCTCTTTGTATTCTTTTTCGGTAAGCTCTAACGCCAATTTTAAATCTCCGTTCGTCGTCTCAAGCAAATTTGATTTTACAAGAGAAGCAACGCGGTCTGACGAAAGTACGCCGCGATTAATAGCGGCCGAAATAACATGCGCGGGCACCTCACGCGGACGCATGAGCTCTTCTTCACTATACACGATAGAGACTGTGCGCTTTTGGAACTTAACCGCATCACATCCTGCTTCTATCGCCGCATCAATCAGCTTTTTGGTCAGCTCCATTGAGCCGTTGTGATTGATGCCGATTTCTGCGACCATAAAACACGGCTCTCCATCTCCTATTTTTTTATTTCCAATCTGAACAAAAGCCATGAACAAGTAATTAGTTATAAGTTATGGGTAATGGGTAATTTTTTCCTGATACAGATATGATACGCTACATCCGAATGCCCGACAATATTGACGTATGCGCAAAATATCAGTTTTATTCCAACGCGGGTTTTTTCCTCCGCAAAAGCCGTCCCTGCAGAATAACCTTTCCCTGCGCGAAAATATTTGAAAGAAAAATTTTGTCTTCTTTCCCAAACGATAGAATAGCGCTCCATTGGATCCAAACGCCCGGTTTTATCGTTTTAATGTACCAATACAGCACTCCGAGCAGGAAAAGCGGCGTGATAATGTATTCCAGCGCAAGCCCCCATATCCCAAAAAGCGGAATCAAAATAAGATACAATCCGATTGTTGATACGCTGGATAGCACGCTCTGTAAAAAAAGGAACTTTTGTTTGCGCAACGCAAAAAAGAAAATAGTCGCAACGGCACCTGCCGCGTTGATAACCATATGCGGCAACATAAGATAGAATAACGGCAACGCAGGAACATATTGCGGGAAAAAAAGATATATTAGGGGAGGGGCTACGGCCAAACCTCCAAGCGCAAGCACGATAGAAAGCAATACGAGATATTTTGTGCCATATGATAGAATGCGCTGCGCGCGTTCCTTATCCTGCAAAGAAATAGGAATAAGGATTGATAAAGACCCCGTGGGCGTAAATCCTTTCACAAGCCCTACCATTGATTGGGCAACACTGAAGATAGCGACTGCCTCGGTACTGATGAGCAATTTGATAAGCCACGTTGAAACAAATGTTGTTGCCTTATTGAGCATTGGTCTGAAAAACGCCCATTTCCCGTATGACATAAGGATGCGAAGCATAATGCCCTGTTGGGCGGGTACCACGCGCATCCATGGCTTATATGAACCAATAAAAGCAGGGACAAAAAAGATAAGCGAAAGAAATGCCGCCACAACCTGGGACAAAATAACCTCGCGCACCCCAAGATGCATAAAAAAGAAAAAAAATAAAAGGAGCAAAAACTGGAAACTTTTATTTAATACGCCTCGAGTCCCAAGCACAAAGAATTTCATGCGGAGCAAAAGGATCGGCTGCATTAAACGCAGAAGAATTTCATAGAGAAACAAAAAAGAAAGTATCCGAATCAGCGCTATGGCATCAGCGCCAAATCGAAACGAAAACAACGACGCGCCGAAAAACGTTACTGCCCACAAAAGCACCCCCACGACTGTACGCGCCGCAGTCAGCTCAATATATAATTTTTTCGCAAACGAATCATTCCCCTCCCCCGCGTACCGGAAAATATCATTTTTTACTACATTCGCGCCAACGCCGATAAATACGATAAGAAACGAGTATGACTGAAGAAGTAATTGGTAGACGCCGTATTGATACAGAGAAAGCGCGGACAGTATAAGAAATGTGTTCGCAAGCGCGATACCGCGCGACACAACTCCCCACGTCGCGGAATTTGTTTCTCCGCTTACATATCGCTCAAAAAAAGAAAAATTTTTTTTAGGTTGTTCCATTAAGCATTTGTATCATACCATCAACCACTCGTGAGGACGACTTGCCGTCTACCCTATAACACATCCTGTCTATAAGTTTTTTCCGTTCTTCACGATGGAGTGATGGGTCCTCAAGATATCTTTGAATGCCTTTCTGGAGCTCCGCAAAAGAACGCATAACAGGAACGCTTCCCGTATCAAGAACGTGGCGGAAATGCGACAAGTGCTCAAACCGTTTTACCGACTGGTGATACGGACGCGCGCTGTTGCCATCAAAACCGATAGTTAAGACGGGCTTGTCCCGCAACGCCGCCTCAATTGCGGTTGTTGAAAAAACAGAAATTGCTATATCGGCATAATCCATGGAATTCTGGTAATACAAATCCCCCTCCGGGTTTTCCCAATTGCTCAGCCAGTTAAAAATAATGCGCGGGTCATGTTCTAGCTCCTTATATTTTTCTTTCTCTGTTCGCTGGGGGTACGGACGCACCATAAGGCATACGTCAGGGCCGAACACGCCATCCCGTATCCAATCTGAGATTTCTTTTAGTATGACGGGCTCATCAAGACAATACACGCTCCCCGAAATAAAAAGAATAAGTTTGCTTTTCGCGGGAATTCCTATTTTTTTGAAAAATTCTTCACGCGTTAATGCGTTCTTCTTTTTTTTAAGAATAGCATCATGCTCGGGAAAGCCAACAACCACCACCTTATTCTCGTCATAATTATGATATAAGACAGCTTCTTCTTTCATGGGAGCATTTTGCGTTAATAATATGTCCGCATATACCGGAATAAAATATTTATTGAGATGGTCCCAATTTGACGCCATGCCAAGCGTTCGTATCCTTCTTCGGCGCGCTTCTGTCGCAATTTCGGGATCGGGAAAATGCGCGATATTGGAGATAAAAACAAGGTCGGGTCTGTAGCTTTCAAAAAGGGCGCGGTATTGCCGCCCACGAAAAATTCTTTGATAGAGCCAGGGAACAACACGCTTTTTTATAAAAGGAACCTTACCGAACGTGTGCGCAATCGCGGTTTTTATAAAAAATAAGTGCCTATTGCTTCCTGCAGGAGGAGCGTCTGCCCGCGCACCGAATGTTGCCAATAATTTGGTGGTGCTCGTAAAAACAAGATACGAATAGAAAAAATAGAATGCATTTTGCAGAAGCGTGCGCTTCGGCATTTTTTGGATAACCTCAATACGCACGTTCTTTCTTTGCGCGATTTCTGATTTTTTTACAAGATCCTCAATAACGCCGGGGGGGACCAAAAATACCACCCGATAATCGGTATTCGCGGTTAATTGGTCGGCAACTCCGCCCGAGGGCATGAAAAGATGCTGGTACACATTTTGAGCATACAATGTAAAAAGGATGGTTTTTGATCTATTGCTCATATACACTTACCTTAAAAATTTGGAATGAATGCGCTAAATATAAAATTATTAATTTCTAATTTTAAATTTTAATTCAATATCTAAATGAAAAAATTTTTAAACATTAAGAAATTAAAAATTCATCAAAAATTAAGAATTAAAAAATTAAAAATTGAGCTATCGCTCCTTGTTCATTGTTTTCTTAAATATCTCCTCCATCTGATCGGTATATTTCCCCCATGATATATTTTGTTCTACAAAATCACGGCCATTCTTACTTAGAGTACGATATAAATCAGGATTGTCAACAAGGGATTGGACTGCTTTTGCAATCTCGCGCGGGCTTTTCGGATTGACCAATAATGCGTTTTTTTTATCCGTCAAAACTTCGGAAGCGCCAGCGCTTTTTGAAACAATAACAGGAAGACCCGACGCCATTGCTTCAAATACCGCAAGCCCCCAACTTTGTAAATGATTCGGGAACACAAACACATCGTGCCTATTATACGAATCCATTAACTCGTCTTCGGTTACATCCCCCTGAAACGCCACATATCTATTCATGCCCGACTTTTCTACTTGCTCTGCCAATGATGCGGCGTATTTCCTATCACTCTCCCGGCTTCCTATAATAGAAAGCATGCCATCATACCCCTCTTTACGAAGTATGCGCACGGCCTCAATGCTGTCTTCAAAACGCCGATGCACAAGCAAAATCCCTATGCCAAGAATCCGAAGCGGCTGTCCTTTTGTAATTGACCGCTCTCTGTAACGAAAATGCTCAATATGGAGACCGCATCGCACAATAGAGGCATCTTTGTGAAAAGATTCTTTTACCCACACTCGATCTCGATCGTCTACTACCACAATCGCATCCTGTAACGCAATAAAGCGAAGCGCGTCGTATGTGTCCACGAGCCAATAAAATATTTTTTTTGCGAGTGAAAGCCGTAATTCCGGACGAAACTGGCTTTCTCTCCAAAAAGACCAGGCGCGCGTAGGCATGTCATTCATCATCCATACAGACGAAATATTTTTTTTGTATTTTTTAAAAAACGCGGCAACGCGATAACTCACATGGTCATGCGGATGTAAAAGGTCAGTATCATCATCAATGATCAGCGCGAGCTTTTTTGAAGCATTATTTTCATACTGCACCGTACGAACATACGAAAAAAGGCGCATGACACCTTCTCGTTTTTCCGGAGGCGGATTAAAATCAGGAAGTACGGCAATATCAATATCCTGCATCAAATCCGCATAACAGTGTTCCTTTGAAAGAAGAAACGTATAGAGCGTTACATCGTGCCCTCTTTTTTTTAATTCGCGCGCAAGCTCAAGAATTTGGCGTTGCGCCCCTCCTTTAACATTCAGCCGCCGTATGATAAGCGCGATTTTCATAATCTTCACTGTATCAAGAATACAAAGAATTGACAATTTGTAAAATATTCTATATACTATTTTGAAATGGAAAAATTTGAAAAAAACATACCATCAGAAGAAGAAATGCGGGAATTAAAAAAGACGAGGTATTTTTCTCATTTCGCAACAACCCATCTTGCAGAAATGCGCATTCTCAAAAAGGGCGGCGTACTCGGGAAAGAAAATCGTGACTGGAGAAATATATCCGAACATTGTTTGGTTGAAGCGGTGGGCGCCGACATTCTGGCCGAGTACATGGGAGCCGATCGTAAGAACATTGTGAGCGCAGCGTTACTCCACGATTGGTATAAACGAAATGAAATAGAAGCAATGAAAAAACTGGGTGGTGCTAAAGGACACCGCGATGCCGCCGAAAAAGAAATAGCGGTATTGCAAAAGATGGGCATTCCTGAAAACATCATACACTTGATGCACGCAAACATCCCTCAGAGGGCAGACATTGAATATCTAGAAAAAAGAACGCGCGAAGAAAAAATTATGCACTTTATTGACTTGATTACCTTGAATGCGAAATTTGTTGATATTAAGGAACGCATTCGTGACGCGTCAAAGAAAAAATCTGTTGTTGAATTTTGCGATTCATATCGGCCTCGTTACAACGGTAAAAGCCTTTTAGAGGTTCAAGATATTGCCGGGTCGCTGGAACAGAAAGAATTTGAAAAGATACTTCATCTTGAACCGGGCACACTTATAGAACGTATCCGGCATACACTCAACAATCGAATAGATGCCTACTAAATCTATACATCATCTTACACGCAAGCGGACACCACAATGTCCGCTTTTCATTTTCTCTCTCGCTCATTCTATGATATAAATGAATAACCGCACCGCAAGCAGTGCGGTATCCGCGCTGATTGCGGTTGTGCGGTTATTCCACCCAGCACATAAGTTTAAACAACGTCATTTTTTAACCGGCTTTTGTTCGATGGATACTGCATTCATACAGCGACGTGCTATTAAACTTATGTGCTGGGTTTATTATCTGCATACCGCATCCACCTCCATGGCAAGCGAAGCTCGCCATGGGTAGTTGCGGGCAGATAATAAAAGATTCTATGAATCTCAAAAACAAAATCGTAGTCATAACAGGCGGATCCCGAGGACTTGGAGAGTCCCTCGCCTATGCGTTTGCGAAAAAACATGCATGTGTCGTACTCTGCGCGCTTGAAGAAACTGAACTGAAACAGGTGTGCGGGCATATACAAAAAAGCGGAGAGGCATGCGACTACGCGCGCGTTGATGTCACAGACAAAGATGACGTGGAGCAATTCATTAAAAAAACACTGGCACGCCACACCACAATTGATGTTCTGATAAATAACGCGGGGTGGATAAGCGAAAAAAAATTGATTGAAGAGACGACTGATGCCGAATATACAACATACATGCGTACGAACGTTGATTCGGTTTTTTATTTTTTACGCGCCGCAATTCCCGCCATGAAAAAACAAAAAGAAGGAATTCTTATAACAATCGGATCGGGTGCCGGTATCCACGGCAACACGCATGTCCCCATATACTCCGCAACAAAATTCGCAGTCCATGGATTAATGCAGTCAGTTGCAAAACAGCTTTCCGACTCCCCTGTTTCCTGTATTACTGTCGCGCCGGGCGGCATCAATACCGCTATGCGCAGAAAACTTTTCGGAGAGAAAGATGCTTCCCGGCAGCAATCCCCCGAAGCAGTCGCGCACATTATCGCGCGCGTCGTAGAAGAACGCGCGTTTTCAAACGGTGACGAAATAGAAATCAGAGACGGCGCTATCGCCTTCCAACGTCATCTTTGAGCATACCTGCGCGTGTTACGATTTACAGACAAGAAAACCTAAACTGTAATAAAGCTGTTTTAATGGAAACGGCTCAAACGAAATTATTGTAAATCCTGCTTTTTCGGCTTCGTGAAAAGATGCGCGAAAATAATCGCGATTTTTAAGATGCATCCGTTCAAATATGTTCGCTTGCGCTTCCCGAAACTCCTCCAAAAAAAGAGCGTGCGCGCGTGTCACCCGCTTTGCTTCGCAAAATGCCTCAGGGTATGCGCGCGGAAGCTGTTCTATTGCCTGGCATGAAAACACACAATCCATGGAATCGCGCTCAAAAGGAAGCCGTGTCATATCTCCTTTATGAAATGTGATACGCGCACGCGAAAGGCGTTTTGAAATTTCATCCCGGGAAAAGCCCGTAACATATTCTAAATAGTCGTAGGGCGGAGATACGAGTATGTTTCGCGATACGCTCACTCCTTCGGGCGTAAGCTCAACGCCGTGCCATTCTGAAATGTCGGGATGCAATACCGCAAGCGCAAGTATATTAATGCCCCCACCGCTCCCCATCTCCAAAACACTCTTTACCCCGTCCAAACTCCGTATGGTATTGCTTATATGCGACATCGTAAATCGTTTCCTATCAATTGAGCGCCATCGTACTGCCTGTCCATGCAACTCCTGTATCTGCGGCTTATCGCGCTCAATTGCAAAACGATCTCTTGACCACACTGCACCGTATTCTTTTTCCACAAACGATGTGTCGCGATTTTTACGAGAACGTCCGAACAGCGAATAGAGCGCCCACTTTTTGAGAATGGCTTTATAATATTTTGCTTTACGATAGTATAGCTCACCAAGAAGCGACTGCATCATATCTTATTCTGGCACCACCCGAATTGTATCTTTTTCATACCCATCCGCGTTACGGGACTCGGTTGTGCAATCTATGATGCTTGCGGGAGTAAGGGCACGATATGCGTGAATAATAAACGGGGGTATCACCGCAAGCACCCCCTCGCTCATAATTATTTTTTTTGCTTTCGCATTTTTATGTTTCGCGTCCTTCGTCATCAATTCAATTTTACCCTTGATCACATACGTATATTGCGTTGAGCGCTTGTGATAATGGTTGGCACGCACAGCTCCCTTTCGAAATGTAATAAAGCCGATGTGATGAATCTCATCCTCAACAATATCAAAAATATCTCCGCGCGTATCCCGGAATACGGGCCTTAACTTTTTAATAATAACCTTGCTATCTTTTTTCTTCATATGCCTAACACAAAATTTTAAATTTTTAATTTTAAGTGAATGACACAATGTTTTAATTTCTAAATAATTTTAAAAATTAGGTCATTAAAAAATTGATTTAAAAGTTGAAATTATAAAACATTTTTGCATTTTGCCTTCCCGGCCAGGGATTTTTGATTTTTTAATTTCTTATATGATACGCGGCTTCGGTATAGGAATAATAAATTTTCCTCCCCGCTTTTTATATTCTTCGTTGTTCGCCATAATTTCTTTCGCAAAGTTCCAGGCAAGAATCAACGCGTAATCCGGCTGGTCGGAAAGTAATTTTGCGTCCGGCTCTATCTTAAGAAGGGTGCCCGGGGTGTATTTCCCAACCTTGAGCGCTGATTTTTCTGTCGCGTACTCAAGATATGCCCCGTCTATATTACAATAATTCAGAAGAGTATTCCCTTTTGCGGGCGTTGAAATCGCAACAATTCGTTTTCCGCTTCTCTTCAAAT
This sequence comes from bacterium, assembly GCA_030690215.1. GTDB lineage: Bacteria > Patescibacteriota > Minisyncoccia > 1-14-0-10-42-19 > 1-14-0-10-42-19 > 1-14-0-10-46-36. The sequence goes on along the minus strand of JAUYHD010000031.1, from coordinate 4,380 downwards.
CCTGCAGCATACCAATAAGCGCTATGCGCTGGGCTTTTACTTCATCAGCAAAGCGTTTGAGACGCTCTGTGTCATACAGTCCGAATGCTTCTTCTTTTTTTATATACTCGTCTACAGAAGAAATAATAGGGTGGGCGCCGACATGCCCGACATAATAGCGAACTGTCCCGCCATGAATATCTTGGGGCATAACATCAAAAAGCTCAAGACCAAAACGCTTGAAGTATGCCTGCATGGGCTTTACCGAAAGATACCCGACATGCTGGTGGTATATCGTATCATATTCAAGATGCTCTATGAGTGGCAACGCATACGGCGCTTCAATGACAATAACGCCGTCAGAGGCAAGTATATGCTTCATTCCTTCTACAGCGCTATCTATGTCATGAAGATGCGCAAAAACATTTGTTCCTGTGATGATGCGTGCGGTTCCGTGTTTCGCGACAATGTCCTCCGCAACAGCTTTTGTAAAATAATCAATAATAGTTGGGATGCCCTCCGCGATTGCTTTTTTGGCAGGGATGTCGGCAGGGTCTATGCCAAGCACTCGCATGCCTGCATCCTTAAACCCCTGCAACAATACGCCCACATTGCTCCCGATATCAATCACGAGATTATTTTTTTGAATACGAAAACGCTCCACACTATGGCGCGCCATATCCGCATAGTGCGCGCGCCCCGTAGCCGTTACTGATGACTCATAGACATAATTTGTTTTATAAAGAATGTCGGGATTGACCAGATAATCAATTTGCAAAAGACCGCAATCTTTACAAGAAACCAGCCGTAATGGAAACACATGCATCTCTCTTTTCAGCCGTTCCGGCTCCACAAAATCATCGGAATGCGGATGGTGCCCCAAATCAAAAACAAGCGCAAGGCGCGAACCCCTGCACATATGGCATGCGGTAATTGATTTTCCAAATATACTATTCACTTTTATACGCAGTTATACTTGCTTCAGAATCGATACCCCTGCCGTTTTGCAATCCGCTTCAAGTAAAATCCTCACAAGCTCTTGAAAGGTAACTTTTGGCTCCCATCCAAGTTTGGCGCGCACCTTTGAAATATCACCCTGAAGAATATCTACTTCGGACGGCCTATAAAGTTCGGGCTTTATTTCAACATGGTCCCGCCAGTTAAGTCCCGCTAAGCGGAACGCTTCTTCCATAAATTCGCGGACCGAATGCGTCTCGCCGGTCGCCACCACATAGTCATCCGGCTCGGGATGCTGGAGCATCCGCCACATTGCCTCGGCATATTCGGGAGCATATCCCCAATCACGCTGTGCATCCAAATTCCCTAAATAAATCTTTTTTTGTTTTCCCGCCAAAATGTTCGCTATCCCTAATGTAATTTTACGCGTAACAAAGTTTTCTCCGCGCCTCGGAGATTCGTGGTTAAACAAAATACCGCTGCAAATAAACATATTGTATGAGTTGCGGTAATTTTTGCATATCGCATCGGCAAATACTTTCGCAATCGCGTACGGACTTTGGGGAACAAACGGAGATGTTTCTTTTTGAGGCACTTCCGATGTTTTACCGAACATCTCGGAACTGGATGCCTGATAAAATTTTACATGCTCAAGCCCGCTTTGGCGCATTGCTTCAAGCATACGAAGCGTCCCGAGCCCCGTAATATTTGCGGTGTATTCAGGAATATCAAAACTGATCCGCACATCGCTCATTGCTCCTAAATGATACACTTCGTCAGGTTTTATGTTCACCAACAGCCGTACCAGCGAAGCGGTATCCGCAAGATCGCCATAATGCAAAAAAATCCTCCCCGTAGGGTGGGTGGTGTTGGTGTAGACATGCTCTATGCGTCCGATGTTCATAATACTTGAACGACGGACTAACCCATGGACATCATATCCTTTTTCAAGCAGTAATTCCGCAAGATATGAGCCGTCCTGTCCCGTAATACCTGTTATGAGAGCAACCTTTTTAGCGCCTGTATTCATATAAAAATAGTATAGGATGGTTCTTCTTTAGGCAAATCAAATAAGCGTTTTGTATAGCGCTCCATATTCGGCCATTTTCCCCGCCCAATCCGACGCGCGAGCGAACGTGAGCGAGGCGTGTTTCATTTTTTCGGCATACGCTTGGTCGCCAAGCACATGTGCTACCGCTTTACTCATCGGGTCCTCGTTTTCGCTATAAAAAGGCGCTGTGTCTTGTATGTCTATCAATATCGCATTTTCTCCCGATCTTGCCGCATCGGGCACACCTCCATCAGTTGTTCCGATAATGGGGAGGCCGCAGGCAGCCGCTTCCAAAAATACGAGCCCGAATGCTTCAACATCATGATCAATACTACGCGAAAGAAGGCAAAAACATTCCGCACGCCGATATAATTCCGCGAGATCCTCCCGCGTATCTATATCCTCAAGAATATGCACGCTCTCTTCCAGAGCAAGATTTTTAATAAGCGCGCGTATTTTATAATAAAAAGAATCCCCGTATTTTTTTGCCACTATCACATACTGCAGATCGGGAAATTGTTTTTTTATTTTTGCAAACGATCGAATGCTCAAATTATAGCCCTTCCGCGTACGCATGGCGCCAACGCTTATTATATACGGCCTCATGCTCCGGATACGCGTCTGTATAGCCGCGCTTCCCTGTGCCGCCTCCCATTCTTTGTAATCAACGCCGTGCGTAATGACACGCACAGAAAGCCCTTGTACCTTTTTAATAATTTCATCTTTAGAAAAATTGCTTACCGCGGTCACTCTATCCGCTTTTCGGTAGGCATAGCGGAGCAAAGACGCATACAACGGCTTATATAAATGGAGGAATGCCCCCGTTCCTATTGCGGTAATAATAAATTTTTTACGAAGCCCCACCAAAAGAAGCGTTGCCATAACGCCGTAGGGATAGGCATCGAGGGCATGTACAACATCGCAGTCTTTTATAATACGACGCAATGCAAAAAAATTGCGGAAAAAATTCTTATTCAAAAGCGGCAGTTCATACGATTCACCGCTTTTTTCTGTCGTGAGCGCGACAACATCAACACCAAACATATCTTTAAGCCCCACGATAAGACGATGCGAAAATACGCCCGCGCCGTTGTCCTGTTTCAAATTATGCGTCAAAAAGCATATTTTCATCCCGTTAGAGATAGGACGCAGACGCAAACAGCATCATACGCCTATGTATATAATCAATAATAATTCTTTTATGGGTCATATATTTATGTGGAGCGCGTCCGCGATCTCTAACGGGATTCAAATTAGTGTTCTTAAAAAGTACCTGCGTTAATTATAAAATCTTTTGGCGTTTTTTCAAAATCCAAGGTAGCGGCGAAGGAGCGTCCAAAAATCAATTACCGCACCGCAAGCAGTCCGATATGCGGCAATATGACCCCGCCTAGGCGGGGTTTTATTTTTTGTTGCCATTCTCCCCATGGCAAGCCATGGGGTACTCTGGACAAAAAATAAAGTGCCGCATCGCGGGGGAAGTCCCCCGCGATGCGGCTGAAAATACTTCGGAGAGCCCGAACGCCTTACGTCATTTCCTTTCGGCGAGTAGGCCGAGGCCCTCAAGTTCGGCCACCTTTTGTTCAATGGCCGGCTTGTGCCATAGGAGCCAGTCCCGGAACTCCGGGTCAGGCCAGTTCGCAACCTCCTCCATCGAAACCTCCGCAATGGTTAAGAGGACGCTCTCTAGCAACCGCCTATGCGAGCAGTAGACGCCGCCCGCGACCGGATGATTATCACCCTGAACCGGCAGAGCAAAAAACTCCTCCACGCTCATCCAGCGCGGCGCGCGCTCCACGGCGTCGATCTCATCGGTCTCCTTGATACGGCCCTGCAGGTCGTCTAACTCAAGCAGAAAGAAATGGATGATATTGCCGTTTGGCCACACATCCGCCTTGATGATGGGTTCGTCCTGCTCGTAAATAATGCTGCGGACGTCATAGCCGCTCTCGTCCCGGCACTCGCGCTCCATGGCTACCGACGGACTTTCGCCCTTCTCAATGCCTCCGGCGGGAAAGCCCCATGCTTCCGCCTTTCCGAGATCTCCGGGCATGCGACCCCTGATTTTCCTGCCGTCCCGCTCGCCCAGGTTGTAGACGAGAAGCACATCTATCGAAACCTTCCCGCTAAAGGAGTCGGTGTCGATTTGAATGGGAATCCCGCAAGCTGTCTGGCTGGCTTTTTTGTACCTCTCCGGCACTTTGGCCATTTTTCAAATCCTCCCTGTAAATCTTATAACACGTGGGATTATTTTAGACAACACAGTTACCAGATGGAGCACTTGCGCTTTTTACGACGTCTAGATACATGCTTGGTATTATGACTAGAACATTATTTTGCAAACACCGATAATTGTATAAGAAAGACGGCTGGGACGTTGCAGTGCTCGGCTC
>JAUYHD010000020.1 GCA_030690215.1 bacterium | reverse complement strand
AATAATTTTTTCTCGTAATCAATTGTTGCTATCTCGCCCATAAATAGGCGGGTGGTCTCATCGGTGAGATCGGGGGGGATATTTGTCTGTTTGTCTGATTCATTCAATACGCCGGGAATATAGGCGGCGATAAGAATGGCTACACCCACAACAACTAATGCCGCGATGATTTGTATGACGCGCTTGTTTTGTTTTTCTTCTTTTGTATGTATTTTTGGGGGCATAAGGGGAGCGGGTTATGAGTTATGAGAAACGAGGGACGAGGAACGAGTTATGAATAATGAGTTATAAGTTATGGGTAATAAGTTAGGAGCTACTCAGACAAGCATCAAATATCAAAATCCAAAATCTAAATAATGTTTATCACGGGAGTTTTGAACTTTGAACTTTGAGTTTTGAGCTTTGACGTTTGTGATTTGCTATTTGGTATAATGTATTTCTATAAATTTCGCGAAGCATATTTCTATGTAAGTATTAAAATTCTATATATTCGGGAACGCTCACTTGGAGTCGGCACATCTTCGGGGAATTTGTTCCGTCTTCTACTATAATATTCCGAAGCCCGTTGTTTGAACATGTTACTGAAAATGTCCGGCCATCGTTACTTTCTACCCCCGAACAGCGATTTGGGTCAGCGCCATTGATACTCCACGAATAATTGTTTGTATCCCCCCCTGTTGCGTTAAACACCGCGACATCGGTTGGATTATGGATAGAAACAAGCGACGGACTGCATGAAAGATTGAGCGGAATCGGTATAGGCATGACCGTTACCGATGTTCTGTCTTCTACGGGATTTGCCGAACCATGTTCGGCAATAACTTTTGGACGGAAGCGCGCGATGTCCGTCATGCTTGCGTTCGGGTATAGGTGGCCTGCGCTTTGTATATTGCTCGGCACATTATCAAATTTTGCGCCAAACGAACCACTGCTTGGGTTACCGCATCCATCAGCCATCGCACCCGCGATAGTTGTCGCGTTGCTGTCACAGTCCCACCAAAATGTATAATTTACTCTCCGTGATTCGTCATATCCTTGGGTTAGGCGCGCGGTAAGGTTGACCGACAAAAACGGCCCCGGCCCTTCCGACGGTGTTGCGGTAAGCGTTACCGAAATTTGAGGAAATGCCGACACCGTGACACCAGAATCACACGGCTGGCCAACAACAGTTCCGTTTGCGTCCCGCACCGTAATTGAAGCGCTTTTCACGCCAGCGCTTGTGTATTGAATAGTAACCGGATTATCGCTTCTTCCTTCCACTTGCTCCCCATGCCACGTGTATATGTAGGGCGCAAATCCGCCCGCGGCTACAGCACTCCATGTAACCGGATCTCCGATGAAAGCGTTATTTTTATCAGGACTGCATACAACGGTAAGGTCGCGCACCACCCGAATCTGCATAATGGGAAGCTGTTCTGAATTGGGTGCTAACGTACCGCTATCAATATATGAGATGGTAGAAAGATTGTTGTTCCTATTTATGTCCTGTGGCTGGGATGATTCGGGAAGCGCGGTGCGCGCGCGCAAGGTCATTCGGATAGTAACCGTGCTCCCGCTTTTCAGTGTACCAAACGGCCACGTCACAAGCGTATCGTTTCCGCTCGCGCTCACAAAATCCGGCGCCGGTGTTGCCGATATAAATTCAAATTCCGGACGGATGGTCACTTTTGCACGCACTGATTCTAACGCGCGGTCTCGTATGATTTTTAAGATGTCGGCATAGAGTGCTGTAAGCTGGGATGCATCAGGCGCGAAAAAATACTGCCCATCCCTGCTTCCGGCATTTGCGGCAATCGCTTTGAGCGTTGCTTCTCCTGATTGGCACGGAGCGCCCGGCACCTGCTGTTGAAGCGCGGTGCAATCGCTCTGCACTATATTCTGAATCCCCTCACCAATACCGATAGTAAATACAGTTACGTCGGACGGAGTATTTTTCATAACGTTAAGAACAGACGGCGCCATGTTCTCCTGGCCGTCTCCCGCAAGGATAATAAATTTACCCGCATTGCTACGAGCGCTCGCCATAACGCCGTTTGATGCCTGAAGACCCGAGCCCATAGGCGTGTTCCCCCGCGCGGAAAGTGATTGAATGCGGTTTTTTAATAACGTTGTATCCGAAGTAAGCCCAGAGTGGACTACAGCGCCGTCAATACCATTAAAAGTGACGAGAGATGCCCTGTCTATAGAAGTATCCAAAAGCGAAACAAATGTTGTGAGCGCTGCTTTTGCCTGGGTAAGACGGCTTGGTATATTCGCAGGAAATCCGTTCTGGTCTACCAGCCCCGTATCCGTATATCCCGAAGGGCATGCGTTTGCATACCATCTTTGGTACACCTGGTATTTCCATGGGGGGCTACTCCCACCTGTGATACGAATAAATTGATCGCTGGGCACAAACCCAGAACTCACGTTACTACAAGTGCTTTCATCCTTTTCATTCACATCATGAATGGTTGTTCCATTGCAATCCCTAACGCTATTCTCTTCGGTATAAACAGGATTGGAAGAGTTGACCCAGCTGATTCTTAAATCCGGCGCGGAAGCTGCGCGAAGATATAATGTTTGGCTTGAAGACGAAGGGCTACATGAACTCGCGTCTTGGAGAGTATGCGCGCCTCCGTTACAATCGGTCAAACCGGTATTTTTCCATCCGCTCCCCGGAGATTGTGTAGCCCATTGCGCCTGAATCGCTCCCGGCAATAACTCAAGCCAGGTTGCGGCATACGTACTTAACGCGCCAAAAAACGACATGCCCCCCTCGCTCTTATTTTCGTGCTGGGCTGCAGGCGGAGGAGGCGGAGGCGGAGAACCGCCACCCGAAGGAAGTTCATCAAGATTAATTCTATACAATTGCAAACAGAAGCGGTCCGTAATACTGCCGCCTCCGGAACTCGCATCTTCCTGCAGACGATGCGTACGCTCAATAACAAGAGACGGGAAATTCATTGAGTTTGACGTATCAAGCAATAAGACAACATCCAGAGGAACCCCCGCGCCGGTAAGCGATAAGGGGGACTCGAGCGTCGCGTTAAATGTCTGCCCCTCCGCGACAACAAGGGGATTTACATCAGACGTAAAATCAAAATAGGTAGTCCCCTGCGCGGACCCATAGTGCCAAAAAGCGAACATCGCACTCGCTACGATTGTTATACTGCAAAAAGTAAGAACATATGAACGCATATTATTCATTTTCATCTATATAAAAATTACTACGCTCTAGGTCCTGAAGGATCTCGGCCTCCTCGCCCTCCGGCGCTCCTCCGGCTTCTGTGTCAATCCGGTCAGAGTTCAATATAACAATATCTGGGGAAAGGGATATATCATTTAAAAAATTACCGGACGACACATACACTATATCCCCCGCTTTCGCTTCGCTAAAAAAAACATCCGCGCGTATGGAGCCGTGTTCGTTAAATATTTCGGTATCCAAACCAAACGAAACGGTTTTTTGCTGTGTTGCGTATGCTGTCTCGCCTCCTTGATAGCGAAGCGGTACTTCAATTTCAACCACAAAAGAGTTGTTTCCGGGCGAAAGCGAGATTATTTTCCCCGACGCGCTGTATATGCCAACTGTTTCAAGTGGCGCGGGCCCGAATATCTTCCCCGAAAAGTAAAGACCTGCGCCGACTAGCCCCGCGATAACAATGATGATGCCGACCCAAAAAATCCTGGATTTTTTCTCCGGTATTGGCGGTAACTGCGTCTCTGTTCTTACTTTTGTTGAGCTTTTATCTGACATGTTCTTCAGTAAAATCAAATGGAGCGAATACTCAAATATATGAAATCAAAATTTCAAAATCCAAACTACAAATCAAATCCTAATATCAAAATCCAAAACGAAAAGTCCTACATTTTTTGACATTTGGACTTTGGGCTTGCTTTGACATTTGAGCTTTGTCATTTGAGCTTATCGTATATGCTCTTTCTATTATATGGAAGTCTTCAACACATTACACGGCGACTTATCCACACCATGAAAACTCAAAACGCAAAGCGTAAAGCTCAAAAATTTTGCCTACAAGTGAAACAATGAGCACAGACATCAGCCGTACACAACCCCCAAACAGGCTCCCAGCACATTAAAGATTGAGGGTTCGTCTGCACATTTCAGCATACCCCCCTTCCATTTTCGCACAAAACGTATTTTTTTCTTCCGACGATACGAGTATATCCACCGCTCTTCCTACAATAACTCCATAGCAATCGTCTTTTTCTTCTTCCGTCTTCAACAAAGAACAAAATGAAAGAGCGTCGTCCTGGCCATCAGATGTCCAAAAGGCATCTTGCACAGCACCCCCGAAACACCAAATGCGTTCTTGCGCGCCAAAAACGGTAGAACAATAGTCAATCCCCAATGTGGGATTCCCTCGCGAATATCCTCCGACATCGCGTCCCATACTTAAAAAACAGGCTGGCTGATACTGCAAATCAAGAGAAGCGCAGGCGGCAGCAACTTTAGAAAAATCTCCCCCAAAAAGAGAAATCATGCGCGATGTTTGGTAAAAATAACACGCCGCCTTGTATTGCTCCTCCACAACGGTACACGGCATGTGAGGATCATCACTCAAATATTCAGTAAAGTGCCCCGCCTCCGAAGAAAGACCGCCAACAATATTCTCCATAAATACCCCCGAATGGCACGATGCTTGCCCATCCGGAAGCGTGTCGCATATACGAAGCGCTTCGTGTATGTCGTAATCAGACCATGCCATAAGACCGTGCCCCACCCCATGAATGCATTGGTGGCTGAAAAATGAATTTAAACCCTCACTACATAAAAGGGAGAGGTTTTCGTCCAGATTTTTTATTCCCTTGTCCTGGAAAAATGATTCGGTTGCTCCATGGTAACAACCCGAATGACACTCCGCGCTGCATGCCTGGAACGCTTCCCCTCCCACAAGTTTATACGAAAGACGGCCCGCTTCATGTGCCGCATTGTGACAATCTCCATACTGCGGTTCCAAACTATGAAGTTGTTTTACTGTCGCCCCCGCTCCGTATTTTTTTACATATGAATAAAGTGCATTTTTATCGGTAAACATAGAAACATCATTACGCGCAATCGCATCATTGTAATTCGCTTCAAATTCAACGAGATCAAGATCTATCTGTTTTTTACCGAGCAACCCCAAAATAAATTGATATATATCGATTCCTAATTTTTTTATAAACATTCCCGCGCGCGACAAAATATTTTGCGCATGTTTATCTATATATTCCTGATTGCGTTCAACTATAATGGCGCCCTTTATCTCCGGAGATAAATGATCATGATAGCGCCATTCTCCCTCTTCTATGAATTGAAATTTATAACTCTCACCTGGAGCAATTCCCTTGCATGCGTCAAAAATATGCCCCGATTCTTCTGTTGAGCATTTTTCAATATCGGACCCCGGATAGAGCCGGTGCGTCGGGTGAATATTAGAAGCAGGCCAATGGCCGTTTGTCCCCTTATTTTCAAATACTATCGTATCGCCCTGGGAAATCGTAATATCATTAGGCGCATACCCATCATCATGCATTTCTATAAAAAATATTTCTCCGTCTTCTTCGTGAGCATGTAAAAAAACAGGGGAGAGAAAACTCCCTACGCTTATGCCAATTAAAATATATAAACTATAACGAAACATTCTCATATATTTATAGTCCTGCGCCCGTAAGGCAGACTTGTTGATACGGCACGCCAAATGACCCACATGCATTATATATGAAAGAATTCTCTGTTGCATTGCTCTTCATGTTGATACCGATACGTTCATAACATAACCTCCGGAAAGAATCGCTCACGCTACCGCAAAATGCTGCTAAGCGGTCTGTTTTACCGACATCAAAATTTGCAATATTATCAACCGCAGCAACCACGCATTCCCCACGAAAATCTTTTGGAAATAGCTTACATATCTCCCAAGCTTTTTGCCCAAACGACAAGGAGGTGTCGATTTTTGCCGTAGCAATAACGGGGCCCTGCCAAGACGGATTGGTAGTCATCAGCCCAAGACTCTGCAAACAAGACGAAATATATGCTTCTGCCCGCAAACACGCATCGGCCGCCTCGCCAATATCATTATTAAAAACATGCATCAGCCACCCTGCATGGTTTATATAACATTCATGGCGATAGATATCATCAAGGGCATCGCAAGGCGCGAGCGGATTTTTTTTAGAAAATAAATCTTGGCCTATCTCTTGAAAAAGAACGCCGTTTATATTTTCCATAAAAACTCCCTGCCAACATCCTTCTTGAGCCATAGAAGAAGGAAACGAATCGCATATATCAAGAGCTTTTTTTAAATTATACCCCCTTGCCATCATAACTCCGTGGCCCACACCATGATAACAAGAAAAACGAGTTTTCTGGGAATATTCATCAGCTCCCAATACCCCGCATATCAATGTCCCCGCATCAACAGGGGTAGCAGAACGCCCCAATACATATTCAAAAAAACCATGATTGCATCCTCCATTGAACGCCTCCATGGGGCACAATAAAAATGCTTGCGGGTTAGCGCCAAACACGCGCGCTGTTTCGCGCCCAATGGCGTGCGCCAATTGGTGGTCATCAACAGATCTATCAACCAGGCGCGTGGCTTGCCAATGATATAACAGATCGGTTGCCGCCTTCGGCCCATAGCTTGCAGTAATTTTCTGAAGCACTTCATCTACGCAAGAAGGGTCCTGCGAAGAACATGAGAGAACTGTTTCTTTTTCTAATGTCTCAAAAACATACGGGGAAGGATCGTAAAATTTCTGAGAAAAAATATTTTCTTCTGCATGAGACGTGTCTCTATCATCAAAATAAAAAACGCGGAAAAAAATATCTTTACACCACTGCCAAAAATGCAAAAATATATTTTTGGGGGATTGATGCGCCTTCTCATCTTTAGCAAATTCTTTTACACGAACGATGCCTGTAAATTCTGGAGATACATGATCATGAAACCCCATTGTCCCCATTCTTTCAAACGCAAACCGCCACGAAGATCCGGGAAGAATTGGCTTTTGCGGATCAAAATCGGGATACATTTCATGCGTCGGGTGAATATCGGATGCCGGCCAATGGTCTTTTTCTCCTTTATTTTGAAATACTATCGTATCGCCTTGAACAATTTCTATCTCTTGCGGATCAAAACCATTATCGGTAATAACAATTATATGCTCATCGCCATCACCATGCGCCAACACAAAAGAAAAAGACGCCAACACCACCAGCGATGCAAAAAATAATTTCATATACATATATACTATCACGCGATTAAAGCGTCTTTAAAACATCGCGCAATTCTGCCGCCCGCTCTAATTACTAAACACCGAGTGTTTAGTAACCGAGTGTTTAGTAATTAGAGCGTCCGAATAATGTCTCTCAACACCGCGGCGCGCTCAAATTGAAGATTATCTGCCGCTTCGAGCATTTGGCGTTCCAGTTCTTTTTTTACCGCATCCGCGGTTTTGTATTCTTTATATATTTCTTTTATATACGCATCAGGAGATCTCTTTTTTTCTTCAAGCCAAAATGGGGGGCGGATTGCTTTTGTGATGGCCTGCGGGACAATATTATGTTTCTTATTATATTTTTCTTGTATAGCGCGTCTTCGTTTTGTTTCTGCAATTGTCGCTTCCATTGACCCGGTCATGGTATCGCCGTATAAAATTGCGCGGCCTTTGGGGTGGCGCGCGGCACGCCCAACTGTTTGTATCAAAGAAGTAACGTTGCGCAAAAATCCTTCCTTGTCGGCATCAAGCACGAGTACAAGTGCGACTTCGGGCAAATCCAATCCTTCACGCAAAAGATTGATACCGACAAGAACATCAAACCCGCCCTCGCGGAGTTTTTGCAAAATTTTTGAACGTTCAATTGTTTTAATTTCGGAGTGAAGATACTCCGCTCGTATATTATGATCCAATAAATAATCCGTAATATCCTCGGCTAAACGCTTGGTAAGTGTAACCAAAAGCACCCGCTCTCCCCTCTTTACGCTTTCTTGTATTTCTTTTTTTGCATCTTCCATCTGGGTTTTAGCGGGTCTGACCAAAATTTCTGGCTCCAACAAACCGGTAGGTCGAACAAGCTGTTCTACGATTTTTTTGCTTACCTGTTTTTCGTATAGACGAGGAGTAGCGGACACAAACACAATCTGCTTTGCCTTTGCATCAAACTCTTCAAACCGAAGCGGACGGTTATCAAGCGCGGAGGGCAGACGAAACCCATATTCAATAAGAGTTTTCTTTCTGCTTCGGTCTCCTTCATACATTCCTCCGATCTGGGGGACGGTCATGTGCGACTCATCAATAAAAATAATCGTATCATCCGGCAGATAATCCAGCAGGGTGTACGGCGGGTCTCCTGCCGCGCGAAAACTAAGATGGCGCGAATAATTCTCAATGCCGTTTACATATCCCGTTTTCTCAAGCATTTCCAAATCAAAATTCGTGCGCTGGCGCAGTCGCTCCACTTCCAAAATTTTCCCCTCCTTTTTTAATTCTTTAAGACGAGAACCAAGCTCTGCGCGTATCGCTCCGATAGCCACATCCAATTTTTCCTGTTCCATAACAAAGTGCTTTGCCGGGAAAATCTTTTTTTGCTTTATATCGGAAGTCGGACTTCCGATAGCCATCCCCTGCTCGCCTATAGACTCTATAACATCTCCAAAAAATTCTATTCTCGTTACGTGCTCTCCGTCGGGAGAAATAATATCAACCGTCTCTCCTTTTACCCGAAATGTTCCGTGCTTCCGCTCATAATCGTTGCGTTCATACTGAAGAGACGCGAGATGCTCAAAAAATGCCCCGCGAGAAATTTTTTCTCCCGTTTTTATATCCAAGACAAGGCGCGCATACGATTCCGGGTCTCCAACTCCATATATACAGGAGACGGACGCAACAATAATAAAATCCCTGCGGGTAAGTGCCGCCTGGGTTGAAGCATGGCGAAGCTGGTCAATAAAATCATTTATCTTCGCGTCCTTTTCTATATATGTATCGGTAACCGGCATATAGGCTTCCGGCTGATAATAATCATAGTAAGAAACAAAATAGTGAACCGCGTTATCGGGAAAAAATTCTTTAAATTCCTGATACAACTGGCCCGCTAGTGTTTTATTATGCGAAATAATAAGCGCGGGACGATTCGCGCGCGCGATGGTCCATGCCATAGTTGCTGTTTTCCCCGACCCGGTAACGCCAATAAGCGTCTGGCGGTCTATGTCTTTTTTGAGGTTTTCAGATAACTTCTGAATGGCCTGCGGCTGATCCCCAGCAGGGTGCAATGATGAATGGACCTTAAACATGTTGCTATAAATGTAAAATGTAAATAGCAAAATGTAAAATGACAGTGCAAAATTTTAAAATTTTTCCGCCCGAAGCGGATCCGCTCGCCTCGTCTTCACCTTGGCGAAGCGGGCCTTTGGCGGAGAATTGTCATTTTGATCTTTGCATTTTGATTTTTACATCCAAAACAACCCCCCAATTATTCAAGACGCCTATTCCGTAAATTAAATTCACGCCAAATATTGACATTGTTATGCTCATATATAATAGTAAACAAGAAAAATGAAAAGAGAGCGAAGTATCCCTCTCACGGAGGTAGCACACAATGCTTGAAGAATTTATAATACGAGAAATAAAAACACGGCTTCCCGCGATCGTTAAAAAAGAACCCCGTCTTTTGGCTCGTTTGCTTTTTACAGTAATACGAGAATTATCAGAAGAAGAGTTGCGGGGATATGAACAAGAGATTAAAAAGCTCCAAAAAGTAGGCCTTGGAAAAGATTGGAAATATCTTCAGCAAATTATTGAAAAAGAAAAAAGAAACGCATGAAAGACCGCCGGTGTTGACATTGAATTATATTGAACACTCGGTGTTCAACAAAAAAACATTCCGCTCTCATCGGGATGCTTTTTTTTTATTGATTAATAACTCTTTTTGTGCTATAACGAGAATGGATTTCTACCTTACCAAATGATTGTAGGAGAATATACCATGGATATATATGACCTTATAGTAATCGGCGCGGGTCCGGGCGGATATGTCGCGGCAGTACACGGCGCACGCTTGGGAATGAATGTCGCGCTTATTGAAAAAGAATATGTCGGTGGACTTTGCCTCAACTGGGGCTGTATTCCTTCAAAAATTCTTTTAAAAAAAGGGGCTGTAATTGAAGCGGCGCGCACTATGATTGAAAAAGGCGAAATACAAGGAATAATTCATCCTCTGTTTGAAAGTATTATTGCCGAATCGCGTGAACGCGTAGAAGCAATACGCGAAGGACTTGAAAGTCTTATTACCTCAAACGCTGTGCATCTTTTGTACGGTGACGCAACCTTTACGGACAACAAAACGATTTCGGTTACGCTCCGGGACGGAAACATAAAAAGACTTGAGGCAAAGGAAGGAATTATTATCGCTACCGGCTCACGAGCACGCATTCTTCCCTCCCTCATTCCTGTTGATAGAGAAAAAATTATTACAAGCAAAGAAGCGCTTATGCTTACAACGCTTCCGAAACGGCTTATTATAATCGGCGGAGGCGTTACCGGATGCGAGATGGCTTCGTTTTTCCGATCGCTTGGCAGTATAGTTACTATTCTTGAACAGAAAGAGGTGCTCCTGCCAAACATTGCCGATGAAGAGATAATAAAAACGCTCACGCGCGGATTTAAAGAACGCGGCATAGAAGTCATATGCAATGCCGCTATTGTGCGCTGCGGCGCTGAAGGAAATGAGACGATTGTAGCCACACACGAAAAAGAATTGCGCGCGGATTATGTGCTTTCAGCGGTCGGCATTACGCCGAATACCGATCATCTTGGATTAGAACATACCGATGTCGCTCTCCAAAACGGATTCATCCCCGTACACCCAAACACATATGAAACGAATGTCTCTGGTATTTATGCAATTGGCGATATCATCGCTTTGCCTGACCGAATTCATCCGCCCATGGCGCATGTCGCATCGGCAGAAGGAGAGATTGCGGCAGAATATATTGCGCGCAAAAAATCTTCGTGGATTATAAATTATGATTGTGTCCCGTCGGTTATTTTTACCAATCCGGAAATAGGGTCAGTAGGACTCTCTGAATCACGCGCAAAGGAATTATATAAAGAAGCAATTGATGTACAGCGGGTACGCGACAGTTGGATGGGAATCGGCATTGCGTTGAAACAAACGGGGCTCACAAAAATAATACGGGAACAGCGCCATAAAAGCATCGTTGGCGCGCACATTATTGGGGCGTACGCAACAGAACGAATTCACGCATGCGCAGTCGCTATGCGAGCTGAAGAAACAACACCCACCATGAGCAAACAAATTATGGCTCATCCCACTTATTCAGAAAGTATCCGTGAGGCATTGCTCGCATTTGACGGAAAAGCAGTGCATGTGCCTTTCATGCACCAAAAGAGGGCCCAATGATTATATATCAATACCATACTACCGTGGATATGGCGGCGCTAGACGAACATATGCACAATATCAGGGAACGAAGAAAGCATTCTGCTACGCGAAAAGATGAGCAAGATATCTTGTTTGTATGCGAACCGAAAGAAATGTTTTCTCTTGCGTTGGGGAAAGATGCCGATTACATAAAAGATCAGCGGCGTTTTGAGGACTACCAGCAAGAAAAAAATATTCCGCTTATTACGCTCCGGCGGGGAGGAGGAATATTCTGGCATGGACCAGGTCAGCTTTGTCTGTGCCCTGTCGTTGATATCAAGCGCCTAGCACTTAACCCGTCCGACTATACCGCATTTCTTGAAGATGTCTGTATAGAACTATTGCGCGTATTCGGTATATATGGCATCAGACATCAATACGAAGATAAAAAAACCGGAAAGAAAAAACAGGGAGCGCGTGGCGTATGGACCTATGACGAACCTTCCAAGACATTAAAAAAAATTGCATTTCTTGGATGGTCAGACAGAAAGGGCATTGCAATTCATGGATGCGCAATAAACATTTCCTGCGATCTCCATCCATTCTCTCTTATTCATACCTGTAATCTTGAGGGGGTGGAAGCAACATCTGTTAAAGCAATACGGGGTGACGTCCCATCTCTCTTGGATATACGAGAAGTTGCGGCGCGTATTTGGGGAAAAAATATAGCGTCTCTGTATGAAAAAATAACATAAGCGCATGAATCGTGATTCATGCGCTTTTTTATTATTCACATATATAGGAGTTGCTCCGGGCATTCCTCAAGTATCTTTTTCAACTCGGTCATAAAACGTTCCGGCGGGCCCGCATCAAACGGCCGATGATCAAATGCAATCTCCACGTACATCAAGCCATTTTTTCGAATCCTGCCAAACGCTATAATAGCCGCATTTCCTTCCGGCACAACCGGGTGAGGATATTCAACGCCCAATGCCCCCGTGTTATTCACCGTAAATGTCCTTCCTTCCATGCGCTCAAGCTGGAGAGTGTTATTCTGAACATCCACCAGAATTTCTTCTGTTTCTTTCGCAATTGCAACAAAAGATTTTTCTTCACACCTGCGAATAACAGGAACAAGAAGGCCTTCGGGATGGTCTACGGCAAGAGCAAGATTTATATGGCAAAATCGGACAATCTGCCCCCGTTTGTTTTCAAGCCATTCCCAACAACTATTTAATGATGATAATTCTTTCCGACGCAGCAGCTTTGCCGCAGCCGCAAGAAAGAAATGATCATACCGGAGCTTTATGCCATGCTCTTCTGCAAACGAATGTTTCAGCTTTTCACGAAGCGCTATGAGATTGGTAACATCAATATCTCTTCCACCAGATGCCATAGGGATATTAATACCTCTTCCTACATCATACCGATTACTCCAAGCCCTTTGCTGGCTCCGGGCAATGGTAAGACGGCGTACTGACGGCTCCTCAATAATGGGCGCATACAACGCATCCTCGCTCATTGAAACACTGTCAGTTTTTGAAACAACAATGTCACTTTTCTCTTCTTTTGCTTGCATAACCGCGCGGTCTACATCAGCCATCCGTATGACAGCATCAGGTCCCGTAGGAATGATATTCTGCACGGTAAGCACGCCTTCTTTCTCTAGTGCCTTTATTTTTCCTTTCACATACGGAGAGGCATTCAACTCTAATGCATCTCTTTTGTCTGTGCCGGATTTTATTGGGCTTCTTTGATACGCTTCAACATCTTCTTTCGTTACTTCAGTGGCGCCATTTTGCATAGAAGAGATAACATCTTCTAAAGAAATGCCGTGCTCTTCTGCAACAGCGCGCGCGAGCGGTGAAATGCGGATAGCGTTCGTGTTTTCTGCACGATTTTTTGCGGCTTTCGTTTTTTCATTACCGGAGATGGAGTCTGGTTCTTTAGGCGATACTATGCTCTTATCTTTTGATTCTTGAACGCTTGTTTTTCGGACAAGCTCAAGCTCTGCCGGTCGAAATGGCTCCTCTCGTATATCAATGGTCACTATTTCCCCCGCGGGAATCAAAATTTTGGAAATCCGAGCGCCAATTTCATCTCCTATGCCCTCAATAACCTTTTTGCCCTTCGCGCTGTTGATGCGTAATATCGGATCTCCTGTGATATTCCCCGTATCGGGATCTTCTATGGCGCCGATGATATCTCCTTCTTTCTTGAACCATTCCACTACTGCAATATCAACAACGTCAGTAATATCTTTATAAAATCCTAAGCGAATCTTCGTCTGCGTGTCTATATCAAGATATGTTTTTTCAGCCATCATACCCCTCCTCCGATTCCCGCATCAAAAGCCATACTGCGCTCTGCAGTTTTTCAAAATCAGGCAAGCGTGAATCTTCAAGAACCAAATGAACAGGAATAGGAATGTTTTGCGCCGCAACACGCTGTCCTCGCGCCTTAAGACCATAAAATTCTTTTGACGTAAAAACTGACGCGCAAATTTCCGCACCAAACCCCATAAATTCAGAGTCTTCGTGAAGTACAATCAATTTTCCTGTCTTCCGCAACGAATCAAACACGTGCTTTTTTGCGAGATCCCAAGGATGAAGCACCTGAAGATCAATGACTTCTATATCAATAGACGGGGTGCCGCCCGCAAAACGTTCTGCGGATGTAAGCCCAAGTTCGAGCATCTTCGGACCCCATGTAACAAGCGTAATGTCTTTCCCTTCTCTGCGCGTTATCGGCTCAAATGGAAGATAAAATTCTCCTTCGGGGACATCTTCGCGCATTTCGTAATAACTCATTTCTTCAAGGACCGCGACAAGATCCGGATCCTGTATGGCGCTGTTCATAAGCCCCTTTGCCGCTTTCGGCGTTGCGGGGACAACAACTTTAATGCCAAGCGATTTAAGAAGATACGTTTCTGGCAAACTTTCATGATAATGGTTCGACTGGGGGGCATATCCCGTAGGTCCGCGAAGGACGCCGGAAACACCGACTCCCTGCATAAACGGACGCGTTGCGCAAAGCGTTAAAGGAATATTGGCGCCCGCAAGAAAGAAATACCAAAATTGATATTCTCCTATGACCTTCGCGCCCAAAAGACACGCGCCTGCCAAAAATCCGGCAATACACGCCTCATCAAGCGTTGAATTTCTAATGCGGTCTCCAAATTCTTCAAGCAATCCTGCGGTAACCGCGAACACTCCTCCGCCGGGCCTGCCGATATCTTCTCCGAGCATAAGTAATAATGGATCTTTTCTGAATTGCTCGCGAAACGCAGACTGAAGTGCTTCCTTAAACGTCATGTTCTTTAGGACACCTGAAGGAGGGTGTGCATCGGAAAGTTTTTTTACTACGCTGCATTCAGGATCAATGAGCGCTGTACGAAGATCGTCCGGAGTCGGGTCTGGTGATGCAAACGCGTTTGTGTAGGCATTTTTTACTCTTTCTTTCACTTCTTCACGCAATTCTTTATATCCACTCTCGCCTATATAATCCAATTTTTCAGAAAGTATTTTCGCGCGATATAGGGGATCTTGTTCTCGTGCCGTCCAGAATTCATGAAATTCTTTGCCGAACATCTCTTCTACATAACCGCCATCTTCCGTATCGTTATGATTTGATACGCGAAAATCAAGAGCATGAATAAGTGCGGGGTGATTTGCATGACGCGAAAAATCAGTAAACAAATATGAAGCAAAATACACCTCATATACATTCATCCCATCAATACTCAACAGAGGCATTTCAAAGGCAAAACCGCGGTTTGAGAGCTCAATGCCGCCGTGCTGTTCGTTCGGTGATGTGCGCAGTGATAATTGATTATTGTGAATCCAAAAATTCACCGGCAGCCTCCACGCTTTTGCAAAATTCATACCCGCAAAAGAAACTCCGTTTGAAGACGCACCATCGCCGACTATCGCAACACCGCATGATCGTTCGTCGGGAGAAAGCGGGCTCCCCTTTTCAAATTCACGCTTTGTATTCATAAACCAGACCCCGCCATTAATAACGACGTTTGCAATTGCCATGTCTGAAATCATGAACCCCAAATCATTGAGATCAAAATCTGCGAAGTGCGTGCTTCCATCATGGCCCATTGAACGGCCTCGCTTTGTAGTCTTTTTCATTAAATTGTTGCACCAAAAATCTTCAATCGGAGTCCCGCGCGCAACCGAAAGCGAAATATCCCTATGGCTTCTTGCAGTAACATCATATGAGCGCAAAGAAACGCCGATACCAGCGCCAATTGCTTCCTGCCCGACACTCCGAAGAGACGCTCCCTTAAACTCGCCTTTTTTGTAGCTTTCAAATACATCTTGATTAAACAAACGAACCTCAAGCACTGTTTCAAGTAATTTTTTTGCTATCTGGGGATCAAATGAAAGCATGTGCTCTTTCATCTTTGCGAAACTCGCCTCAAGAACATCAATATATTCGGGATGCTCTTTCCATGAAAGATAGCGGGCTTGCGCAATTTCCTTAAACTCATTCAATTGTTTTTCAAATTTAAGGGCTATTGCTTCAAAAACGGCATTGGTTTTAAACGTCCTTCTTATACTATTACTATGCATGGATACATACCTCCATATTTATCTATACTATTGTCAAAACCCTTGGGCTCGTTACTGCTTGCTCAGGGCGAAAACCACCCTTAAAATACCACAAAGCAAAACTCTTGACAACATATTCTTTTTTGATATACTTACCCGTAGACGTATACATTCAATGTCATCCTCCAATCCTCCTTTAAGAGGGCTGTGCCTGTGAAAACAGGCGCGGCATCACCCCGTTGAAGCAATTTCGACGGGGTGTTTTATTGTCCGCCGTTTTGTAGTAGTATGATGCCGATAGTCACACGTACTTTTACAGGAGAAAAAATGAGATATATAAAAGCTCTTAATATCGGACAGGCCCTTAAAATCGGGATCATTGGCATTGGCTTTTTCGGCGTCATTCTTTTTATGGGGTATCTCGTGATATGGTCAATCGGGGAAATACTTTTTAAGATACTCATACAATTTGTATCGCTCCATCCGAGTCTTTCGTCTCCGTTCGGATACCTGCTGGGCGTGTTTCTCATGCTTGGGTGTGTCTACCTCGCAGGCATCATACTCAACATCCGCGTGCACGAAGAATCGCTCAACCAAAAAATTGTTGGGTTTATTCCCGGAGGCAAATTCCTCTTCTCCCTGTTTCAAGATTTTAAAACAGGCATTCATAGCATTAAGAACTGCTCATTTATACTCGTAAAAAATAGAAAAGAAGCCGACTGGGAAGATGCCGATTTTATAGCGCTTGGCGTTTTATATGACGGCAAACAGCCGATTCGTCTCCCCGGAGGGAAAATAATTATCCGGCCAACAATAAATGTCTCTATCCCGCCAAACCCGGCAACCGGATTCCTTACATGGCCGCATAAAGACTGCGTACTGCTTTTAAAAACACCCCGCATTTTTCTCATCAAGGCGCTCATCTCGTTCGGGGTCATCCGACCCAGCATATTTGACGCTGATGAAGACCAGTCAAGGCTTGCTGAATATTTTTCATAACAAAATCGCCATCGCGTTAAACGCGATGGCAGTTTTTATATTTATTTCCTAAAACATTCCGCCACAAGCGGAATGTTCGGGCGACCAATGATTTGTCTATACATCATTGGTTTAGCCCATGGCCCTCCTTCGCTCTTCGAGCTTCGGACGGGCACAGCACTTTTTATCCTCCTTCGCTTCCGCCAAAGGCGGATCCGCCTCCGGCGGAAAAGCTACGGAAGGATTGCGGAATGTCACTTGCCGTGACACTTTTTATATTCATCTTTTGTGATACGAGGCATGTATAAGGCCGCATTGTTTAGTCTGCTATATGCTTGGGAAATAATGAAAAATTTATTTTTTTCTAACCGGCGAGATGCCCAAATCTTTACAAATTTTTGTTGCTAAGAAACTATTGATTTCGTTATGGCGCGGAACAGTTGATGTACGCTCTTCTTTTGGATTCACAAAAACAGAATGCCTCTTCCCTTCGCGGATTAAGAGGCATCCTTGCTTACGCAAATATCCTAAAAGCGCAATTCGCTTCATAAAACATTACATCGGTGCGGCAATCCGAAGAAATTCTCTTTTGGTTTGAGCGGCCCTGCCTGATGACAAGGCATGATTAGTTTCCAAAATTAATTGAAGCGCTTCCTTAAGATTTTCCTTTGCTTCCTTTTGCGTGCGTCCCTGGGTATTTACCCCTGGAACTTCCTCAACCCACGCTATCGTCCATTTTCCTTTTTTTTGATATACCGCTGTAAATTCACGTTGATTCATAATTTCATTATAATTATTTTCTCAATTTTAGCAAACTTTTCACTTTTTAACTTCTTTCTATAACACTTCTTATACTTTTTATTGTCCGTGGCAGTTTTATTATTTCTTGCGGAATGCTCTACGCATATACGCGTGGGGATGGATGTAAGAGCGCAACACGGCACATAACACATTGTGGTCTGTGCTTACCTCAAGCGCTTCTCGAAAGAAACACCCCCGCTATTTACAGCGGAGATCTCTATTTTTGCAACAATGTTTTGCGCGCGATCTCGCGCTCATCCCAGGGAATCATAACATTGTTGCCCGCAATCCATTGCTC
This sequence comes from bacterium, assembly GCA_030690215.1. GTDB lineage: Bacteria > Patescibacteriota > Minisyncoccia > 1-14-0-10-42-19 > 1-14-0-10-42-19 > 1-14-0-10-46-36. The sequence goes on along the minus strand of JAUYHD010000020.1, from coordinate 7,526 downwards.
CGATCCTTTCCCGGTGAGAATAACAACGTCTCCGGGTTTTGCGTCCCCAACCGCCTTTTTAATAGCTTCGGCCCTATCCAGTATTTTAAAAATTAATTGTCTGCCCGAGGCAGCTCCGCCTCTGGCGGAGAAATTGGAAATTCCAGATTCTATTTCAGAGAGAATCTGGCTGGGATTTTCTTCGTACGGGTCTTCATTCGTAAGAATTATTTCGTTACAAAACGTTGAAGCAATTTTCCCGAATTCAGGGCGCTTCCAGCGATCCCTACCCCCGCCTGCCGCCCCCAACACACAAATCATTTGTGCTTGAGGAGGCTTAAGAGTTTTATATACGTTTTCAAGCGCATCGGGCGTGTGCGCATAATCAACCACAACCGCAAACGGCTCTTTTTGAATATATTCCAAACGGCCCGGGATAACATCCATTTTTTCTATACCCCTCTGAACCGCTCTCCATTCAATACCGTACGCGCGCGCGAGAGCAACCGCCGCAAGAATATTATAGACATTAAAATTTCCTTTTAACTGAGAAGTGATTTCAACACCGCTTACAACCAATGAAATGCCGTCTTGCGTTACCTCAAACGAGCTTGGGGCAAGTAACGCCGAATCCTCCGCCCCCAAATCATCAAGCGCCTTTGTATGTAATAGTGACTGCATTCGGCTCGCGGATGCTTTGCTTGTAGCATACCCCCATTTTTCATCCGCATCATATTTCAAAAAATCTTTTGCGTTACCATCGTCCACGTTCACCACAATAATTTTTTTCGTTCTCCCCTTGCGCTCCGTTGCCGCAAGATACGCAAAAAGTGTTTCTTTCGCCTGCTTATACGCCTCAAACGATCCGTGCGATTCAATGTGTTCGGGAGCAAGATTCGTAAGCACAAGCCCATCCCAATCAATACCCCTATGGCGAAATTGCCGAATGCCTTCCGAGGTCGCCTCAAGCACAACGTGCGAGATGCCGTGAGAGCGCGCATCGCGCAAAAACCTTTGTAATGCAAACCGGCCGGGCATAGTCATCTTTCTCATATTTACCGCCTCCTCCCCGTTAATAACGGAACGTATAGAAGAAAGCGATGCCGCGTTTAATCCCGCGCTTTCAAAAATAGAACGAATTAATTCCACTACCGTTGATTTGCCGTTTGTGCCGGTAACGCCAATGATAGTCATTTCCTTTGAGGGCGAATTAAACAAAACCGCCGCAACCATTGAAAGTGCGTAATGATACCATTGCAATACTGATGGGGGAATTATGCTACGAAGGAAAGACATCATAATTATCAATTACCAAAACTCAATTATCAATCAATTATCAATTAATATAATTTTCAATTTTTGCCAATAGATGATCGACTTATCTTAGCAAAAATAAGAAGTAATTCGTGCGCTTCTTTCCAAAAATATTTTATCTGCTCTCTGTGTTCTGGGTTTGCCTTTGCCAATAAACGCAACCAATGCTTTGTTTCTTTTATTTCTTTTTTGCATATTCCAATTTTATGAATAAAATCTTTTTTACTTTCTGCTTCGGTTGCCTCACAATAATTTGCACCAATCGAGCCGGCAGAACCAACAAGTTGCCCGATAATTCTATTATTGACTACATCTTTTTGGATCGTTCTTACAAATTCAATTATGCTCTCTGCAAACTTTGCCGTTCGCTCTTCTAAATCATAGCTTTTTGATACTTGATTCATTGAAAATTGATTGAAAATTGGTTATTGAAAATTGAAAATTTAAGATCCCCTCCCTACTATCTTGAGCGCTTCTTTGATTCTTTTTTCTGCTCCCTGTATATCTTTCGGCAGCGCATGAATCGCATCCCGCGCTTCCTTAAGAGAATACCCGAGCGCTTGGAGCGCGCGCATCACATCCTCGTCCTCGCCAAATTCTTCGCCTCCGCCACTCGCCCCTAATTTTTCTTTTAATTCAATGATGACGCGCTGTGCTGTTTTTTTTCCGATCCCTGAAACTTTTGTCAGATACTCTATCTGTCCTCCCGCAATCGCGCGTTTCAACGTATCAAGCGGCGCTACATTTAAAATACCGAGAGCGGATTTCGGTCCGATGCCCGAAATATTGTTTAACACCTCAAAAAATTCCATTTCCGCAATATTCAAAAACCCATACAACTCAATATCGTTTTCCCGCTGGTAGAGCGACGTGAATATTTTTGCTTTTTCTCCTTGCGCGGGAAGGTTTTTAAGAGTTTCCGTCCCAACCCGTACCCGATATCCAACGCCGTTTGCCTCTACTACTATATAGGAAAGGGCTTTTAGTTGGAGCGTGCCTTCAATAGAAAAAATCATGATTTTATTATAACACCTCCCCTGCAATTTGCGCTTCCGTCATAACACTTGACCCCGTTAGGCAAAATCGAACCGTCTTCCTCGCTGTATCTACCAGCAAATTTCGACAATATGCTCAACGGACCATTATTTCTTTAACCACATATAGTATCCGTCAGACGTAGATACAGCTTTCGATTTAGCCAAACGGGGTTGACTTTTTTTATCAGACCGATTATAATAAGACGGAATTTACATGGCTCTAAAAATACTGAATTTTAGAGAACCTGTAAGAAAGGAAAGGGCAAGTTAGAACATCTAACCCAGTCTATCCCTACGCAGGACGCCAAAAAAACACTGGTTTTTTTGACGTTCGCAAAGGATTGAGGTTAGGACCTAACTTGCCCTTTTTTGTTACTATGGGCAATTCTTTGAAAATAAAAAATATAAGGAGAAAAAGATGGACACAAAGAAATACTCGGCAAAAGAACAGATATATGATCTCATGCGATTAGGCCTTGCCCACCAGACAATTTCTGAAGTACAGATGGGATTTCTGATCAGTAAAAAGATATTGGAAATACTTGAAGAAAACGCGGGTCAGATGAAAGAAAATATATCTCATTTCCTCCGGTATTCTCCATACCCCGTCGTAATATCCGAAGAACTGCTGAAAGCAGACGAAGCGGACTACCAGATGCTTGATACAACAAACTGCCCGACAACCGAAGACATATTCGAATACATCGCGCCGTTTGACGAAAGACAAGCACAGCAAGGGGACACAAAGCGAGACCAATATCGCGCATTACACCAGGCAATACGGATAAATCGGCAAATGGCAGCATCCTTGATTATGCAGACAAACCCTGCCCTTACCACCGAGGAATCTGTAATGGAGGAACGTATTGAAAGAAGCGCGGAGGCAATAGCAACATTTTTTGCGGAAGAGAAAAGCGCCGAGATGAAAGCGGGCTTCATTTATACATTGCTGTATAATTCAATCGCTCTTCCGTTTGCAACCGTGTTCCCAGGAGAAGAAGATGTATGGCCAAGAGATGAGATCGTATCGCTGATACGAAAAAGCGATCTCGACAGCACCGTCATCGCAAAGATTGAGGGCTTTTACAAAGATATGCACCTCAGCCCAAGCAGGACAGCGTCTCTTCTCCCCGATTCAATCTCTTTCGCAATAAAAGAAATTGCGAAAGACCATCCAGAATTCCGAGCGGTTATTGATGCGCCGGCGTTCAAGAAGGTAATGACGGTCATTACGTCAGCTCTTTATTTTCATGCGTTTCGTCTCGGATCAGAATTTGCGCAGATGCGAAATCATACTGTAGCGGATGTAAAAAATTTGGTTGACCAACGATCCCAGGAAAAAGACATGGCACTGCTTATTGAAACAACAGAGATGTTCAATCTTGATTACAATTTGTCCATTATTGAACATTCCGGAAATGCTGGCGCGCAAGAATCCATGAAAAAATTCCTGGAAAATAGAGGAAACGAAAGACTTCTCGCGCGGTTCCAGACATGGGAAAAAGCGCAGAAGCAGAATACAAAGAAAGAAAAAGAAAAAAAGAAAGTCACAGGGAGAGGAATATAATGAAAGAACCCACTATGAATGTAACGGAACGGTATTCAAATTTTCTTCTCGATCTTAAAAACAGCAGTATTGATTTTTCCCAGGCAGAAGCTTTCAGGCTCGACTCGGGAACAACAATCATCTCTGCTTTTTACGACAACGGGGGGAAGATAATCCTTGCAGGAGATAGAAAAGCGGCATACTTATCGCGCAGCGGAGATGGTGTTTCTGCTCTAGAAACTTTATCGGCAAGAAAAATATATGCCATTGATGCCTGGAATTGTTTCGGCGGCGCGGGAATGGGAACGTTCATTTTCCGCCTCGGCCAGGAGCTGCCTTTTATCGCAAAGCGTTTTGAGCAGGACAGAAATTACCCGCTTTCCAGCTACGGCGTAGCGGGAATCATGCGCCAATTCTCGAGCTCAATTAGCATGCGGGTAGGCGCGGGAGCCTGTCAATTTGTTCTCTGCGGCATAAAACCGCATCCGGTCATTTTCAACATTTCTGCTATGCACGTACAACAGGAGAGCAAATATTGCATTATAGGTTCGGGATCAGCAGCCGCCAGGCCTATTTTTGGCCATAGCTGGCGAGCAAACATGAGTGAGGATGAAATCATCAATCTTACGCTCAATTCACTCATGCAGACAATGCGAAATGATGTTGGGAGCGGATGGGATTTTGATAACGCCCCGATGATCATGTTGCTGCGGGACAAATTAACCGAGCTCCCCGAGAAAGAAGTGAGGGAACGCCTCAAAAATCTTTCTCAGAAATTCCAAGAAAACCGCGGAGGGGAAGAATAATGAATTCTCAACTAAACTCTATACAGACATTTGTACATGAGAAGATGGAGAGCGCGATCGAACAGATTGAAAATATCGGCTCTCCCATTCTTACGCTCAAAACAAGCGAGGGATACCTTATCGTAAAGAAGAACTCCTTTACAGAAAACCTTATCCGGGAATTCGGGGACGGTTCTCTGATGTATACCGCAACGGGAGCACATACCGACTACTTTGAGATATTTTCCATGGCGAAAAAGATCTTCGATGGATTGTTTTACCAATTTTCGCCGAACCTCAAAGAAACATATGATGTGCATGCTGATTTCATAACGGAAATCATCCACGAACACATGCTCAGCATAATCAAGAACATCAACTTTTATGCGCCGCAACGAGCGCCGTATGCAGTTGATATGCTGCTTGCGGAGAACAGCTTCTTCAATGAAAAGACAAATGCCTTTGACAAAGTTGTACTCTACTCGATTTATTACAAGCAAAACAAAGCATCCGAAGAAAAAACAGACGATGAACAGATTGTAATACAGAGAGGTGAGCAGCTTATACGGCAGAAGATAAACGACGATGCATTCGGTCTTCCATTCAGCTTTTTTGAGAAGGTGACCGAAAAACATTCGTATTCTCCGATGCCAGAAGAAGAGGCTCTTGATTTCATACGGGAGCTGAAACGCAAAAGAATATTCGGCGAAGCTTCCGAAAACTACACGCTTGAGATAGTTTCGGCAACCCCGAATAAATTCAAAAGAATAGAGATATAAAAAAACAAGGAGGCGCCCCAAAAGGACGCCTCTTTTTATTTTCCCCCCACAAGTTTTTTAAATAATTCTCCCCGCTCGCGGGCATTGCGGAATTGATCAAAGCTCGCGCACGCAGGCGAAAACAAAATAATATCGCCCCTTTCTGCCTGCTGTAGCGCTTTGGCGCATGCTTCCTTAAGCGTCCTCATTACAAATATTTCTAGTGAAGTCCGACTTCCCAAATCGGAAGTCGGACTTCCAATAAAACTGCGTTTTATGGCGCGCGCGCTTTTTCCAAAAAGAATTACTGTTTTTGCGCGCTTCTTTGTTTCTTTCGCAAAACCCGAAAAAGAAACCCCCTTGCTTACTCCTCCGACTATTAATATGACGCGTTTCGCTGTCCCTCGACCACGCTCGGGACTGCTTTGAGAAGTTTGCAAACTTTTCAAAGCAGCAATCGTTGAGTCAGGGGTTGTAGAGTATGAGTCGTTATAAAACATAACTCCTTTTTTGTTCCCAATATATTCCAGACGATATGGAAGCCCGCGAAACGAATATACCGCGCCCGCAATATCCTTTTTTGCGACTCGCGCGGATAGCGCGGCCCGTGTTGCGAGAGCGATATTTTTTTTGTTGTGCTCACCCAATAATTTAATTTTTTTTGCATCAATCCATTTCGGGAGTCTACCGGATACTTTTCTCCCGTCTATCCTATGCGTAGCCGGATATGTAAAAATGGATAACTTCGATTTTTTATAACCCCCAAAAGAATCATACCTGTCCAAATGGTCCGAATATATATTTGTAAGAACAGACGCAAAAAAATGCGGGCGCTCTCCTGCAAGCCGGAGCAAATCTAACTGGAAGCTGGACGTTTCAAATACGACATATGTTCCTTTTTTTATTCGGGGGAGCATATCTAACAGAGAAACGCCGATATTCCCGCCGAGCAGTACGTCTCTCTTCCCCCGCTTGAGCATAGTATATATGAGTGAGGCGGTAGTTCCCTTTCCTTTTGTCCCAGTGACCGCAATAATCTTTCCTTTGCACTGTTTTAAAAACAAACCTGCTTCGCTTTCAATACGAAGAATTTTTTTTTGAGCAAGAATCTTAATGTTCCGCACAATCGGCGAACGCAGATCAACCTTAGGGTTGAGGACGACTATATCAAAGCGTTCAATGCGAGAGGGGTGCCTTCCGAATATATACGAAATAGATTTGTATGTTCGCAATGCCCGCACAGAATCTGATAGTTCTTTTTTTGATTTTTTATCAACGACGGTAACGTGCGCGCCTGCTTTCGCAAAAAATCGTGCAACACCAACTCCTCCGCCCGATACGCCAAGCCCTAGCACAAGCACCTCCTTATTTTTGTATATAGTATATGGATTCATTATTTCTAGAGTACTCTCTTTTTGTAAGTTGAAAAAGTCTCAAAAAAAATGTACCCTATGAAGTATTGCTTGCTTAAAAAACCATTGTTGGAAGCGTGCCCCGCTATTTGTCTATAATGCCTACGCTAAAGAATAGCGGAATCCCGCCATCCATTATTGAAATTAAAGTACATGGCGGGACCAGAGTGATTGGAAAATGGGCCGTTCTCGTCCCGCACAAAGCGGAGGGGTGCCTGAGTGGTTGAAGGGGCTGGTCTCGAAAACCGGTAAGGGCGCAAGCTCTTCGCGAGTTCGAATCTCGCCCCCTCCGTTTTATGCGGGATTGCGATTTGTCTCCAAAATTTTTCATTTTATTTAAAATTTCGGGCAAATCGGGAAAAAAGCCGCAAGTTCGAATTTTATGCCGTGCTTGCCGGCAGAATGCCGGGCCTCCCGCTTCCGCCTTCGCTCGCCGAAGCGAGCTATGGCGGACAAAGTCCGCTGGAGATCGCGAAGGAGAGAAATATTATGTTGTATAGCCTTTATATTTTAAAATGCGCTGATTAAAACCCACACCATGCCAAGCGAAAAAGTTAAAAATGCGATCAGAGCAATCTCGGAAAAAAATAAAAAAAATGAATAATTGTATTGATTTTGAGGCGCAGCAATGGTACATTAAAAAAATCAATTCAAAGCATTGTTGCATATGCCCCGTATGGCAACATCAAATATGC
>JAUYHD010000008.1 GCA_030690215.1 bacterium | reverse complement strand
ATTATATAAAACGTTTTCGGAGCGAAGCGGAGAAAACACCTTATTACCCCCCTCTATAAAAAAGAAATCAAATTTGTTCATTATAGAAAAGTGTAGTCCGAATGGACGAAAAAGGAAAAGCATATTTCATTTAACGTGCACGAATATGCGAAGTCTCCGTAGCGTAGCGGAGGAGATTTGGGCGGATTAGCCGTAGAGTCGTTGTTGTAAGAAGTTCCGCGGATATTCTTCCTATTGTTTGATTATACCACTTTCCCGCCCACGCATATTCGTGCACATTGTAAAAAATGGAGCGAAGCGGAATTTTTTACAACGTTTCGGCGTATGCGATGTTTGCCAGTGGTATAATTGCACGAAGTGCTTACCACTGGCAAATATGGGTGGAGGCTTGCGGAGGTACGGAGCAAGCCGTAACCGCATACGCAGTGTTATATGATGTACATGTTTTCCTTTAATTTCTGAAAGAAATTGCTCTTAAAAAGAATTTGATTTTGTTTTTTGCTATACAGAAATGATTGGCAAATCAGTTATATCGAGTGTGCCTCTATAAAGTATATGTGGAATTCGGTGATATAACAAAGATCGCTCACCCTTGCCAATCATTTCCTTGTAGTAATCTTTTGTCGCTCGTGGCATAGAGGAAAATTTTACAACTTCATCAGGATTATACGCAGCAAAATTTTCCTCATTCATTTTATCTTTGTTGTCGGCGTGAGCATATAAATAAACGATTGCATTTTTCGGCTCAATCAATTTTGGATTAACTTTATAATAATTCATTGTAAAATCTGGGCTTCTTCCAGCTTCAATAAGAGCTTGTTTTATCTCTTTTGGATTAACTGCCGAAAAATGCAAAACATCATTCCATAGACAATCGAGTATCGGGATTCGCTGTTGGGTTATCTGCTCACGCCCGACATATTTGCTCACTTGCTGTTCGTAAACAACGGGGAGACTCTCTTTCAGTGTATTGAGCGGATAGAGAATACTTCCCTGCATTTCTTCTGGAACTTTATGATATAGATAAATCATGCAATTGAAAAAACAAAATTAAATTCTTTTTAAAAGCTGGGGCGATAGCCCCAAAAGGAAATCATGTATTTCATATAACGTGCACGAATATGCGAAGTCTCCGTAGCGTAGCGGAGGAGATTTGGGCGGATTAGCCGTATATTCGTTGTTGTAAGAAGTTCCGCGGATATTCTTACTATTGTTTGATTATACCACTTTCCCGCCCACGCATATTCG
>JAUYHD010000038.1 GCA_030690215.1 bacterium | reverse complement strand
CGCAACATCGACCAGCTTTATCTCCTTGTGGACTATGGGCAGAACCCATCGTAGTCGCTCCTCTTTAATTGTTTTTGCCATATGTATAGCCATTTCCCCATTGTAGGGAAAACCGCCATATGTGCTTGCACATTACCACTATTTCTTGACAAAGCAAGCATTTTTTTGTATTTTGAGTGGAGACTTTTTGCGGGAGGGATGTTTTTTGAAAAAGGACAAACCGGTATATAGAGAAGTTGCGTTTAAATTAAGCGGAGAGGCGCTGGGCGGTCAAGGTGAGAAGGGGTATAGCGAAGACGCGCTGCATTTTATTGCGGAAGAAATTCGCGAAGCGCATGATCTTGGCGTACGGATGGCAATCATAGTTGGCGGCGGGAATATCGCACGGGGAGATGATCTTGAAAGAATGGGAATAGATCGCCCTGATGCGGACTTAATGGGGATGTTATTTACTGCAGGAAATGCGGTGGGGCTTAAAAGTATTTTTAAAAAGCATAATATTCCTATACGCGTGGCGACAGCATTGCATATACCGCAAGCAGGCGAACTATATGTGACAGAAAAAGTATTACATAATTTGCGTGATAAAAACCAGCACGTTATTATCGCATGCGGTACCGGTAATCCTTATTTTTCTACCGATACTGCGGTAGTTCTTCGTGCGCTTGAGCTTCGTTCGGATGTCATTTTAAAAGGGACGAAAGTAGACGGGGTATATGATAGAGACCCCTCTGATCCGAGCGCACAATTATTGCGATGTTTGACACCGCAGGAAATGCTGGATAGGAAATTAGAAGTAATGGACGAAACAGCAACTACGTTATTGATCAGTGCAATGAAAGAGCGGTTGCCTATAATTGTTTTTAATATTTTTAAAAAAGGAAACCTTGCTCGCGTACTTTGCGGGGATGAATCAATAGGTTCTCGCGTAGTATACAACGGCAATTAAGAAAAGTGTGAAATAGGTTAAAAGGGCTCAACCAAGCCCTTTTTTTGATGTCTTTTTTCATCCGTTTTCACCCCGCACCAGAAAGCACCGAGCGTAGGCTCGAGGGATGAATGGTATAAAACGAGCTTTCGGTGCGGGGTTTTGCGCAACGAAAGCCCGAAAGAGTTGATGCTCCGAACGTAATCTCGGGGAGCGCTCCACTTCCAAAAGGGGTAATTTTATTCTATAATAAGTGTACTGTGAAAAAGCTAGAAGAGCTTAAAAAAGCTCCTGCAAGGAGTCAAATTGTCGTTCAATCTGAAGATGAAAAGGCCCGACGCCGCGGGCTTTTTTCCAAGCAAGACACAGGAAGCGAACGGCTCAAGCGGTATTTATCAATGCCCGATCTTTCGCGAACGGCAGAAAGCCCCATTCATGCTCTTGTGGAGCGTATTGTTGCAATTTCGCGCTTTTCCGGTTTTGATATCATCAAGGTCCCGGAGATAGTGGACGCTCATATCGGGTTTGACCTGTTTAACTTTTCTGCAGATCATCCCGCGCGAAGTCATTCTGACACATACTACATTGATGATAAAAATATTCTGCGGACTCACACGACAATCATGTGGTATTATTATTTGAATGACCCGGGGGTAAAGAAGCTAATCCAGGCAAAAAAACCGGTAGGGTCCCTCTGTTACGGCAAAGTGTATAGAAAAGACGAGATAGACCGAAATCACATGAACGTGTTCCATCAGATGGATGGATGGTATCTTGCGCCGAAAAGCGAAGGAGTTATTGCGGTAGATGATTTAAAAGAAGTGCTGATTGAAATCGCGCAGGCGATTTTTGGCAAGGATATCGAATATCGTTTTAACAAGGATTCGTTTCCGTATACTGACCCGAGTATTGAAATGGAAATTAAAAAAGGAGATCGGTGGGTTGAAGTATTGGGCGCGGGTGTTGTCAGGGCGGTAGTGCTAAAAAATCTAGGTATGAATGCCGACGAGTATACCGGTTGGGCGTTCGGATTTGGTCTTGAACGGCTTGCGATCTTGAGCATGGAGCTCCCGGACATCCGTCTGTTATGGTCTTCTGACCCTCGGATAAAAAAACAGCTTGTATTGGGCCAGACGTATGTTCCGGTAAGCAAATATCCCGAGATTACCCGAGACATATCATTTGTGGTGAACAATGATTTTATGCCTAATAATTATTTTGATTTGATTCGGGATATCGGCGGGGATTTGGTTGAAGAAGTTACACTGCTCGATAAGTATGAGAACTCCGAAAAATTTGGGAAAGATAAAATAAGCTATACATACCGCATCACGTATCGTTCACAGGAAAGAACACTTCTTTCAGAGGAAGTAGATGTCTTGCAGGATGCGTTATACCAAGAAACCAAAAAACAATATAATGCGGAATTACGATAAATAATGCGAATGTCGCAAAAGATATGCGAATGATGCAAAAAAGAAAGATTATTTCGCTAGATTCGCATGTATTTCGTATAATTCGCATGAGATAATATATATGGTGAAAAAACCAAAAAAACAGGTACAAGCAAAAGCCGCGGAAGCAAAATCAAAAAGTGGCGGATATACCGCCAAAGATATTTATGTATTGGAGGGATTGGACCCGGTGCGAAAACGTCCGGCAATGTATATTGGTTCTACCGGCGTAGACGGGCTGCATCATTTGATTTGGGAGGTGGTAGATAATTCTATTGATGAGGCGATGGCGGGGTATGCCAAGAATATTTCGCTTGCATTATTGCCGGATGGCACTGTACGGGTAGTGGATGACGGGCGAGGTATTCCGGTAGAAAAACATGCTCACACGAAAAAATCCGCACTTGAAACGGTGCTTACAACGCTCCATGCGGGAGGAAAATTTGGAGGCGATTCGTATAAGGTTGCCGGAGGGTTGCATGGCGTGGGGGTCTCTGTCGTAAATGCGCTTTCTGAATGGACCGAAGTCGTTGTGTGCCGGGATGGGCACCAATGGAAGCAAGAATATGTTCGCGGGAAAGCAAAATATGCGGTTAAAAAAATAGGAACATGTTCGGGGTCCGGTACATCGGTAGGATTCCGCCCTGACCCCAATATTTTTGCTGCAGGGGATGGGGCCATTCCCGCATTTGACTGGGAGCGAATTTTGGAACGTATACGCCAGCAGGCGTATCTTACAAAGGGCGTTCGTATTTCCGTGAACGACCAACGCGAAAAAGACGAGATGAGGCATGGATCGCAGGTATTTTATTTTGAAGGCGGCATTCGTTCGTACGTCAAACACCTTAATCGGTACGCAACACCCAAACATGATACTATTTTTTACACGGCAAAAGAGGCGGATAACATTTTTGTAGAAGTTAGTTTGCAGTATGTTGATGATTTATCATCGCGTGAGTTGATGTTCGCGAACAACATTCATACGCCTGAGGGGGGGACTCATTCAACGGGTTTTCGGACGGCGCTTACGCGCATCCTGAACGATTATGCGCGTAAAAATAATTTTTTGAAAACAGATGAGGACAATTTAACGGGAGATGACGTGCGAGAGGGTCTGACTGTTGTTGTTTCGGTTAAGCTCCGCGAACCTCAATTTGAAGGGCAAACGAAAGTAAAGCTCGGTACACCCGATGCGAGAAATGCGGTTGAAACCGTTTTCGGCGATGCGTTTCGCGCATTTCTTGAAGAAAATCCTGCGGATGCGCGCGCAATCGCCGAAAAAGTTATTTTGGCGCTTAAGGCCCGGAAAGCCGCGAAAGCCGCGAAAGATACGATTATTCGGAAGGGGGCGCTTGAAGGATTAACGCTTCCCGGAAAGCTTGCCGATTGCCAGTCACGAGACCCCAAAGAATCAGAATTATTCATTGTTGAGGGTGATTCTGCCGGAGGTACCGCAAAAATGGGCAGAAGCAGGCGGTTCCAAGCGATACTTCCGCTCCGAGGGAAGATTTTGAATGTTGAGCGCGCGCGCATTGACAAAATGCTTGCATCAAAAGAGATTAAGTCATTGATTATTGCATTGGGAGCCGCAATTGGCGCGGAGTATGACGAGAGCAGGCTTCGGTATCATAAAATTGTTATTATGACTGATGCTGATACCGATGGCGCCCACATCAGGACGCTTTTGTTAACGCTTTTTTACCGTTATTACAAAACAGCGATTGAACATGGGTATATCTATATTGCAAACCCCCCCTTATATAGAATCCAAAAGGGGAAAGAAGTGCGGTATGCCTATAGTGACGCAGAAAAAGAAAAGATATTGAAAGAATTGGAAAAGGACATAAAGACAAAGCCGTCTCAGTCTAAAAAACAAAAAACGTCTGCGAAAAAAGAATCAGACGCGGAGGTTTCTACTGGAGAAGACGTAGCGGAAGGGATTGCTTTGGGTAAAGATGAAGAATCTGCCCCGAGCGAAGTCGAGGGGAAAATAAAGGGTGTTGTCATCCAGCGATATAAAGGATTGGGGGAAATGAACGCGGGCCAATTATGGGAAACTACCATGGATCCCGAAAAGCGCACCTTAAATAAAGTGCACATTAAAGACGCGGAAGAAGCGGATAGAATTTTTGATGTGCTTATGGGTTCTGAAGTTGCTCCTCGAAAGAGTTTTATCCAGGGCCATGCCAAGGAAGTGCAGAATTTAGACATCTAACACATCAAAAATGTTATTATCTGCCCGCAACCACCCATGGTGAACCTCGTCTCTGGCGGAGACGAACCTCGTTAAAAATTACCGTATAAGAAGATTGTGCGTTCGGGGTGGAATGCGGTATGCAGATAATAAACCCCCCTCCTTTTGTAAGGCAACATTTCTAAAAAAATATTTTGGTGTATGCAGGAGTAATGTGGTATATCATCTCCATATATAAAAGGAGGGGGTGGAATAACCGCAAGACCGCAATCAGGGCGAACGCCGCACTGTTTGTGGTGCGGTTATTCATTTCCCCATAGGGATATTTCTATTTGACAACCCCGCGACAAGCCCCAGAGCTTGGCTCTGGGGAATCAGAGCGGACGACAGTGGATAGTAAATATATTCTTTGAGGTAAATATATGTGAGATGGTAAAAAGTTGAACGAGTGCGCCCGTGAGCAAAGCGAATAAATAAAAACAAACAAGCCCCACAGCTTGTCTGTGGGGAGACAATCGCGCTTGACATTCTTCCGTGTTTTTTTTATACTGTAAGCATTAATGATAAAAGCCCGCGAGGGCTTTTTAAAATAGACGCATTATGATTATATTTCAAAAACTTATTGATTACGTGAAGGGATCTCGTCTTGAGATGAAACAAGTAACCTGGCCTACGCGCGCAGAAACCACGCGCTACACGATTTTAGTAATCGCGATTTCAATTGCTGTCGCTCTTTTTCTTGGTGTTTTAGATTTTGCGTTTACTTCTATTCTTGAGATTCTTTTGTAAATATGGGGAAACAAAAATTACAACAGGGAAGAAATTGGTACGCGATTCATACGTATTCGGGGTATGAGGCGGCGGTTGTTCGCAACCTAAAACAGCGTATTGAGTCATTGGGGATGGAAGATAAGATTTTTAATGTTCTTGTGCCGACAGAAAAGAAAATCAAAATTAAGGGAGGGAAACGCCATATTGTTGAAGAAAAAATTTATCCCGGGTATGTTCTTGTGGAGATGGTGGTAACGGATGATTCGTGGTACGTGGTACGCAATACTCCGCGTGTCACGGGGTTTGTGGGATCGGGTACGACGCCGACATCTCTTTCAAAAAACGAAGTAGATGGGCTTTTCAGCCGCATGGGTGTGGAAGAACCGAAATTTAAGATAGATGTTTCTATCGGAGATCCAGTTCGTATCACTGACGGGCCATTTAAAGAATTTGAAGGGAAGATTTCAGATATTGACGAAGAGCGGGGCAAGGTAAAGGTGCTTGTCGGCATGTTTGGCCGAGAGACACCCGTTGAGATTGACATTCTTCAGATGAGAAAACTCTGAACAGTTTGCTAGTTTACTGGTTTTCTAGTTGACTAGCAAACCAGATAACTAGAAAACTAACAAGATGGCAACCGGATTAGAAAATCTAAAAATATACCAAATGGCAAAAACGCTTGAAATTGAAATTCATAGAATTACAGGAACATTCCCAAAAGATGAATTATATCGCTCGGTTGATCAATTGCGACGATCATCAAGTTCTGTTTCAAATAATATCGCGGAGTCATATAATAGGCATTCAATAAAAGATAAGTGTCATATTTTAAGGGATATTGCCATGAGTGAAGCGGAAGAAACAGAAAGCAACATTCTTCGCTGTGGTGAAAAACAATTTCTTTCCGGTGCTCTTGCAAAAGATATCGCAATGCGATATATAGAACTTAAGAAAGCGATGTATGGGTATATTCGTTTTCTCAATAATAATTAACAAGTAGTAGGTTAAGACTAGTAAACTAGAGAACTAGTAAACTAACAAGATGGCAAAAAAGAAAATAAAAACAATCGTTACATTACAGCTTCCTGCGGGAAAGGCAACGCCTGCTCCTCCGGTGGGAACCGCGCTCGGGCCTCATGGTATAAACATCGGGGAGTTTTGTTCTAAGTTCAACGATGCGACAAAAGATAGGGTAGGAGATATTGTTCCTGCAGAGCTTACGATTTACGAAGATCGCACGTTTGATTTTAAGCTCAAGACATCACCAGCTGCGTTTCTTATAAGGAAAGCGGCTGGTGTTGAGAAAGGAGCGGCAAATCCGCTTACCTCTAAAGTAGGGAAAATTACAAAAGCGCAAGTACGCGAGATAGCAGAAACCAAAATGGAAGATTTAAACGCGTATGATGTTGAGCGAGCGATGCGAATTATCGAAGGCACCGCAAGGAGCATGGGGATAGAAATCAAGTAAAAAATTTATCGTCCCGATTCCGCTTGGGCGGAATCGAGGATCCTCGATTTTACAATTTCGCTTTGCGAAAGTAAAATCGGGAAAGGAACGGCACGCTCAATGGGCGTTGAAATAAAATAACAAAAACAATCCCCTCACCTAGAAGGCGGGGATTGTTTTTTTATACAAAGAAATATACAATAACGGGGGCGGTAATTTAAAAATAGACAAAGGAGAACAAAAATGGCAGGTATTAAAAATGACGCGTGGATACGGAAGATGGCATTAGAACATAATATGATACATCCGTTTGTGGAAGACCAAATCCAGAAAGGAGTTATCTCCTATGGTCTTTCTTCGTATGGATATGATTTGCGCGTAGCGGACGTATTTAAGATTTTTACAAATGTATATAATACCGTGATTGACCCGAAAAAATTTGATGAGAGATCGTTTGTAGAAGTAAGAGAGCAGGAATGTTTTATCCCCGCAAACTCTTTTGCGTTAGCGCGGAGCGTTGAGAAATTTACCATACCGAGAAACGTGCTTGCAATTTGTCTGGGGAAGTCAACGTATGCTCGGTGCGGAATTATTGTAAACGTGACTCCATTTGAGCCCGAGTGGACCGGGTTTGTAACTCTTGAGATTTCAAATACCACTCCACTTCCTGCAAAGATTTATGCAGGCGAAGGATTGGCTCAAATTCTTTTTTTTGAAGCGGATCAAGAGTGCGAACGGTCGTATGCAGACAAAAAGGGAAAGTACCAGAACCAAAAAGGGATTACCCTTGCCAAAGTATCCAAAAAATAATTCAAGAGTATCATTATACCGGCACAGAGTGTCGGTATTGTTATGTTGTGCCGGTGCTCCCGAATCCTCCCCGGCTTTTTTTATCCATAGATTCTTGTTCGTCCCATGAGCGCGCGCGCGAAAGCTTTACAAACATTCCTTGCCCTATGCGGTCCCCGCGTTTGATGACAACAGGAGAATTTGTATAATTGAGCACCTGAAAAAGAATTTCGTCCGTATCTCCGCAATAATCTGAATCAATAACTCCCATGCCGTGAGGAATTAATAGACCCTTTTTTGGAGAACTGCTCCGAGAGGCAAGAATTAATACATGGTCTTCGGGGGATTCAATAATAAGGTTTGTAGGTATATATCCGAGGGATTGGGGTTCTATTGTGGTATCAATGCGTGAATATACATCAAATGCCGCCGCTCCTTGTGTTTGGTATTCTGGCAGAGGCATGCTTTTATCGATTCGTTTGATGCGCACATTCATACTATATGCTTTATGATATACTTCGTGAGAAGCTCTGTACAGAAAAAATAAAACTTTTTCTGTAATACAAAAACGAGAAAGTGAAATTATGACTAGTGCGTTTGTCGGGGCTTGTTCTACTAGACATCCAGGGTTCTGGCGGGGTATACTTTTCTACAGCAGATGGGATAAAAACCGCTCTTTAATAACGGAGGAATATATGAAAAAGCCCGGTCCGCAGGTAGGTGTGGGAGTAATGGTGCTTAAAAGAGGCGAGGTTCTTATGGGGGTACGCGACGGTTCTCACGGTAAGGGAAAATGGTCGTTTCCCGGAGGGACTATGGAACTTCTCGAATCATGGGAAGAAACGGCGATTCGCGAACTTCAAGAAGAAACCGGTATAGAAGTTTCCAATATTTCTTTTTTATGCGTTGCCAATACTACGCGGTATGCCGAGGAGTTTCCGGAGAAGCATTATCTGCATATAGGGCTTATTGCAGACTGGAAAGAAGGGGATGCGCAAGTGCGCGAGCCCGAAAAATGCAAGCAATGGAAATGGTTTTCGTTTGAGGAGTTACCGGAGCCGATGTTTGAAATGACGAAATTTATGGTCCTGAGTTATATGCGCGGTATTATTTATGCCGATCGCGATCCGACAAAAGCAATAGAAGAAGAATACGATAAAGGAGAAACAAAAGAAGAGATTAGAACGTATTTCAAGAATTTCTTTTTGGAAAAATCAAAAAACCGATACAATGATTAGGAGAATTATTATGAAAGAATTAAAGAAAGGCGTTTTTATTGTTTTTGAGGGAGGGGATGGCGTTGGTAAATCAACGCAGATAGAAAAAGCCGAGCAGTATATACAAAACAAGGGCTTTCCTTTATTTGTAACCTATGAACCGTATGACCCGGAGCATCGCAAAAGAATTGAGGAAGAGCAGGCAAGAAAATTAACCCCCGAAGAAGAGCTGGATATTTTTTGTGAAGATAGGGTTAATCATGTCCGGGATAAAATCCGGCCTCATGTAGAAAAGAATATTATTGTTTTTTCTAGCAGGTATAGGGATTCTACGGTTGCATATCAAGGATATGCGCGTGGGCTTGCTATTAATGTTGTGCGCAAGAGGGCGCATGAATCGCAAGACGGGGTAGAGCCTGATTTGGTTCTTGTCTATGATCTTCCCGCAGAAGAGGGACTGAGGCGTTTGCAAAAACGAAAGCAAAAGATGGACAGGATTGAAAAGGAAAAAGTTGATTTTCATGAGCGTGTCCGGCAGGGATTTATACAGGAAGCAGAATGGCACCACACGCATAGGTCTCCCACATCATACAAGATTATTGATGCCTCATTGTCTGAAGAAAAAGTGTGGCAAAAAACAAAAAAATGCATTGATGCATTTTTCCTTCGGGAGCTGGATATTGAACTATAATGTACTAAGTATGTAATAGCCACACGGCTTTTACCCTGAGCATTGTCGAAGGGTTGCCGTGCGGTTTTTTTTATGGAAAAATAGAAAGGCATTCTTTAACAATAAAAAAAAGGAGGTTTGTGCATGCAGGTATATTTAGATTTGTTGCGCGACATTCGTGACAATGGATTTGAAAAAGAAGACAGGACGGGGGTAGGAACAAAAAGCGTGTTTGGGAGACAGATTCGCTTTAATCTTCAAGAAGGATTTCCGTTGCTTACTACAAAGAAAATGCCGTTTCGTCTTGTTGTTGAGGAATTGTTGTGGTTGTTGCGGGGCGAAACGAATATTCGGTCTCTTGTGGAGCAGAATGTCCATATTTGGGATGATTGGCCATTTGCCGTGTATAAGAAAAGCGATACATATCGCGGTGAATCTATTCAAGAGTTCGCAGAAAAAATAAAAACAGATACTGCGTTTGCGGCAACCTGGGGAGACCTTGGACCTGTGTATGGAAAACAATGGCGCGCATGGCCGGATCCGTATGGGAAACCGATAGATCAACTATCGGGATTGATTGAACACATTAAAAAAAATCCGGATAGCAGGCGTCTTATTGTAAGCGCTTGGAATGTTGCGTATATAGACAAAATGTCATTGCCTCCATGCCACTGCTTTTTCCAGTTTTATGTTGCTGGCGGCGCATTGTCATGTCATATGTACCAGCGGAGTGCGGACGTATTTTTAGGTGTTCCGTTTAATATCGCTTCTTACGCCTTGCTCACCATGATGGTCGCGCATGTAACTGGTCTTACACCACATGAATTTGTTCATACGTTCGGCGATGTCCACATCTATAGAAACCATATTGACCAGGTCAATCTACAGATGAAGAGGCAACCAAAAAAATTACCGAACATCGTGCTCAATGCGGGCGTAGGGTCAATTTTTGATTTTACGTATGACGATATCACGCTCGCAAATTATGATCCGCACCCGATAATACAAGCGCCTATTGCGGTATAGGGGGGGGGGTATAAATGGCAATCTCAATTATTGCTGCCGTAGCAAAGAACGGTGTTATAGGAAACAAGGGGAAATTGCCGTGGCATTTGCCCAAGGATATGGCATATTTTGCAAAAACAACAAAAGGGCACCCTGTTATTATGGGACGGAAAACATTTGAGTCGATGGAAAAAAAACCGCTTCCGGGGAGAACAAATATTATTGTTACCAGTCGTGTATATGCGGCACCCGGGTGTCTTATAGCGCACACAGTAGGAGAAGCACTGTTTTACGCAAAAATATCTCCGCACGCAGAAGATATTTTTATTATTGGCGGGTCCTTGATTTACAGAGAAGCGCTTGCGTTTGCCGAGAGGTTGTATATTACGGCAATTGACCGTGATTTTGAGGGAGATGTGTTTTTCCCAAAAGTTGATTTTTCTCGCTGGAAAGAAACATTCCGTGTTGAAGAAATGGCGGACGAAGAAAATGACTTCCGTTATTCCTATGTCGTATACGATAAGCTTTCAGAAAAGGAATACAAGAACAATAGAAAAACATTTTCTGTTGTTATAGATATTGCGTTAAAGAACGGCATACTTGATCCGCAGGGAAAAGCTATAATGCAAAGCCTTCATATGCTTGGATTTGAAGATGTGGAGTCCGTATGCGTAGGAAAACGCATAGAACTTACCGTGCGGGGGACCGACGAAAAAGAAATCAAAAAGAATGCCGAAACAATGTGCAAAAAACTCCTTGCAAATCCTGTTATAGAACAATACGAAATAAAGGTCGTATGACCTAAAAGTCCCGCAATGAAGGCGGGGCTTTTTCTGTGGTATGCTAAAAACATGCGTTACAAGATTAATGATACTATTCATCGGATTATTCAGTACGGCGAACGGGAAAAAGCGGTTATTGATCATCCGTATTTCCAGCGGTTGCGCCACATCAAGCAATTAGCTCTCGTCTATTTTGTTTTTCCGGGAGCGGTGCACGATCGTTTTTCACATTCGCTTGGCGCCATGCATATGGCATCTTTGATTGCGGAGCAGTTTTTTTACAACGAAGAATATTCCGTACTTGCGCGTGTCCTTTCCAAAAAAGAAAAGGATTTTTTGACTCTTGTTATGCGCTTATCCGGGCTTTTGCACGACATTGGGCACGCGCCTTTTTCGCATGCTACTGAAAATCATATGCCCATGCGTAACACGTTGGATATTCCTCAAGGATGGTTTGCCGAAAAACCGGGAGACAAGCAGGCAACCCATGAGGATTACAGCGTTTTGATTATTCGTACGCTTGCGCATGAGATTGTATTTGGGAATAGAACATACAAAGCGGTGCTTTCCGAAACAGAAGCGGAGATTATAGCATCATTAATTCATAAGCATATCAGAATCCCGGAATCGTGGCATAAGCAATTCTCTCCAAAAATACATACAAAAGCGCTCCATGCGCTTATCCGCTCCTGGATCTCCGGCGATATTGATATTGATCGTATGGACTATCTTTTGCGCGATTCTTATTTTACCGGGGTTCCCTACGGCAACTACGACGCATATTGGCTCATCAATTCTTTCGGCGTTACCGAGCGGAAGGGGAATTATATAACAAGCATTTCTGAAGCGGGTGTGCATTCGTTTGAATACTACTTGCTTGCGCGTTACAACATGTTCACACAGGTGTATTTTCATAAAACAGTCAGATGTTTTGAGCATTATTTGAAAGAGGCATTTTCTACTCACGAAATAGATTACCCCATCCCAAGTGATTTAGATGAATACGTTACGCTTCGGGATACCACCTTTTTTGAATTATTGTACCGATACGCAGATGAACATCCATTCTCATGGTCAGGACGGCTTATCTCGCGCAAGCCCGCAAAGCGCGTAGTGCGTATGTGGGGGAGAAATTCAGGCATTGATACATTATTCAAAAATATGCAGCGGGATCTTCAGGCAAAACACATCCATCCATTTCTGGTGATATCCCAAAGCAAGTTTTTGGATTATGAAGAAGGCGTATATGAGAAGAAAAACGGCGAAAAGACACATTCGCTTTTTTCCGCGCTTTCTATGACACCGCTCTTAGTCATTCGTAAACATTTCGGGATACGAACCGCTTTAAACATAGAAGATTCTTCTTTCATCTTGAAACATTATCATCAAGATATTAGTATGGGGGATATCTTTATTCCGCCTGAAGAATATCAGAAAGCGAAGGAAGGCATTCATACTATCCTGAAGAAGCATTTTAAGGCTTCTTCTTCTGAAATTGTTCTTGGGGAAGAAGAATAACACATGATGAGATCGCAATTGGCCGTACGCATAGGAGCGATAGCCTTCATCTTATTGGGGGCGTTTTTGGGGTATGTTGATAGCTCGCCCTTTATTGGGGGCGTGTTCAAAGATACATTGCCGTTTCGTCTTGGTCTTGATCTTCAGGGGGGGACACATTTGGTATACCGCGCTGACACATCCTCGCTTGGAGGGCGAAATGTTGATGAGGCAATGGCGGGGCTTCGTGATGTCATTGAGCGGCGAGTGAACTTTTTTGGAGTCACTGAACCATTGGTGCAAGTCCAACAGTCAGGAGAAGAAGAGCGTCTTATCGTAGAGCTCGCAGGGGTGTTTGATATCGGGCAAGCGATTGGGATAATCGGGCAAACTCCATTTTTGGAGTTCCGAACCGAGCGTCCTGAAGAAGAGGTAAAACAGATACTTACGGAACTGGGTATTCAAGAAGGCGAGTCCATTCCGCTTGATGCGAATATCCCAAGCGATCTCTTTTATGTTCCGACACAGCTGAATGGACAGTACTTGAGAGAGGCGTCAATAGTGTTCGGCGACGGGTCTTCGCTTGGACCGAGTGTTGGGTTGCAGTTCAATGACGAGGGCGCCGAAATTTTCCGTGAACTTACCCGAGATAATGTCGGCAAAACCATAGCTATTTATTTGGATGGTATTCCTATCAGTACGCCGGTAGTGCAGGATGAAATATCCGGAGGGCAGGCGCAGATCTCAGGCAATTTTACCGCGGAAGAAGCGCGTGATCTTGTGCGTAATTTGAATTCGGGCGCGCTTCCGCTTCCTATTGAGCTTATTACCCAGCAAAATATAGGTCCTTCGCTTGGAGCGTCTGCTCTTGTAAAAGGAGTACGGGCGGGGGCGTACGCGCTTTTTGCGGTTATGGTATTTCTTCTTGCGTGGTATCGGCTCCCCGGACTTATTGGTGTTTTTTCTATCGCGTTCTATACGATAGTTCTCTTGTTTTTGTTCAAGCTTTTTGGTATAACGCTTACCACCGCAGGAATCGCAGGATTTATTCTTTCTGTTGGCATGGCAGTGGATGCAAACATTCTTATATTTGAGCGCATCAAGGAAGAAATGCGCCGCGGCAAGCATTTGGATCTTGGGATACAAGAAGGTTTTTGGCGCGCATGGCCTTCTATCAGGGATGCGAATACTTCCACGCTTATTACGTCAACTATTTTATTTTGGTTCGGGACAAGTATTGTAAAGGGATTTGCATTAACGCTCGGCATCGGAGTGTTTACCAGTTTGCTTTCGGCGTTTTTGATAACACGCACGTTTTTGCTTGCAGTTGGCTTGCGCAATAAAAAAGCGAGTTTATTTTTATATGGAAGCGGAATACATAATGCGAATGTCGCGAACATTGATGCGAGCATCACGAAATAGAAAAAAGTAATTGTGTTATGTTTATAATCAATCACAGAAAAATATTTTATATAGTTTCCGGAGCATTGAT
Source organism: bacterium (assembly GCA_030690215.1). Classification (GTDB taxonomy): domain Bacteria; phylum Patescibacteriota; class Minisyncoccia; order 1-14-0-10-42-19; family 1-14-0-10-42-19; genus 1-14-0-10-46-36. The sequence goes on along the minus strand of JAUYHD010000038.1, from coordinate 11,373 downwards.
ACTTGCCAGCATCTTTTTCTTTGCTTTGTGGGGGCTTCGGTTTGGCATAGATTTTACGGGGGGTTCTCTTTTAGAGGTGCGCTTCATAGATACGCGCCCCGAGGCTTCAATATTACAGGAGCGGATGAATATAGTTGGATTTGGCTCTGTCGTGCTTCAGCAATCAGACGAAAAAAATCTTCTCATCCGCACAAGAGATATCACGGAGATAGAGCATCAGATCATTTTACAAGCGCTTGCAGGGGAATCAGAGCCCGCAGAAGCGCTTGAAGAATTGCGTTTCGATTCTATAGGTCCGGTTATCGGCAAGGAGCTTCGCGAAAAATCATTTGTTGCAATGGGGCTTGTGCTTTTTATGATACTCGCGTTTATTACCTGGAGTTTCCGGAAAGTATCGCGTCCTGTTGCGTCATGGAAATACGGCTTGGTAGCGATCATCGCGCTTGCGCATGATGTGATCATTCCTATTGGCCTTTTTTCGCTTCTTGGGCAGTTCTATCATATTGAAGTAGGAACACTTTTTATGACTGCCCTTTTGACCATTCTCGGCTTTTCGGTTCATGACACGATTGTGGTCTTTGATAGGATTCGCGAAAATATTACCCGTGTCGGCTCCACCATTCCTTTTGAGGAAGTAGTGGGGAAGAGTTTAAGCGAAGTCATGGGCCGATCTATTGCGACATCTTTCACGCTTTTTGTTGTCCTCTTTTTGCTCTTTTTGTTCGGTGGGTCGTCAACGGCATTCTTTTCGTTGGCGCTTCTCGTCGGAGTAGCGGCGGGGACCTACTCATCTATTTTTCTTGCGAGTCCTCTTGTTGTCAGTTGGAATAATTTTTCTCAAAAGAAATAAAGAGGCAACGGTATTTTCGTTGCCTCTTTTGGGTTAGTGTCGCGTTCCTTTGTTGAGCTTTTTTGCGATGCCATCGAGCGCATGCATATGCTGTTCCGGGCTGTGCCCGCATATAAGCATAGAGTCGGGAAGCATTTTTAGATGTTCGTACTCTTTGTTGATTATGTCCGTATAGAACCCCGTATGCGTTTTAGACGGTATAAAGTGGAGGCGGGATGTATTGGAAAATATCGTAAGAAAAAGGTTTACCCACTTTTCTCCTTTCTCCCCAATTTCTTTGCTGTACACCTCTTTTATATCGGAAACATCCGATTGCAAATTCGTAAATGCACAGCAAGCGATTTCATTGAATTTTACTGCATCGGGATGAATTTTTGAAAAGTCCATTATGACCTCCGTTTATTTTTTTAAAGTATCGTTGTAAATTATACTATATTTATAAATAAATGTCAAATAATTTGCGGGGCGCTGGTAACTTTGGTTTAATGGGTTATATATGGATTCCAATGAGATTCGGAAAAAATTTCTCGATTTTTTTGCAAGCAGGGGGCATACGGTAGTCCCTTCTTCTTCGCTTATTCCGGATGATCCGTCTGTGCTTTTAACTACCGCGGGCATGCAGCAGTTTAAGCCGTATTTTATAGGCAAGGCAGACCCGATGCGCGACTTTGGGAGCAAAAATACTGTGTCTGTCCAAAAATCGTTTCGTACATCTGACATTGATGAAGTAGGGGACGAATCTCACCTTACTTTTTTTGAAATGCTCGGCAATTTTTCTTTCGGCGGGTATTTCAAGAAAGAAGCGATCCAATATGGATATAATTTTATTACAAAAGAAATGGGCCTTGAAATTGAATATGTAAGCGTGTTTGAGGGGGACAGTGAAGTCCCTGCCGATACTGAATCCGAAGAAATATGGAAAGCGCTCGGAGTAAAAAATGTTAAGCGATTCGGGCGAGCGGACAACTTTTGGGGACCCACAGGTTCGGAGGGTCCGTGTGGGCCAACGACTGAAATATACGTAAAAAGTACCGGCGGAAAAGATATAGAGGTGTGGAACATTGTTTTTAATGAGTTTTACTGCTCGCCTCGCTCGCCAGAGCAAGGCGAAGCGGGTAATCCCGATAAAACCTTGCGGAAATTAGAAATACCCGGCGTTGATACGGGGATGGGTCTTGAGCGGTTGGCGATGGTATCTCAAAAAGTTCCTACGATTTTTGATACGGATTTATTTTCATCGGTGATGGCTATAATCCCTACGCAAAATTTAGAAATTAAAAGGGTTATTGCAGATCATATTCGGGGGTCCATTCATTTAATATCTGATGGTGTTGAACCCGGTAATAAAGATAGGGAGTATATTTTGCGTAGAATTTTACGAAGAACAATTTTTCATATAACTAATCTTGCGGGAGAGGAGGCGAAAATCCCCTTAAACGAAAGGGATTCGTCTACGGGATGGGACGAAAGAGTAGAAAAAATTTTAATGGCCCTTGTTTCTGAGGTTATAAAATTATTCCCAGATTTATTAATTAGGAAAAATTTTATTGAACGGGTTGTCAACAAAGAAAAAGGAAGATTTTTAGATATTTTAAAATCAAATTCTGAATTAAAAAAGATTATTGATAAGAACAAAAAATCAAATATTTTTATTATATCTGGTGCGCAGGCATTCGGACTCTTCTCGACTATGGGCATTCCCATTGATTATATTTGTGATGAAGGAAAAAAAGAAAACATGCAAGTTGATATTAAGGGATTTGAAGAAGAATATAAGCGCCATCAGGAAATTTCGCGCGCCGGCCAAGAAAAAAAATTCGGAGGCCATGGGCTTATTTTAAATACAGGCGAGCTCAAAGCCTCAAACGAGGAAGAAGTAAAAAAGGTTACGCGCCTGCATACCGCCACACACTTGCTTCAAGCCTCGCTACGGAAGGTGTTGGGGGGCGAGGTTAAACAGGCCGGTTCCGACATTACTGCCGAGCGCACTCGTTTTGATTTTACGTTTCCGCGCAAGGTCACAAAAGAAGAACTGCAAAAGATAGAGGATATGGCAAACGAGGTGGTTACGCGCGATTTTGATGTTATAATGGAAGAGATGGCCTATACCGATGCGGTTCAGAAAGGCGCGCTTGCATTTTTTAAAGAAAAATACCCCGAACGTGTTTCTGTGTATAGTGTGGTAGGGAAAAACAAGGAGGTGTTTTCGCGGGAACTTTGCGGAGGGCCCCACGTAAAACACACAAAGGAAATAGGCAAGATAACGATCACAAAAGAAGAGTCTTCGGCGGCAGGCGTACGGCGCATTCGAGCAACCATCAAACCGTAATGGCAATTATGCCTTTATTCACAGGATCTCATAAAGAAACATTTCATCTCGGCATCGCGATAGGCACGGGCAGTGTTAATGCTATTTTGTATAGCATAGGGAAAGAGGCAAAACCCCGCATACAAAAAACAGTAATGCGCCCGCATTCAGTTATGCCGCAGCCAGATTTTAAGGTGCTTGAACAGTTCGTGAAGCACGAGCTTGGAGAAGTAAAAAAATCTTTTGCCGACATGCTCAAAGGGGTTCGCATTGAAGGAGTGCATGTCCTTTTGAGTTCTCCCTGGTATTTCTCTCAAACACGCATAGTACATATTAGGCGAGACGAGCCGTTTATGGCGGAACCCGCATTTTTAAAAGAAAGCATACATGAAGAGAAAGATCGTTTTATCCAAGACGCCCGCAAACAATTTTCGTTTCCGGCGGAGGAATACGCAATCATTGAAATGTCTTTCATGAAAATCCTTATGAATGGGTATGAGCTAAACGACTTTTTGGGTAAGAAAGCGCACGAGGTTTCTCTTGATATGTATATGAGTTTAAGTTTGAAGCAATTCATTGACCATCTGACGCATGTGCTTGAGACTCATTTTTCTCCCGCGGATATATTGTGGTATACGAGTCCGTTTATTTTTTTTAGGACCCTTAAACAATTTTGGAAAGAGAATCATGGCGCGTCAGAGTTTGATATTGATTCCGGGGTGCTTGCGGTGGAGGTAGGAGGAGAAATCACCGATGTAACTATTATCCGAAAGGGGATTATTGAAGAAACATTTTCATTTGGCAAGGGGCTTCATTTTATTATCCGCCGGCTCGCAAGTTCATTACATGTGGCGCCAAAAGACGCAATTGCTTTTTTTGATGCCTGGACACAGGACAAGGTTGCTACGGATAAAAAACAAAAAATTGCTTCAGTCGTGAAGGCGGGTTTACAGGAATGGCAGACATTGCTTGCAAGGGTGCTTGCGGATGCCTCCAGTCGCGCGCTTTTGCCAAGACGCATTGCATTTTTAGGCGAGGGGGCGCGCTATGATGGATTTGCGAAAGCGTTTTCGAGCCCGCCTTTCATGGAATATGTTCTTCAAAATAAGCCGTTTGAGGTAACATTACTCACTCCTGCATTTTTCCGTTCTGCGTTTAATGGCCCTGCTTCTTCATTTATTGGGGGAGAAGAGACCGCGCTTTTATACATGCTTGCCCTTCCAGTTGAATTTAATCGGCTAGATTAGTACTATAAGAAAAAACCTTTCTTTTTTCATATGACACCTCATCCATCTCATAATAATAAACGGCCCCTCATGCACGATGTGATTGTGGGGAAAAAGGCACCTCAAAACACCTCTGAACATCAAGGCGCGCATATTCCTATACGGCGTGTTGTAAAAGAACAACCAAAAGCGCCGCCTATGTCTGAAAGCATAGGGAATATTCCTGTTCCCATCCCAAGAGCGGATGTGCATACGGCAAAGGCAGACTCCTTTTTTACGCGGATGAAGGAAGAACACAGGCATGAGCCGCTTCGCCTGAAAGAACAGCCCAAAGAATATACTCACATTGTTGGTACTTCCCATACCGGCAGGCGATGGTATTTGAGGCGACCATTTTTTATTTTGTACGGCGTTCTTGCGTTTACTTTATTTTTGGTGTTCGTTGATTTGCTCTCCGGAGTGACCGTGGCGATAACGCCGCACCAGGAATTTTTTAACATTGACACTCTTGTTAAATTTTCAGGGAACGGGGGAGGCGTAGAAACAATACAGCTTGAAGAAACAATCCAAGGCACAGCAGAAACGCATGGGGAAAAAGATGTGGAAGAGAAGTCTTCGGGGAAGATAGTAATTTATAATGCATTCAGTTCAGAGCCCCAAGTGCTTGTGCGGCGTACGCGTTTTGAAACTCCTGACGGCAAAACGTATCGAATCCCTGAACAAATAACAGTCCCAGGTGCGGTCATTACAGACGGAAAGGTTCAGCCATCATCAATTGAGGTGGTGGTACAAGCTGACGAGCCGGGAGAAGAATATAACATAGGTCTTTCGGATTTTACTATCCCCGGGTTTAAAGGTTCACCGCGTTACGAAAAATTCTACGCGCGTTCAGTCGAACCTATGACGGGAGGATTTAAAGGAAAAGCTCGAGTTGTTGCTGAAAGCGATGCCTTAGAATTATCTTCTTCTTTGCATACACAGCTCTCCGAGGAATTAAAACGGCGGGCAACCTCTGAACTTCCCGAAAATTTGTTTATTCCCGCGGGCGCCTCTCAAATGAACGTTATTACAAAAGATTTTTCTGCGGATGTCGGCAAACCAGCGGATACTTTTTCGCTTGATCTTTCGCTCCGGTTTGACGGGCTCGCGGTTTCTTTTGAACATATAGAAAAACAAATTATTACAAAGTATTTGGCGAAAGACGGCGTTGACCCGAATACGTTTGATGTTGTTAATGTGCGCGAATTATCATACAGCGCTGAAGATGTTGATAGTAAAACGGGGGCAATGACGCTCCGTATCCAGGGGCTTGCCCATATTGCATGGCATATTGATTACAACGAAATCGCCTCCGCGCTGGCGCAGGCGGGATATAGAAAACAAATGAATGTGTTCTTACGGTATCCTTCCATTGAAGAAGCCGCTGTTTCTTTCTTTCCTTCGTGGTGGCGCATATTTCCGAACAGCATTGAAAAAATAATCGTTGAACGTACATTATTTGACTCCCCGCAACATCAATAGATGGATAGTAAAAGAACAAAAAAGCAAATACCCTGGTCTTTATGAAAAACCATAAATACGGCTACCATAATGCCAAAAAACCAGAAATGCAGAAATTTCTGGCTTTTTACTATTTTTTAGATATGCTACTATAAAAATAATAAAGATAGAGGTCTTATAAGCCGCGTTAGGCGCGGGTTGTTGACTTTATTTATCATTTTATTTACACTATAGTTTATTCGCTGAATGATAAACGAGAATAGAAAAGATAAGGAAATAAGGATAGGAACAGTTGTCGAGGCCTTGCCAAATACCACATTTCGTGTTGATATGGGTGGTGGCGAAGGTCTTGTTTTTGCTCATTTGTCCGGAAAAATGCGAATGCACCGCATCAAGGTGTTGGTTGGCGATAAGGTAAAAATGGAGATGGACGAGTATGACGCCGCGAAAGGAAGGATCGTTCAACGAATGTAAAGCGAATTGGCCTCTGATGTTACGTCGAAGCCGTCAAACTTTTACCCCATGAGATAGCAAACTCTGCGAGTTTATCTCACGGGGTGTAAAAAATTATAGTCATTGTCATTCCTTAATTTTTAACATGAAAGTACGCGCATCTGTAAAAAAAATCTGTAGCGATTGTAAAATACTACGGCGCAAAGGAAGGGTGCGCGTTATTTGCAAAAATCCGAAACATAAACAGAGGCAAGGCTAGTGGTTTGTTGGTTGCCTAGTTTTCTGGTTTTAAATAACTAGTGAACTAATGAACTAGTAAACTAATACCGATGCCGCGTATTGCAGGAGTAGAAATTCCTGAACAGAAAAAAATAGAATTTGCATTGCCGTATATTTATGGAATAGGACGATCTTTGGCGCGTAAAATCGCAACATCAGCGGGGCTTGATGCAAATAAAAAAATTTCAGGTTTGACTCCAGATGAATTAAACCGGCTTCGTGCCGTTATAGAGGGAGGGTTTAGCATTGAAGGAGATTTGCGGCGCGAAATACGTACGAATATAAAACGATTAAAAGACATTAAGACGTATCGAGGCATGAGGCATATCCGAAATTTGCCGGTTCACGGGCAGCGTACAAAAACAAATTCACGGACCCGCAGAGGAAATGTGCGCCACACCATGGGTTCCGGTAAAAGAAAATTAGATAAGAAATAGGTCACTATTGAATATCCCTCCCTTTTTACGCAAAATAATCATTTATATTTATGAAACAGACAATACAAAAAAAGCAAAATGATAATGCGCTTCGCCCATTCAGGGATGCGCTATTCGCGCACGCGCATTATGAGAAAATAACCGGCGTAAAAAGAGAGGGATGCTCCATTTTGCAATTAATTTTTTATCATTATAATAATTTAAAAAATTAAGCAAAATGGGCAAAAAACGTATAGCAAAAAAATCAGGAAGCGGCGTGAATGCAGATTTAAAGTCGCGCGCATTGAGTAAAATCCCAAAGCGAAAGCTTGAAAAGGGGCATGTTCACATACAGGCGACCTATAATAATACAATGGTCGGGTTTTCTGATGAAAAAGGAGATATGCTTATTTGGTCAACAGCAGGGGCAATGGGGTTTAAGGGGGCGCGCAAAGGAACGCCATACGCCGCTTCAAAGGTAGTTGAATTAGTTGTAGAAAAAGCAAAGATGGTCGGAGTTTCGCGTGTTGATATTTTTGTAAAAGGCGTGGGGGCGGGACGAGAGTCCGCAATCCGCACACTTATCGGTTCGGGTATCGGGGTTGATGCAATCCGCGACGTAACCCCAGTCCCGCATAATGGGCCGAAGGCCCGAAAACCACGGCGCGTATAAATATTTTTTATCTATGCCAACAGCTATTACATGTAAAAAATGCAGACGATTGGGGGTTTCGGTATGCGGCCGCGAACGCTGTGCCGTAAAACGAAAGCCATACCCGCCCGGGTCTACTCCAAACAGGAATAGAAGGGGAGGGGGGCGACGCTCTTCATCTGAATATGGGAATCAGCTTAAAGAAAAGCAGATAGTAAAGTTTTCATATGGACTTCGTGAACGGCAGTTCCGCAATTATGTGTCAAAGGCCATGGCGGTGAAAGACGGAATGAACGCGAATCGTTTAGTGGCGTTTTTAGAAAAACGGCTTGATAATGTTGTGTATCGTTTGAGATTTGGCGCGTCTCGCAGTCAGTCACGCCAGATTGTTTCGCATGGCCATATTCATGTAAATGGGAGGCGGGTAACCATCCCCTCATTTCAGGTCCGAGATGGCGATGTAATAACAATACGTCCGCAGAGCAAGGGGAAAGGGATTTTTCAGGATTTGGAAATACGTTTGAAAAAGCATGCTACGCCCGAATGGCTCCTGTTGGACAAAGAAAAAATGATAGGGACAGTGAAAGGGATGCCGCGCGCGGACATGTTTGATATCCCCGCAAACCTTAATAGCGTTATGGAATTTTATTCACGATAAAGGAGTTTGCTCGTGAAGATGAGCCGAGAGCGATATGCACACACTCAGACAAAACATATTTCATTATCATTTATATATTTTTATAATTTAGCATATGGATAAATCAATCATATTGCCATCAAAACCTCGGGTTATTTCAGAAGAAAAAACAACGGGGGTGTATGAAATAGATGGTTTTTACCCGGGATACGGGCACACATTCGGTAACGCGCTGCGACGGATTCTTTTGTCGTCTTTGCCGGGGGCAGCTCCTACTGAAGTAAAAATAGAAACGGTAAAACATATGTTTTCTACTATTGACGGCGTAAAAGAGGATGTTGTCGCGATTCTTTTAAACCTAAAACAGCTTCGTATTAAAATTCATTCAGATGAGCCGCAAAAGCTTACCCTTGCCATAAAGGGAGCAAAAGAAGTCACCGCGAAAAATTTTAAAGTTCCGACGCAAGTTGAAATCGCAAATCCGGATCTTATAATTGCGACTCTTACCGATAAAGAAAGCATGCTTTCCATGGAAGTAACCGTAGAAAAAGGACTCGGATATAGGCCTCACGACTCGGCACAGCAAAAGAAAAAAATGGATATTGGCATTATGATGCTTGATGCGGTGTTTACTCCTATCCGGCGCGTGCGCTACGAAGTAGAAAATATGCGTGTAGGCGATCGCACTGATTTTAACCGGCTTCGCGTTATTATTGAGACAGACGGCACATTGACGCCGCGAGAAGCGCTTGAAAAAGCGATTACTATTATGATAGAACAGCTCAAGGCCATTATCGGGTTTGTTGAGGAAGAGGTGCCGGTGAAAGAAGAGAAAATAGAATTAAAAGAAGACATAGACAAAGATGACGGGGGAGATCAGGGGGGCGACTTTTCGGATGTTCTTAAGGTGCGCATTGAAGAATTAAACTTTTCGGGTCGGGTGTTAAATGCGCTTGCTCACGCGGGCATTCGTACTGTGGGGGGGCTTGTAAAAAAGACCCCGGAAGATTTGATGAAGCTTGAAGGAATCGGCGGGAAAGCCGTAGAAGACATTAAGCAGGTATTAAGCGGTATGGGTCTTGCCTTGAGGGAGTAAAGCGAATTGGCCTCCGACGTTACATCGGAGTCGCAAAACCCCCGCCCATTCCTGCGAGCGCGAGCGAGTAGTTGAATGGGCGAAGATCCCGCATGTTCACGAAGTGTACATATGCCGAGGAATAGGCGGGGTCGCGCACTGTAATCACTCAGCTACGTTTTGTACATCAAAACTTGCTTCGTGAACAGTGCGGTGACTTTACCCAGCACATAACTTTGTATTCATGAGTATTTTTCAATACAAAGTTATGTGCTGGGTGCTCAAATTAAGACAAAATATATTCATTAGCATTCACATATTTTTATAATTTGGCATATGAGGCATCGAAAGAAAGGAAAAATTTTAGGAAGAAAACGAAATTCCCGCCGTGCGTTGAGGCGGAGTTTAGTTCGCTCGCTCATTCTTTCGGGCAAGATACAAACAACAGAAACAAAAGCGAAGGTGGTGCGTAGCGATGCCGAAAAAATGATAACAAAAGCGCGCTCAAACACTCTTGCTGCGCGAAGACAAGCGGCGGCGTCCCTTGATGGGCGGGCGATAAAACAGTTATTTGATGTTTTAGGCCCTCGGTATAAAGATCGCAAAGGAGGGTACACCCGTATTATGAAAACCAATCCGCGGAAAGGAGATAATGCGCGAATGGCGGTGATTGAGTTTGTGTAGCGGATGAACCAGGAATTATGGGGAGTCCGGTTTTTTGATTCGTAAAAGGTAAACAATATGGCGAACAAAACAATAGCAGAAAAAAATGAAATAGTGATAGACGCTTCCGGCCAAATTCTTGGGCGGCTCGCGTCGCGCGTGGCATACACCCTTATGGGAAAAGATAAGCCATCATACGAACGGCACGAATTAAAGCCCGCAAAAATCAAGATTATTCATGCGTCAAAAATAAAAGTTTCGGGTGAAAAAATGAGACAAAAAATATACACCCGCTTTACGGGGTATCCCTCGGGGCTCAAAAAAAGGACTGTTGAGGAGCAGTTTGAGAAAGACTCATCTGAGATTATCCGTCATGCCGTATGGGGGATGTTGCCAAAGAATAAATTACGCAAGCAATTTATTAAATATCTTATCATTGAAAAGTAAAGCGAATTGGCCCGCCAAAGTTTGCTTCGCAAATTTAGGCGGGTGCTCAAATTAAGACAAAATTTTTTTCATTATCATTCAAAAATTTTTATAATTTGGCATATGCCCACAGCAACAAAAGAAAAAAAGGAGACAAAAGAAAAAGCGCTCGGCCGTTTTATAGAGACCGTAGGAAGGCGCAAGACGGCAACTGCCCGTGCGCGGATTTTTTCTGATGATAAACAGAAAAAAGGAGTGGATATAGTTATTAATGAGAAAGCGGCGAAGGATTACTTCCACCGTGATGATTTGCGCAAAACTGTTTTTGAGCCTTTGGAAAAATTAAAAATAACCGCGGGGTATTATATTACCGTAAAAGTAAAAGGGGGAGGCATTCGGGGACAGGCCGAAGCAGTACGGCATGCAATTGCGCGTGCGTTGGTAAAAGAAGACGAAGGAGTGCGCAAAAAACTTAAACGCCCGGGATTTTTGAAGCGCGATCCGCGCATGAAAGAACGCCGCAAGTTCGGCTTGAAGAAAGCAAGGAAGGCGCCCCAATGGAGTAAAAGATAGGTGTGCCACTATCTATTTGAGGATTTCCTCGATCATTATATTCCGTTAGCCTGACGCAGTCCCGTACCGTGCTTTGCTCTGGTGCGGGGCAAGGAAGGCGCCCCAATGGAGTAAGCGTTAAAAATCTGTTTCTGATTACTCAAAATAGCCCTAGCATCGGGGCTATTTTTGATGTATGTTTTAGGCAGGCACATTTGGCGGATTGATTAGTTGATAATTCGCGAGAAATTCATTTGGAGTTTTCCCATTCAATCCGCAATGTTCAAGGTCATTGTAGTACATATTCCATAATCTAAGATAGTATCGTAAATCCTC
>JAUYHD010000024.1 GCA_030690215.1 bacterium | reverse complement strand
TCGCATTCCACCAATGCTGGTGGATATGCCTATCATTGCCATCGCGGCAATGATTAGCCAACTTACATCATGACCGCTTCCTACTAGCCAGCCGATCATGATGAGGCTGCCCAGAATTTCGAGCAGCCCGATATAGCTAGCCACAATACCGATGGCTAGCAAACGGTCGTGAGTTTTTTGACTCACGCTCATTGAGTTTCCCCGCCGTTTCTTAGACAAGCGAGGCCCCGAGATACAAGTGGGTGGCGCACTTGATCCCAAAAACAATAAAAAAACCGGCCACCAAATAAAGATGATATCCAAATTTAAAGTCATTTGACTTACGCGTGGTAGCGTCCTTATTTGGTGGTGTGTTTGTGCTTTTGTCTCCTGTTTTATATTGTATTAATCTAAACTAATAATAACACACTTTAAGAGTTTTGTCAAGCAGTTTAATGGTAATTGCTCACTGGGGGTAGAGTTTTAGCGAAAAAATCATTAAATTACAAAACCGCAGGCCCCGAAGGGGGACCTTCGGCCCGATCGATTCGAATCGGCGCCGGAGAGGAATGAATGCAATGATCATTGAAGGATACGTATGTAAATAAGTATTTCCCGTAGTTATGTTGAAATTTCTTCCGAAGAACCCCAGTGAGCACTTACCAAGGAAACAACTTCAAGGAAACAACGACACTAGTATATTGACAATCTAATTTTCTGATGTATAATTAAGGCAGTTATTATTAACATCAAACAGATGCCAAAGCTGGAAATTAAATTGACTGCCAGAGCAAAAAAGTTTCTCGTGGCAAAAAGGCGTGAAGAAAAACTAAGCAAGCGGTTTCGCGACAGAATTGAAATCCTGCTTTTATCGGACAAGGGCAGAAGCAATGAAGATATAACGGATATTCTGCAAACCACCAATGACACCATCTGGCGGGTAAGAAAGAGGTATCTGGAAGAGGGTATGGAGTCTGCCATCAGCGAAAAGCCTCGTTCGGGACAGCCGGAGAAATACAACATGGCTGTAGAAACGGAGTTGACGGCCATAGCCTGTAGCGATGCCCCCGAAGGCAGGAAGCGATGGACACTGGAGCTCCTGGCGAAGCATTTGAGGGATTCCGTGAACGGGTGCGAGACAATTAACCGCGAAACAGTCAGACTGATATTAAAAAAAACGAATGTAAGCCTTGGCTGAAAAAGATGTGGTGCATCGGCAAGATAACGGCGGAATACAGGGAAAGAATGTACGCGCTACTGGCATTGTACGCGTTGCCGTATAATCCCCTGGAGCCGGTTATCTGCATGGATGAAAAAAGCAAACAGCTCTTGGAAAATACCAGAATACCGATACCTCCTAAATCGGGTGGCGCAAAAAAGGAAGATTATGAATATAGGCGCAAAGGAACCAGCAACATCTTCCTGGCAGTCGAACCAAAGGCCGGACAAAGATACTTGAAAGTTACCCGCCACCGCAAAAGATCTGACTTTGCAAAATTTATCAAAGAGCTTTCAGAAAAATACAGCGATGCGCACAAAATCCATATCGCACTCGACAATCTCAACACCCATTTTGAAAAATCTTTTTATGAAACATTTTCCAAGATGGAGGCTGGCAATATTTTAAAAAGGATAGAATTCCACTATACGCCCAAGCATGCCAGCTGGCTCAATATGGCTGAAATAGAAATAGGCATACTTGATCATCAATGCCTGGACAGAAGGTTGCCAAACGAAAAAAAACTGAGAAAAGAAATAAAATGCTGGCAAGCAAAAAGGAACCGACAAAAAAAGAAAATAAACTGGACGTTCACCAAGCAAGACGCAGACAAGAAATTAAGCAAGCATTACATCTGAAAATTAAATTGTCAAGGTACTAGTACCTTGTTAACTTAAATTTGCTGGTTTGGAAATATAATGGTATAATATTGATATAATCATTCAAGAACAAAAATGCCAAAAAAGAAAAATGTTAAACGCCAAACAAAAATTACAATTACGCTTTCAAGCCAACAAAGAAAATATCTTAAAAATATTACGGCAAAGGGCAAACACTCCGCTAGGGTTATCAGGAGGGCACAGGCTCTTCTTGGAAGTGCGAAAGGCATGACAGACCTGGAAATATCCAAACAAATCGATACGGCGGTAAGCACGGTTGAAAGAATCCGCTATCGTTTCGAAGAAGGTGGAGTAGAAAGAGCGATATTCGACGCTCCTCGTCCCGGGCAACCGGAAAAATTCGATGACAAGAATGAAGCTTTTCTGGTGGCCACTGCCTGCAGTGAAGCTCCCGAAGGCTCAGATCATTGGACGTTGGAAATGATCCGGGAAAAACTCGCCAAAGAAAAACAGTTGTACGTTTCCAAAACAACCATCTGGATTCACCTTAGGAACCGCGGCGTCAAGCCGTGGTTGGAAAAAAATGTGGTGCATTCCGGAAGTAACCCCGGATTTCATAAATAGGATGGAAAATATCCTGGAAATCTACGAAAAACCATATAATCCCAAAGAGCCGGTAATTTGCGTCGACGAAAAAAGCAAGCAACTGATCGGAAACAAGAGGAAGCCCAAGCAGACGAAACAAGGAAAATTCAGAAGGACCGATTACGAGTACAAGAGAAACGGCACTCGAAATATTTTTCTGGCCGTGGAGCCACTTGCCGGTTTCCGCAAAGCCAAAGTTACCCCGCGACGGAAGAAGTCGGATTTCGCCAAGTTTATCAAAGATTTGGTCGATCTAAAAAGATACGCGGGCGCGGATAGGATTCATATTGTTGCCGACAATCTCAACACCCATTTTAAAAAATCTTTTTACGAAACATTTTCCGAAACGGAAGCTCGAAGAATTTTTGATAAAATCCAATTTCATTATACTCCCAAGCATGCCAGCTGGCTCAATATGTCAGAAATTGAAATTGGTATCATGGACAAGCAATGCACCCGGAAAAGAATCCCCTCTGCCAAATCCTTGGTTAAGAACATCTCAATCTGGCAAGCCGCCCGAAACAGAAGGCGATCCAAAATATGCTGGAGATTTACACGAGAAAAAGCTAGGATTAAATTTCGATATCAACCAGCAAATTTAAGTTAACATGGTACTAGAAGTTATTGAGGGATCCTCCGTTAAAAACTTGAAGGATGAAGCAAGTACCGAGCATTTCAAGAAATTACTGGCAAAGAAAGATTTTGGAGAACTGTACAAGTTTGCTCTTGATTATGTAAAAAGTTTGAAGTTGCCGACTGAATCGTTGCATGTAACTGATGGAGAGTGGAGAAAATATTCTAAATTCACGGACAATATGAGCGAAGAGGAGAGAAGTGAGCGAACAAAAGAGCTGACGGACAGCTTATCGATTTTTGATACGCAATGGTGTATAGCCGGGGATGGAT
>JAUYHD010000014.1 GCA_030690215.1 bacterium | reverse complement strand
TCCCTGCTTGCGTAAATATTCTAAGGTCCTGGCTGCGCTTTTAGTTGCCATGTTTCACCTCTGTTCGAGCCGACAAGCGGCTCAACTATTTGTTATCTTTCAACTCCGCCCTCGCGAAAAGTTCGAGGGTGTATCCCTTTTTTAATTAAATGCGGTGAATATCCCCGTATGTACCCTAAATGTAATCCGAGCTCCCGTAGTGCTTCTTTCAGTTTAATGATTTTGAGACCATTTACAACGCATCCCTCTGAACACCACATCCCCGCTTCTGCACCACAGTGCGAGCACTGTTCTCTTAAATTCATCATAAAAATCCACCATCTCCGATTGTCGTTATGCTACCATCCAATCATCAGCCAACATATCAGGCTGAGATGTTAACCAGCCGGGTTGCCATGTCTGTTGAGCCGTCCACATGGCGATATAAGGCCCAGAATTAAGCTCAGAATCTCTAAAAAACCATATTTTACGGCATCCGGGATTTATCAATTTTTGTTACGTCAATCTTAACCTCAATTCCTAATTTCATTTTTTGCCCTCATTAATTTTCCCTTTCATGTAAAGTTTCCTACTGTATTCTCTTTCACACGATCTATGGATAGAATTTTTACCTCGAATATATAGATTTTCAGGTGCATCATATTCCTTACAAATCCAACATTTTCTCCAATTTGCATCCCCACATGCCTTATAGGCTTTCTTCATACGATGGATAACCATATGAAACTTTCTGTTACAAATAAACAGGTTTTGTATGTTGTCATTTGTAACATCTTCATCGTTGTGGTGTATATCCAAACCTCTTGGAAGATAGTGTCCTATCGCCTTTTCTATTACCAAAAGGCTTCGGTGGATATGGACAATATCACCCGGCGCTCGTGGGTGGTTTGGATTATATACTTTTATTCTACCTCCGCTTGTATTTGTAACCCCACCCTTCCACCCATTACACATCTCTCCTTTCCTGCCCTTGCTATGGTGCCCCCTAATAAATCTTACAAGTTCACCCCGAACATACCCTCTCTTTGGATCATTTATTTTTGACATTTTTGTCGTATTCCCGCACCCACATTCACAATACCCATTTGTTGTATTCATATTGCCCCCTAAAAACAAAAACGGCCCCAATGCGTGGGATGAAAGAAGACAAGTCTTTTTTCCGCAAAGAGGCCGAGTTAATTTTTAAGTTGTCTAATTTCATCCCATAATTACCATTTCATAGTTTAGGTGATGTGTCAAGATTATTTATCAAATCAAGGAAATCAGTGCCCGGTAATGCCGGAATCTCCACCTCGACCGTTTTTAGACTGTTTTGACCTATTTTAAGCCGGTTTGCCAGGGTATAAGCCGCTTTCTGGCCCGCATAATTCTGATCGTTATCGCTAAAAATCACTATATTTTCAACCCCTTTGGGTGGAATGAATCCCTCCATCAGAGACGTTGACAGGGCCGCCCATACCGGATATTCCACCATATTATGTACCGCAATGGCAGTCTCGATCCCTTCTGCGATCCCCAGCAGGCCGGACTCCCAGGGATAAAGCCTCACCGCACCGCCGGTCATTTTTTTGAGTGCCGGGAGCATTTTCTTGGGGCTTTTGATCGGTAGTTTTTTACCATCCGCCGTGACATATATCCTGTGCATCGTTACGGCTTCCCCATCCGGCAGGCTGAATACGGCTAATATCGCCCGCTGTTCCTGTTTCGTTTCGGTTTCCCATGCTTTCTCGGTGTATCTTAATGCTTTCGGTATGTCTGTCAATCCCCTGTTTTTGAGATACAATATCCCGGGACAATATTCTCCGCAGGAAAGAATTGGCTTTGAATCCGTGAATATCTTCCTTAATTTTTCCGGCGTGATATTGTTTTCTTTCAGCTGGGCGCCAACCTCGCATGTGCCGATGACAGAAGAGACAGTTTTCAATGCTCCCGGGAAATCGTATCCCATGACCTTCTGAACCAACTGAAATCCGTCACCTGCATGCGGGATACATTGGTTACAGAACCACAACCCGTCCCCCTGGTCATCGAACCGGAACCGATCCTTCCCCCCACAATCATTTACAGGACAAGGCCCATGTCGTCCATCGCCAACGTCAATTCCCAGCGCCGCCATGATTGCCGGCCATCGGCCCCTTGCTTCGTTCTTCAATGTCTCTGCGTTTATTGCTGGATTAAACATCTATCCCCCTAAACCCCATGAACGCAGGCGGATTGTTTATGTCGATATGGTTTATTATGGACTTCTCTGCTTTTTCTTTTTGCTTAGC
>JAUYHD010000012.1 GCA_030690215.1 bacterium | reverse complement strand
CTTCGCAACATCGACCAGCTTTATCTCCTTGTGGACTATGGGCAGAACCCATCGTAGTCGCTCCTCTTTAATTGTTTTTGCCATATGTATAGCCATTTCCCCATTGTAGGGAAAACCGCCATATGTGCTTGCACATTACCGAAAATACTTGACATTTTTTTGTTTTTATGTACAATGGGAGAAATCGCACTAACATAGGAGGTATTGCAATGAGTAAAGAAGAAAATACGGGCTTCTATTCGCGTGTAGATGCTGCTAGGGTCTTACGGAAGGTGGCAAAAGAGACCGAATACGGTTCCTACCCTCAAGAAGTAACTCCGTTTGAGTTGGGACGGGCAGTAAGTCGAGCGCTCATTAACTATAATGGTTCTAGTCTGAAAGAGGCATTTGCTCAATTAAAAAAGGGATTTTGGGCAAATCGCGATCCTGAACACGGAGCACAGAAGGTAGAATCACTTATTTCGTAGTCCTTCTTTCGGGCATAGCTTTACACGGCTATGCCTTTTTATTTACATTTTTGAGTCGAAGTGCGGCCAGGGGTAATCGAAACCCCACCTCGTCCTTGGCAAGGACGCGTCCTACCACTAAACCATGGCCGCATTGTTATATTGTTTGTAAAATCGTGCTTTTTGTGTTGCAAATATGTTACCACTAAATCCCGTTATTTATCAAAAATATAACTTTAGAATAGCGGGATACTCCGACAGAGTCTCGATACCCTCGACTCGTCGAGAGTCATCGGACCGACTTCTTTATTATAAATTTTTAATAAGGCGTCGGGGCGATATCCGCATTTAAAAATTTTATCGCGTATTTATATAAACACAATCGGGTCTATTTTAGCAAGAATTTTTAAAAAGAGGTAATTTTCATTCATGACTAAATGCGGATGGGAGGACTCGAACCTCCATGGGTTGCCCCACACGGTTCTAAGCCGTGCGCCTTTACCAATTTGGCTACATCCGCAAAAAAGTTTTTGCAATAATGTGTTTACGTTTTAAACAAGGCACATTTCTTGAATAATACATACCATTCAATAATTTAATAGTATCTGCTTTGCCGTAACTTAGTATATACATTCCGTCTTGATGATCAATCCATCCGCCATTGGGTCGGAATAGCCTTGTAACTTCCTCTTTGGCCCAATGTGCAAAATTTATACTTGCTGTATTTAATCTTATCCTTAACTGTGGGTGTTTGCTTTCGGGATGGGAGTGAATGTCAATATTTCCGTCACCGTCAATGCACCCTCTAAAGAAATCAGCAAAATATTTTTTTGGCAACTTAATCTTACCCAAGGTTTTTGATTTCGCTGGCGTAAAACCAATCTTTAATAAAAAATCATAGAAATTTTTGTCTCCAAATTGAACTTGAAAATATTTTTTTATTTTCGACTTCCCTCTAGTTTTTCGGCCTATTTTATTTTTAAGCCCTAAGCACTTTTTAAATGTAATAATTAATTCTTTATCTTTAGAGGTCATATTCATATGGCGGCCATCTTTTGATAAATTTCCATCTGTTGCTAATAGACCCACAGCGTATGCAAAATCGGCAGACCACTCTATTTTTACCTTACTTAATCTTTTCACTCTATGTATTATAGCTAAACCTTATAGCGTCTGCCAATTCCGCCACCCCAGCATTTTTAACGGGATAAATCTGCTCCCGATTTCATTTTTTTAAAATGAAATCGCGGATCCTCGATTCTACCGAAGTAGAATCGGGACAATTCCGCCACCTGCCCAGCAGGCCTGTCTGTCTGGCAGGTGTTATTACTTTATCAAAATTTTATTATGCTATCAATTATGCCTGGGGCCGGAGTTGAACCGACATGAGTTTTCACTCACAACATTTTAAGTGTTGCGTGTATACCAATTCCACCACCCAGGCGTCGTTTTCTGTTTCTGCCTCTATGTGTTGGCTTTAAACTATGACAATTTGGGCAGAGGATTCTTAAGTTAATCAAACGATTATCTTTACTATTACCATTTATATGATCAAGTTCCAAGGGGATTCTGCCATCATCTGATTTCTTAGCCCAGCCGCATTCCTCACATGTGGGGTTTTTTAGTCCTATATTAAAGAGACGGTTTTTTAATTTATAACTTTGGAAATTACTATTTTCCACCAAAATTTTCTCTAATGGGATGATTGGTTTACCGCTATAGTGCAAACCTTTATTCCAAGCTCTTCCCTTAAAATGGTTTGTATTTAATTTATATTCCGCGATATATTTTTTGATTTGATTGTAATTTCCGCCAGCTTCAATAAGACCTAAGCATTGTATGGTTTTTCTCATACTTTTTGATTGTTTGACGCATGTAAGGAGTTTTTCTTTTGTCCAGCTTCTGCGAGATTTTCTTTCGTGCATTATATCAAGCATACCAAAACGGTATACGCGTTGCAATAAAAAATTTTGCGTATACCGTTTGAAGAAAGGGTGCAGGAAGGGATCCGCGTATAAGGGTCTTGTTCCGACGCTGAAATTTTGAGGCCTGGGGGGGAATCTCCCGATATTCAAAAATTGAATAATTTTTAGAATATCGAGGACTCTCGATTTTGTAATCGCGTTTTGCGCGAACAAAATCGGAGGAACCCGCGCATGGGAGTTTTGTCCCGATAATTAAAAATTTTTAAAGGCCCGAGCGGGAATCGAACCCGCGTATAAGGGTTTTGTTCCCGATTTGTTCAAGAGTTAGAGCGATTGAAAACAAATCGCAATCCCGCCCTAAAATCTGGCAAAGGCGCAGGCGGGAATCGAACCCGCGCATGGGAGTTTTGCAGACTCCAGCGTTTCCACTTCGCCACTGCGCCAGATTTTAGAGCGGGACAGACTCCGCCGTCGCTCTCCTACGAGCGACCCACCTCGTCCCGCTCATAGCGGGACTCGGATGAAAATCTATTAAAACGATTTTCATCCACTTGGCTATCGGGTCACTAAAAATTTTTAATTATCGAGGACCCTCCGACAGAGTCTCGATACTCTCGACTCGTCGAGAGTCATCGGACCGACTTCATTATATTATATTTATAAATGGTACGTCGGGGCAGACTCCCGGGCAAAAGCTATATAAACGCTTTTGCCTACTTCGCCACTGCGCCAGATTTTAGAGCGGGACAGACTCCGCCGTCGCTCTCCTACGAGCGACCCACCCGGCTACCAGGCCGCCGATAGTTTTATTCTACAATATTTTTATTAAATCCCCACGACATTCCGTATGCAAGCGCGGAGACGAAGTGGGATAGATTTAATAAATCCAGTTTACAGCGAAGTAAAGCCATGAAGGCTTCATTTATTTCTTCTTCTTTTTATTTTTAGGGGCGGGTTTTGCTTCGGCGGATGCCTTTCGGATTAGCTCCTCAATCCGTGCGCGGTGTTTTTCCCCTTCGTCAATGCGGAATTCAAACATGGGAATAAATCGTATCGTAAGAATTTTTCCTATGTGTTTACGGAGCGGGGAGAGAAGTTTTTTAAGTTCATGGAGCGCTTCTTTGGGTTTTTCGTCCGGCTCAATGGTAACAAAAATTATTGCTTTGCGGAAGTCCGGCGAAAGATCCAGGCGAGTGATGGTTATGCGTGCTTCTGCATAGTGAAGATGAATCAGTATGTACCCCGAGATAAGGCGGGTAAGAAGAGATTCTAATTTTTCTTTTCTGAACGTCATATTCAGATGTTATGAGAAGGGCTGTTTTTCTGTTTTTTCTTCAAGCGCTTGGATAGTATCTTTTTCAGCGATGGCAGTTGGGCTATCAATGCGCACGCCAAAATCGTTTCCTTCGCTGACTTCTCCTACATCCGTTTTTTTGTGTTGGAGTTCTACTATACGACCCTGGGCTATAACGGTTCCGCGGCGGAGTATATTAACTTTGCTTTTATTTTTAATAATTCCGGATAGTACTTTGCCCCCCACTATTTGTTTTGATCCCTTTGTTGAAAATACTTTGATAATATGGGCTTCTCCAATTACTATTTCTCTTGTATCTTCGGGTGCCGTTGCTTTCATATGTGATTGGGCCCATTCAACCAGCTCGTAAATAATTTCAAATGTTTTTATTGCGACTCCAAACCGTTCCGCAAGGGGTAGCGCTTCTTTTTCTATTTTTACGTGGAAGCCGATAATAGCGCTTCCTTTTGTTGACCCCGCTATTTTTGCGTCGTCTTCATTAATTGACCCCACGCCTTTTTTGATTATTTTTATAACAAGATTTTCTTTTTCTAATTTTTTTAGTTCGCCCTCAATCGCCTCAAGCGATCCGGTTGCATCTGCCTTGAGTACCAGCGGAACTATGTGGGGTTTTTGTTCTTCTTCATTTGTTTTCTCTTTTGCAGCCGGCGGTGGTATAAATGACGATTGTGCCAGATCTTTTGTGCGTGATATTTCTGCCTCCGCTTCTTTTTTTGTTTTCACTGTTTTAAATGTAAGCCCGACTTCAGGGATTACGTTAAATCCTATGATGCGCGCCGGTTGCGATGGAAGAGCTTGGCGTATGAGAACGCTTCGGAAATTTTCAAAAATACGCACCGGCGAGAATGCGTTGCCGGCAACAATAAAATCTCCTTGTTTGAGCGTTCCATTGGTGATAAGAATTGTCGCCGTATTGCCTCGTTTCGGTTCAAGGTGCGATTCTATAATGACGCCTTCTGCCGGCATATTCGGATTTGCTTTGAGATCTTCAAGTTCCGCGACAAGGAGTATCATTTCAAGAAGATCATGAATACCGGTTCCTTCTTTTGCCGAAATTGCGATCGCGGGGGTTTTGCCGCCCCATTCTTCTACAAGCACTTCTTTTTCGGCGAGTTCCTTTTTAACCTTGTCCGGGTCAGCTCCCGTTTTATCAATTTTATTTATTGCTACGATAAAAGGAATGTGTGCTTTTTGTATTGTTTCAAGTGCTTCAATTGTTTGAGGTTTTATTCCGTCGTCAGCCGCAATAACCAATATGGCAATGTCTGCAACATGCGCGCCCCGGGCTCGCATGTTTGAAAATGCGCCGTGGCCCGGCGTATCTAGAAATGTTATTTTTTTTATTTCCCCAGGAGATGCGCTTACCTCTGCTTCGTATGCTCCTATATGCTGGGTAATACCACCCGATTCCTTATCAACTACATTTTCTTTTCTGATGGTGTCCAGCAATTTTGTTTTTCCATGGTCAATATGACCCATGACGACGACAATAGGCGGGCGTGTTTGCGTGTTTGTATTTTGTTGTTCGGTTGCGGTTGCCATAGTCGTGATTTAAATATCAAATGCCAAAATCCAAATACCAAACCAATGATCAAAATCGAAATTCCAAAAAACTTTTTGATATTCGAACTTCAGATTTGTTTAGGAATTAGAGCTTATGATTTTGGATTTGGAGCGTTTAAGGCGCGACGAATTGCTTCTTTTTCTTCTTCAGAAAGATGGTGGAGGGATGATGCCTCTTTGATTGGTTTTGCATACACCCGATTTGTTTCTCTGTTGTGTAGGCTTGAAATAACAACGCCGTCTTTTTTGTCGTTCAATAACGTGACCGCAAAACTTTGGTCGCCTCCGGCTTCGTGGAACGCATTAAAGCGCACAATGCCTACGTGGCGCATGCTTCTTCCTATTTCTTGCTCAATTACTTTGATCTCTCTCCTATCCTTTTGGAGTTGTTTTTGGATTTCGGCGACATCTTCGGCGATATGCGCAAGCAATGATTCTAGGTCTTTTGCGCGGCGTCCCCGGAAAATTCGCTTTAAGCGTACTTCAATCCAAATTATCCACACAACAAGAAATAAGGGAACCATGCCCGCGGCGATAAATAATATGTTTTGGTCTATGGGCATACCCCGTTAGGCTACATCAAATGAAGAAGACCAATACCCCCGCAGGCGATTCCTCAAAAATCTGCGTCCCGCAGTAGATTTGAGATAACGCTCACGCTGTATGGCGTCTTCTTGATTTGTGCAAGCCTCAAGATAAA
>JAUYHD010000011.1 GCA_030690215.1 bacterium | reverse complement strand
CTTCGCAACATCGACCAGCTTTATCTCCTTGTGGACTATGGGCAGAACCCATCGTAGTCGCTCCTCTTTAATTGTTTTTGCCATATGTATAGCCATTTCCCCATTGTAGGGAAAACCGCCATATGTGCTTGCACATTACCGCTTTTTGTTGCTCGGGGACTTTTTTCGTGGTATGGTGGTTACATACAAACTCAAAACTCAAAACTCAAAACTCAAAAGTCAAAACTCAAAACTCAAAACTCAAAAGTTTCCTCCGAAGGCGAATTTTCCTTCGGAGGGAAAACCGCAGTGCTAAAACCCAAAACTTATACAACGATGTTTCAATTCGGTTTTACGCTTTGCGTTTTGGTTTTGAGTTTTTAGATTTGAGTTTTTAGCTATAGTATATGAATACTCCACAGAATACGAACGAATATCAAGAAAACGATTCAAGCAAAAACCGCAGGTCGTTTTTCTATTCCGTCTTGTCCTTTTTAAAGTTTGTTGCTATTGTTTTTGTTATTGTTGTGCCGATTCGGATGTATGTAGCGCAGCCATTTATTGTGCGGGGCGAATCCATGCAGCCGACGTTTGAAAATAGCGACTATTTAATTATTGACGAATTTACGTATCGGTTTCTGCGCGAGGCAGAGCGCGGAGAAGTAATCATATTTCGGTATCCGCGGGATCCGAAAACATTCTTTATTAAGCGGATTATAGGCGTTCCCGGCGATACCGTTCGCATCCGAGACGGCAAGGTATCAGTTACGAATGGAAGCGACGTATTTCCCGATCCGTTAACGGATTTCGTAGACGCAAATCAGCAGGATGGGACATGGATGCTGGAAGAAAACGAATATTTTGTATTGGGTGATAATCGCGATTTTAGTTCTGATTCCCGCGTATGGGGCACGCTTCCGGAAAACCTCATTATTGGGCGGGCACTTTTGCGGTTATGGCCATTGGGAGACATAGGTGTTCTTCCTGGTATATAGGAATTTTGTCTTTCGGTAGACTGTCATATAATATGTTAACGCAAAGCTCAAATCTAAAAACTCAAAACCAAAACGCAAAGCGTAAAACCGAATTACGGTATCGTTGTTATTATTTCTCCATAGATGTAATTAAATTTTTAGAAATATTACCCCAAAAACGTACCTACTGGATCATCGCCGATCAATTACTGCGTTCCGCAACCTCAATCGGCGCTAATATTGTTGAAGCTAAATCGTCCAGCTCTAAAAAAGATTTTATAAAATTTTATATCATCGCATTGAAATCAGCGAACGAAACAAAATATTGGTTGGGGTTATTGAGGGATGCGACTGACGCAGATAAAGAAAAAATAAGAACGTTGCTTAATGAGGTTGAAGAAATATCCCGCATGTTGGGCTCCAGCGTATTAACCCTTAAAAAGAAAAATTAGTTTTTAGTTTTAAGATGTGGCTTTGAGCTTTTAGTTTTGAGTTTTAAGTTATTATCATGCCTAAATCAAAAAACAAAAAAGAATTATTGCAAAATCCCAAAGGAACTCGGGATGTTTTGCCGTTTGATGCTGTGGTGTGGCAGGCGGTTGAAGAGAAAGCGCGCGAAATCGCGGAATATTATGGTTTTCGTCCCATCCGTATGCCGCATATTGAACATACCGAATTATTTACGACAAGCGTAGGGGAGGCGACTGATATTGTAGAGAAGCAGATGTATACATTTCGCACGCGCGGGAAAGACTCATTAACGCTGCGCCCTGAAGGTACGGCCCCCATCATGCGCGCGTATATCCAGCATGGTATGCGTACCTGGCCGCAACCCGTCATGCTGTATTATAGCGGTTCATTTTTTCGCCATGAGCGTCCGCAAAAAGGGCGCTATCGGGAATTCGGGCAATTCGGTTTGGAGATTTTGGGGGCCGAAGGCGCTGTTGCCGACGCTTTGATTATCAGATTATTCATGCTGGTTTTTGAAGAACTTGGTTTTAAAAAAATGATGGTACACGTAAATACGCTTGGCGATAAGGCATGCAGGGAGGACTACCGAAAAGATTTGGTGGCGCATTTTCGTAAAAAGCAGAATTATTTATGTACAGAGTGCAGGCGTCGGCTCAAAACAAATCCGCTTCGCATTCTTGATTGTGTTGAAGAAAAGTGCCAGGAGATTGCAACTGACGCCCCGCAATGTATTGAATATGCATGTGATGCGTGCAAGGAGCATTTCCGCGAGGTGCTGGAATTTTTGGATAAAGCAAGTATCCCGTATTTTTTGGATCACAAACTTGTTCGCGGGCTTGATTATTATTCCCGCACTGTTTTTGAAATTTTTACGGAAACCGCAGAAGAAAAAAAAGAAGAAGTTCCCGTAGAGGTTTCGGAAAGCGCGGATTCGGAAAGCGCGGATATAGAAGGAGGAGAAAGCAAAGAAGCTGACGCGCCTCCCCCCAAGAAAGAAGAAAAGCCGGCCCATAAAGAAGAGGGGCGTCCTTTAGCGCTTGCGTCCGGTGGCAGATATGATTCGCTCGCGTATGATTTAGGCATACAAGAACCGCAATCAGAGGAAGAGGAAGCATGGAAAGGGGCGGTAGGGGGAGCGATCGGTCTTGATCGGGTTGTAGAAGGATTGCTTTCGCAAAAAGGGAAAGGTATAAAAAAAGAAAATCCGAAAGTATTTTTGATACAGCTTGGGCCGCAAGCAAAACAGCAAAGTTTATTGTTGCTTGAGCAATTCCGCAAAAATCGTCTTTCGGTAGCGTCGTCTCTTTCTAAGGACAATATAAAAAATCAGCTCGGATTTGCTGCCAAATTAGGCGTTTCGTATTCCATCATCCTCGGTCAAAAGGAAACGATTGATAACACAGTTATCGTTCGTGATATGGAAACCGGCATGCAAGAAATCGTTCCGCAATCAAAGCTTCTTGACTATTTAAAGAAAAAAAAGAAGAAGTAGCGCGATACTTGCAGGCGGCAGATGTAAAATTGGGGCTATTGTTTAATTTTAGGAATCGTTACCTTAAACCTATGAGAATTGTGCGCATTGACACGGTTGCTAAAAAGAAGTTTGTGTAAATTAGCATTATTAGTATAATTAGTATATTTGTATCGAAGGCATACAATGACTTGTTTGTTTTGTTCCATTGTTCATAAAGAAAAAGAAGCGGATATTGTTGACGAAGATGACACAGTGATGGTATTTAAGGATATCCATCCGAAAGCGCCCGTTCATCTTCTTATTGTCCCGAAAAAGCACATTGTCTCAATAGACACAGTAGAAGATGCGGATGCTTTGTTGCTCGGAAAGATGCTTTTGAAAGCGCGGGATATCGCGCGGGACAAGCATGTTGACGGATATAAATTATTGTTTAATGTAGGACGAAAGGGAGGACAGCTGATAGACCATATGCATCTTCACCTTATGGGCGGATGGAGCGAGTCTGCCCGCGAAGACGAAGTCTGAGTGGCGGCAGAACCTCCACCCCCTCCTTTTGAGCGCTATGTATTATGTATATCTTGCAAAACTGCCCAATGGGGATTTATATACGGGATATACCAAAGATTTGCGCGCGCGAGCAAAAACGCATACAAGAGAAAAAGATATAAGAGGCATCGTATAGTATGAAGCATATCAAAACGAGAAGGACGCGCGGGATAGGGAACGGCAATTAAAAAAGTTCAAAAGTTCATGGGGGCGTCTCCGCAAGCGAATCAGTCGAAGTGCTGATAGCGTCTAAAAGGAGGGGGTGCTCAAAAATTATAGTCATCCCGCTCGGCTATAATATAAAGTAATTATTAGTGAAAAGCGGTAATCCTTAATTTTTGGCATGAGCACAAAAAACGCGACAATTATAGAAGTAAAGAGGCGCCAAAATGAAACACCCGGGGCGCTTGTTCGCCGTTTTTCAAAAAAAGCGCAACAGGCGGGCATCGTGCGTAAAACTCGTTCAAACCAATTTCGTTCGCGTCCATTGTCGCACAAAAAGAGAAAACAGTCCGCGCTTCGCCGCATGGCGCGCCTCAAAGAGTCCACATATCTTCGTAAGATAGGGAAGTTAAAAAAGAAGACACGGACACGATAACGGTATCAAGCGTCTCGATATAGCGCCATTGTGCCTGTATATCTATGAGTTTGAAACAATCTATTCATGATGACGTAAAAAGTGCCTTGCGAGAAAAAAACGAGGCGCGTCTTTCTGCGTTACGCATGCTTTCTTCCGCGATTACAAATAAAGAAATTGAATTGCGAAAAAAAGACGTAGGGCTTTCTGACGAGGAAGTGATAGAGGTATTGCAGGGCGAGGCGAAAAAACGCAAGGATTCCATTGAAAGTTTCCAAAAGGGAGGGCGGGCAGACCTTGCAGAAAAAGAATCAAAAGAACTTTCTATTCTTTCCTCTTATCTTCCTCCGGAAATGTCCGATGAAGAATTGCAGTCCCGGATAGAAGAGGGGATACGCGAAGCGAATGCAAAAAGCATGGCTGATTTTAGCAATGTTATGAAAGCAATTATGCCGGTGCTGAAAGGAAAAGCGTCCGGAGATCGGGTCTCGGAGATGGTGCGAAGCCATCTTGCCTCCCAAGAAAAAAACGATGGCGATTGAACTCAACGTCGCGGCAAAAAGACACCGTTTGTTGCCGTGGAGAGCCGTCAAAAAACATATCATAGGGGAGCGTTTCCATGTGAGTATCGCGTTGGTTTCGGAATATGAGATGCGCCGTGTTCGGCGCGTATTACGCAGGGGGAAAAAATATCGTTTTGGGCCGCGTCATGCGTTGAACGTCCTTTCTTTTCTGCTTGATAAAAATTCGGGAGAGATTCTTTTGGGCAAGGATCAGATACAAAAAGAAGCAAAGCGGTATAAGCAATCATTCCACGCGCGTCTTTTATATCTCTATATCCATGGGCTTCTGCATTTGAAGGGATACGACCATCAGAGCGTCAAAGAAGAAAAGCGAATGAGACGGGAGGAAGAAAAATTTTTTGATCGTTTTTACAAAAACATCAGCTCAAAGCGCAAAATTAAAAGTTTAAAACCAAAGCGTAAAACGCAAAGGTAGTAATTATTAATTGTGTATATAGTTTTGACTTTTGCCGCCCAGGGCGAGCCCTCGCCTCGCTCAAGCTTTGGCGAAGCGAGTCGCTGTTGGCGGGAGTTTTGAACTTTGAACTTGCGCTATTATGTTAAAGGCGCTCGTTTTAAGAACAGCGCACTTTGCAAAATTCTTCTGGCGCACGGTATACTGAATGTATGCCCCGTATGGCAACATCGAAAGCAAAACCTTTACGTCTTACGGGGTAACATAAAGTATTATTAGTAAAAGTACAATAAAGGGTGAACATCGAAATATATTCTGCGGTTTTGCAAGGAAGACGTTTTTCGATGTAGCCTAACGGGGTATGACTCGTCACATTGCTACAGGAATTGATATCGGAGTTTCAAGCATCCAAACGATGATTACAGAGTGGGATGACGCAACAGGACGCATGCAGATTCGGGGTGTTGGCGATGTACGATCCGAAGGCGTTAGGCGAGGAGACATTATAGACGTTGATGCGGTAGCATTACAGCTTAAAAAATCTCTTTTTCAAGCGACAAAAATGGCAGGAGTGAAGGTTTCATCTGCCTTTTTTTCGTATGGGGGGACAAGCTTGGATTCGGTGATAGCGCGCGGGTCTATTGTGTTGCCATACGCAAATGGAGGAGATATCAGCGAGCGCGATGTGAGCCGGGTGTTAGACGCGAGCTACGCAAGCATTGTTCCTCATCATAACAAGGAAATTCTTCATCGGTTTCCGCTTTTATTTCGGGTTGATAAAGATTTGGTAACCCGAAACCCCGTAGGCATTACCGGCTCTCGCCTTGAAGCAGAAACAATATTTATCACGGCTCTGTCCCAGCACGTAGAACACATTGCGGCGTGCGCCGAGCGCGTGGGAGTAGCGGTAGATGATGTTGTTGCTTCTCCTTTGGCTGTTTCGCGCGCCATTCTTTCTAACCACAAAAAAGAAGTTGGCGTGATGACGCTTGATATTGGTGCGGGGACCGTAAGTTCGGCGATCTTTGAAGAGGGCTTGCCGGTATCGGTCAAAGCATTTCCTATCGGCGCGCAAGCGATTACCCACGATATCGCAATCGGTCTTCGTATCGGGCTTGATGAGGCAGAACGCCAAAAGCAAGAATATAGGCAGTTTCGCGGTTCAAATAAAAAACAGATTGAAGAAATTATTGCCGCGCGCGTGGGGGACATATTTGAATCTGTCGGCGCTCATTTAAAGAAAATTAATAGGGATGGTCTTTTGCCGGGAGGTGTTGTGCTTGCGGGCGGAGGGGCGCATTTGTTCAATATTGAAACAATGGGACGGAGCGCGCTTCGATTACCCGTTGAAGTCGCGCGTACGATAGAAGAATCGGGTCTTGCAGAAGAGTTTGACCCGCGCTTTGCGGCAGTGACAGGGCTTTGTTTGCTGGCGTATGAATCAGAGGAAAGAAACAAGCGCGGTATTTTTGCAGGCATTTCTGAAAAAGGGGGTTCGCTTTTGTGGCGCTGGTTTAAAGCTTTTCTGCCCTAGGAGGCTCGTTTTACTGAGAGCAATAGCCGTGGATGAATTTTTTTTCATGCCATCTATCCCTCATCGCGAGAGATATGTGAGGGGGGCTGGATTTTTTCATTGCTCTATGTTCTTGTAATAATATCCTTGAAACGGGTATTTTTTTTATTTATTATGAGGATGCGTTATATTGGTTTCTCTCTTGTAGTATGGCAAACATAAAACCAGACATTGAAGCATTTGCCCGCATTAAAGTAGTTGGCACCGGTGGGTCGGGGTCAAATGCGGTTGATCACATGATACACTCCAAGGTAAAGGGTGTTGATTTTGTCGTTGTAAATACCGATACGCAAGATCTTCATAATTCTCAAGCATCCAAAAAAATTCATATAGGAAAAAATCTTACAAAGGGACTTGGGGCGGGAATGGATCCGGAAGTCGGACGGCAAGCCGCCGAAGAAACGCGTGATGAGATTCAAGAATCGCTTAAAGGCGCTGATATGGTTTTTGTTACCTGTGGTATGGGGGGAGGCACGGGGACTGGCGCGAGTCCCGTCGTTGCTGAAGCCGCTCGCGCGCAAGGCGCTCTTACCGTTGGGGTTGTAACGCGGCCATTTGGTTTTGAGGGCGCGGAGCGTTCCCGAATTTCAGAAGCAGGCATTGACCGATTACGATCTTCGGTAGACGCAATGATTATTATTCCAAATGACCGATTGTTGACTGCTATTGAAAAAGAAACGACATTTCTTTCGGCGTTTGCGATGTGTGATGAGGTGTTGCGTCAAGCGGTAGAAGGAATTTCCGATTTGATTATGCTCCCCGGCATCATTAATGTTGATTTTGCTGATGTTCGCGCTATTTTGCAGAATGCCGGATCCGCGCTTATGGGCATCGGGACTGCAACGGGAGATAAGCGCGCAGAGGAAGCGGCCCATAAGGCGATTAATTCTCCATTGTTGGATATGTCAATTGATGGCGCTCGGGGCGTTCTTTTCTCTATCGCCGGAGGGCCTGATATGACCATGTGGGAGATCCAGGAAGCCGCGCGCATTATTACAGATGCCATTGATAAGGATGCCCGCGTCATTTTTGGCGCGATCCATGATGAACGATTGAAGAAAAACGAGATTAAAATTACCGTGATTGCTTCGGGCTTCCCCGAAGGAAGCATTTCAAAAAGCCTTTTTGCCGAGGGGAAGGGGTCTCATGCTTTCGCCCAAAAGAAGGTTGCGACAAAGGCAGTAGTGGAAAACTTACTTGCAGAGGATAACGGAAAAAATGATACAATAGAAGAGAAGGAAGATTGGAATACGATTCCCGCGTTTCTCAGGCGTTCTCGAAAAGATTAATGCGCGCGGACTCGTACCGTTTCATTGCGTTTCCAATAATTTATTTCTTTATCATTCATAAACCATCTCACATGTTATGGTGTCACACGCATCGTCTTTTTTGGTCCAATCCGTGCGAAAGCGCGATGGCCGAGTAGTTTCTTTTGATAAAAACAGAATTGTAAACGCAGTATCCCGCGCCATGCAGGCAAGCGGCGAAGGTGATACGCGGCGCGATCCATTGCTTATTGCCGATCGCGTAATCAAGCGATTAACAGAGAAATATCCTCGCGGGGGGGTACCTTCTATTGAGGCGATTCAAGACGTGGTTGAAGAAAGTCTTATTCTTCTTGATTTTCCAAAAACGGCAAAAGCGTATATTTTATATCGAAGCGAGCGCGCGCATATCCGAGAAAAAAAGAAAGTCATTCCGGATCATGTCCAGGCGTTTGCCCAAGAAAGCAAAAAATATTTTAGAAATCCTCTTTCAGAATTTATTTATTACCGAACATATTCTCGCTGGGTTGAAGATGAGGGAAGAAGGGAAACATGGATAGAGACGGTTGATCGCTATATCAATTTTATGCGTGAGAATATTGGCGATAAGCTCACATCCGAAGAATATAACGAATTGCGCGAAGCTGTGTTGCGCCAAGAGGTAATGCCCTCTATGCGTCTTTTGTGGAGTGCTGGGCATGCGGCACGGAAAAGTAATGTTGCCGCCTACAATTGTTCTTTCATTGCGCCTTCAAAGCTCGAAGATTTTGCAGAAATAATGTATTTATTGATGTGCGGGACGGGTGTCGGTTACTCCGTTGAATCACAGACAGTTCAACAGCTTCCAATTGTAAAACGTCAGATAGGAACAACGCTCCCGACACATATTGTCGGCGACAGTAAAGAGGGATGGGCAGAAGCATTAACGCTCGGACTTAAAACATGGTACTCGGGTAAAGACATCGCATTTGATTATTCAACATTGCGTCCCGCAGGGGCTCGTCTTGCCACTATGGGGGGGCGAAGTTCGGGGCCGGAGCCGCTTCGAGCGCTTTTGGATTTTTCTCGTTCAAAGATATTTTCGCGCCAAGGACGCCGTCTTTCAAATTTGGATATTCACGATATTATTTGCAAAACAGGGGAAGTAGTCGTGATGGGGGGAGTACGGCGAAGCGCTTTAATTTCGCTTTCGGATTTGGATGATAAAGAAATGCGCCATGCAAAAACCGGGCAATTTTATCTCACCGAACCCCAGCGTTCTATGGCAAACAATTCCGCAGTATACAACGAACGGCCGACGGCAACCGAATTTATGCAGGAATGGCTCGCGCTTGCGCAATCAGGGACAGGCGAGCGGGGTATTTTTAACCGAGGAAGCCTCAAAAACCAGCTTCCCGCGCGCCGATGGAAAGTATTTAAACATCATCACGGGACATGCGGGACGAATCCATGCGGTGAAATAGTGCTTCGTTCAAAGCAGTTCTGCAATCTTTCAGAAGTTGTCGCGCGAGCAGAAGACACAGAAGAAATGCTTGTTCGGAAAACCCGCCTTGCTTCAATGTTGGGCACATATCAGTCATCGCTCACGAATTTTCCGTTTATTTCAAAAGAGTGGAAAGAAAATTGCGAGGAAGAGCGGCTGCTTGGCGTCTCAATTACCGGTCAATGGGATTCGTCTGCAGTGCGCAATCCCGAAACGCTTCTGCGCATGAAAGAAGTCGCGGTGCGTACGAACGAAGAATATGCGCGTCGGTTTGGAATCAATGCATCCACATGTGTTACATGCGTAAAACCGTCGGGCACGGTATCCCAGCTTGTTGATGCGGCTTCCGGCATGCATACGAGGCACGCAAAATATTATATTCGCCGCGTTCGGATTTCGGCGACTGATCCGTTGTTTCATATGCTGAAAGATCAAAAATTTCCATATCATTCCGAAGTGGGGCAGGACGCAAGTTCTGCGACGACATTTGTGCTGGAGTTTCCGGTAAAAGCGCCGGAGCAGGCAATTGTCAATTTGAACGCAATTGAGCAATTAAAACATTGGGAAATGGTAAAAAAGAATTTCACCGAGCACAACCCTTCGGTTACGGTTTCGGTTATGCGCGATGAATGGATTGAGACTGCAAATTGGCTGTATCAGCGGTGGAGTATTTTGGGAGGGCTTTCGTTTCTTCCAAAGTCAGATCACGCCTACCAGCTTGCGCCGTATGAGGCAATTTCGGAAGAAAAATATAATGAATTAACCGCGCGTATGCCGCAGGTTGATTTTTCTCAGATTGTTGCGTACGAAAAAGAAGATAACACGGCTGGCGCAAAAGAGCTTGCGTGTGTCGGCGGAGTATGCGAGATAGACATTGATTCTGAAACAGCTCGTACGTTTCCCGAAAAAATAACGTCCGAGGGCGATTCTAATTGATTATGTGTGAACAAAAATCCCGGAAAGCCGGGATTTTTGTGTTTTGGATATATTATTCCTATAAGCCGAATTCTGTACCGATTTTGTTTGAGCGAAGCGAAATTACAAAATCGAGTACTCTGAGCGTAGTCGAAGAGTCCCTCGACCTTGCTCGGGAGCTCAATTTTGTGTTTGCTTGCAGCAAACAAAATTGGCAATGATCATTTATCTGGTCCCGACATTGCTATCGGGATCTTGCGGCACTCTCTCGACGCTCCGCGTCGAGCGCGGACTTGCGCAGACGTGACGCAGACCCTCGCGGAAAATTTCCGCGTTGTTCTGCGTTTATTCTGCGTAGTTCTGCGTTCGATGCGAAGCATCGAAAGTACGGCCTTGCACTCGGGTATGGATTTAGCCGTTTCATCTTCACTTTGTTGTCCCTATGGTGAAGGTGGACCATCTAGCTTGGGATGTGGGTCCTCCGCGATTCTTTCGAATCGGGACGTTTCTGCTCGCACCACTATGCTTGCGCACGACGGGTGTTACCTCCCGACCTCTATTTATGAATTATAAGATGCCGGGATCCTTGATCCCGCTATGAGCGGGATATGGGACGCTACCTTGTTCCCCTCACATGAAAAAGCATTATAAGCTTGTGCTTATATGTTTTTGAGTCTTTTTTGATACCATCATGGGTCTTATTGTCTGAAGTATCGATTGAATTTTAAAAATAAGTATGCTTTTTCATGTGAGGGGGAGTGTTCGGACTTTCCTCCCAGCCCCAGTTTTGTAACTAACATCTGTATCATTGGAACCGTTTACAAAAGATGGTGCATTTCCTCTACAAATTTCTGTTACAAAACTGGAGCTGGGCGATCATTCAGAAAAACATATCCAAGGATATAATAATGCATTTTCATAAAATGTCAAGATGGGGGCTTGATTTTTAGAAAAAGATATGTTACATTTTTTTTAGATTTGTTAGTTTTTTGATAAGGAGGATTCTATGAATAATATTAATACGCTTTCTGCCGAAAGTAGTTTTACTGTTCGAGAAGAGATTGATTGGGTAACCGGAAATAGATCAGTGCCCTCTAAAACATCTAAAAAACTTTCATGCAAAGAACTTAAAGATTTGTTCTGTTATCGCCCCGATGATTTGTTGCTTTTTGAGAAATATAGAAAAGCGTCAGACCCAAAAGAACGAATACGTTTAAGGAATAAGATTATCCTTAAGTATAAAGGACTTGTTCATAAATACGCGCGTAGTTTTGCTTTTTCTTATAATTTATTTGAAAACCCAGTGCTTGATGAGCCTGATTTGATACAAGAAGGAATGATCGGTCTTACAAAAGCTGTTACAAGCTATGATTATAATCTAGACGGTCGTTTTGTGATGTATGCTGGATGGTGGGTTAGAAAAGAAATGTATGATGCTATAAGCGGTAGTTTAGAAATATCTACTCGTATGATGGCAGCTATAAGCAAGTTAAGAAAAGTTGTTTATAAGATTAAAAGTGAAGAAGGGGATGTTACAGTTGAAGCAATCGCGAAGGAAATGGACAAACCTTTTAATATAGTTCGTTGGGTGCTTTTCACAGAAGAATTTTGGCGCGAAAAGATTTCTCTTGATGCAAGCCGTGCTATTTCTGAAGACGACGAAGGCGTTTTAGTTGATTATGTCGTTGACGAAAGGGTGTCGCAGGAAGACGTTGCGAGTGAGAGTGACTTGCAAGCGTTTGTACATAAAGTTCTTCGTGACGCGCTTCTTACTAATGGGGAGCGTAAAATTCTTACCCTATATTATGGCTTGGGTAATACAAAAGAGCATACCTTCCAAGAAATAAGCGTGAGATTGAGTTGTTCTCTTGCAAAAGCTCAAAAAGATCTTGAGAAAATAAAAGAAAAATTGCGCACACATGAACTTTGGGAGAGGGCAAAGTGTTTTGTAGATGGTCTCCAGGATTTTTCTGCATCTGAGGGCGTGATGCAATGGGATCGCACGTGCGTTATTTTTAAAGAATTGTATGATTCATTGCCTGGTGGTGCGTCTCTTAATTATATTGTTGAGAAAACCGCAGAAGCGTTTAGTGTTGCATCCAAGGATATCACAAGGCGTAGACGCAAAGAAGAATATGCAACTAAAAATGATTTTTATTATGCAAGACAAGTTGCAATCATGCTAGCTTTTTTGAAAGCAAGTGCGCCCACAAAAAAGATCGACTCTTTTTTTAATTCCTGGGGTCCTCCAAAGGAACTTCGCAAGAAACTTATGGAACGGAATTTTTTTCCGGGTATCCTTCATGCAAATGACAATGCGCTTTTAGATTCTATTGTAAAGAAATATGCCGTTTCTAAAGAAAAACTTTTGAGCGCTGACAGAAGCAGTGAGGTGCTTTATGTTCGTAAGTGCATAGTGGAAGAATTGCGGGATACATTTGGGTTTACTTTTTCACGCATAGGGGAGTTGCTCAATCGCAGAGCTACTTCAATTATTCATCTATATTATTTAAAATAAAAATAAATATATTCCCTGCTTATTCAAAATAAGCAGGGAATTTTTAATTGGGTCCGGATGTGATATTCTATATATAATGAGCAAGAGAATTTTTTTTGCGTTTCCGCTAGATGACGTGCTTCAAAGCAAGGTAGTCGGGTGGGAAAAAGAATTTAAAAAGCGAACAAATATTCCTGTCCGTTGGACTGAGCCGCATGATCTTCATATCACGCTTATTCCCCCGTGGTCTGTAGAAGAACACCACATAGATTTTTTAAAAGGACTTCTTTTGCCGACTATCAGCAATACTATTTCGTTTGAAATAGAGCTTACACGCGTACAATTTGGGCCGACAGCACACGCGCCTCGGCTCATTTGGATTGAGGGGCCAATGCCTCCCGTGATGCAAGAATTGGGAGAACAAATGGAGAGAATACTAAAAAACGCAAATGTTAATTTTCATCCGGAACGGCGGCCCTTTGAGCTTCATGTGACGCTCGCGCGCTTCCAGCCCGAAGCGTTTGCGTCGTTTTCTGTGCAGGAATTAGATGAGGGTGTTCATTTTTTTGGGACTGCTTCTTCCGTAGTTATTATGCAGTCAATTTTGGGATTTGGGGGTGCCGAGTATAAAGTGCTTCATCATTATCTTTTGAAAGAACAATAGACACAGGATGTGTGTCCGTGTCTTCTTAACGGCGCTTCTTTGATAGAGTGGGTGTGTTTTTTATTATGAAAGACTTGTTTGATGACACAGTGTTACAGATCATGCCCCTTGCCGAACGCATGCGTCCGCGGGATTTTTCGGGTTTTTTCGGGCATGAAAAAATAGTGGGGAAGGGCAAGCCCCTTCGGGAAGCAATTGAACATGATACTGTGCAGTCTGTTATTTTATGGGGGCCGCCCGGATCCGGAAAAACTACCCTCGCGCATATTATCGCGGAAAAATCAAAATCGTTTTTTCAGCCGTTCTCTGCCGCGGTATCCGGCATTCCCGAATTGCGTAAAGTAATTCAGGAAGCGGAAAACCGTTTGAAGCATCACCAAAAACGCACCATATTGTTTGTTGATGAAATTCATCGCTTTAATAAAACGCAACAGGATGTATTTCTGCCCTATGTAGAGAAGGGAACAGTCGTTCTTGTCGGTGCCACAACCGAAAATCCTTCGTTTGCGCTTGTAAGCCCCCTTTTGTCACGCTCGCTTGTATTGGTCCTTGAATCCCTCGCTCAAAAAGATGTGGAAAAAATAATCAAAAACGCATTGTCTGACAAAAAACGCGGCTTTGGGGGAAAAAAGATTCTGCTTGCAGAAGAAGGAATGCAAAAGCTTGTCCATTTTTCGGATGGAGACGCGCGTATAGCATTAAACGCGCTTGAATTTGCGATACAGCATGCGTTGTCCCAAGAAAAAAAGGATTCCGTAGCCCTTTCCGGCGCAATGATTGAAGAAGCGCTTCAGAAAAAAACAATCCGATATGATAAGAAGGGAGAAGAGCATTATGCTCTTATTTCCGCTTTTATAAAATCAATGCGCGATTCCGATCCGGATGCCGCTTTATATTGGATGACGCGGATGCTTGAAGGAGGAGAAGACCCCCGTTTTATCGCGCGGCGTATGGTTATATTTGCGTCAGAAGATATAGGGAATGCCCAGCCGACCGCAATTGCTGTTGCGGTTGCCGTTATGCAGGCAGTTTCATTTGTAGGGATGCCGGAAGCGGCAATCAATCTCGCGCAAGGCGTTACGTATTTGGCGTCTGCTAAAAAAGATAATGCTTCGTACGCGGGTCTTATGGAAGCATGGAAAGATGCGAAAGAGAAAGGAGCCCTTCCTGTACCGTTGCATTTGCGCAATGCTTCTACTAACTTGATGAAGGAATTGGGGTATGGCAAAGGGTACAAATATGCCCATGATTTTCCCTCCAAAGGAGGATCCGCCTTTGGCGGAAAGGACGCAAAAGTGATCCAAGAGCATTTACCGAAAGAGCTGAAAGGAAAAAAATATTATCGTCCCAAAAAATGAATAACCGCACTACTTGCACTACAGTATCCACGTTGATTGGGGTCCTTACGGTTATTCCACTAAGCACATAACGTAATTACATTGGGCATATTTTCTATTTTATAAACTATTCGCCTATTTCTGCCGAAGGCAGACAAGCGCGCCTGTCCTCCTTCGGAGGGAATTAGAGAAATGAAATTATACTCATGCTGAATCTTGTGTATATTTTATAGGCATCAAACCAATGAGTCAGTATGTCTTACAAGGTATGTGCTGGGTGTGTTGCCTACAAATCGCGCAATAGCGCGGGCAGATAATAAAAAAACCCTTGCGGGTTTTATTTCTTCGTTAGTTCACCTGGTAAAAAATGGGTTGCGACTACTTGACTTAATGTGATCAGGACCATTTTTGAAGCAAGCGAGTTTTTTTGTCCCAATCCAAATAATTCATACAGCTCCCTATATTTGTTTTCAAGGGTTTTTTCTGAATTTGTGGTTACAAGCGTCTCTGTTATTATGGTATTTTTAAGGCTCGGCATAATTCCGTTGCCAGGATTTTCAAATTCTCCTATGTAGGTAAGTCCGTTTGCCATATCAAATGCGCGTATATCTTTTTCTTCTGCCTTTTCCGCCATTCATATTCTCCTTTTAAAACATAGTTAGTGGTATAGTATCATATTATATATGCAGATGCAAGAACGCATAGAATTAAAAACGAAAGACGGTGTAGCTATTATCGGCACTCATTATAAATGGGAAAAGGGAAGTCCCGCCGTTTTGCTTTTGCATATGCTGCCCGAAACGAAAGAATCATGGGATGGCTTTGCAAAAAAACTGCAGAGCAAGGGATTTGGGGTTCTTGCGATTGATTTTCGGGGACATGGTGAATCGGATGGCGGTCCCGATGGATATCGGTCATTTTCGGAAGATGAAACAAAAAAAAGCATTGAAGATGCTCGTGCGGGATTTTTATTTCAAAAAAATGAGAGCCATATTCCACTTTTTGTTGTAGGGGCATCAATCGGGGCAAATGTTGCTTTGCAGATTCTCGCGGAAGAGAAAGAAATAAACGGAGCGGTAATGCTTTCGGCGGGTATTGATTATCATGGCATCCAAACGCTTCCGTCGGCGCGTGCTGTATCCGGGCACCAAAATGTTTACATTATTGCGGCAAAAGATGACATACGAAGGAATGGTATCTCGGCTACGGTTATGGGCAAAGAAATTTTTGATGCAGTTGCTTCAGAGAATAAACATATAAAAATTTTTGAGACGGGGGGGCACGGCATTCATCTATTTTCCGTATATCAAAAACTGGAAGATGATATTATTGCATGGCTCCAAAAACATGTATAATATAGATGTACATGCTTCGTATGGCAAGATTTCCTACGAACATACGAAACTGTACGAAAATACGAAAAAGATAAAGCCTATGAACATACGAAAAAGCGCGAAAGTACGAAAAAATTTAATTTCTATTTCGTACTTTCGTAGAGGTTCGTAATTTCGTAGGAATAGAATAGTATGCCAAGCGTATTTCCTCAATTATTTGATTTTTGGTTTACGGTTCCCT
Source organism: bacterium (assembly GCA_030690215.1). Taxonomy (GTDB): domain Bacteria; phylum Patescibacteriota; class Minisyncoccia; order 1-14-0-10-42-19; family 1-14-0-10-42-19; genus 1-14-0-10-46-36. The sequence goes on along the minus strand of JAUYHD010000011.1, from coordinate 38,722 downwards.
TTATTCTGCGGGTTTTTTTGGGTGTTATTTTTATTCTTCACGGATATCCAAAATTATTTAAGAAATTCTCGGAAACTAAGGCATTTTTTGCAAGTCTGGGTCTTCGCCCCGCGACAGCGTGGACTCTTTGGATAGGTATTCTTGAATTTTTCGGGGGCGCTCTTCTTATTATCGGACTTTTTGTTCAGCCCGTAGCACTCTTGCTTGCGGTTAATATGTTTTTTGCGATTGTATTAGTTGCGCGCAAAAAGGGATTTGTAAACGGATGGGAATTTGAACTTGCCCTGCTTATTATCGCGCTTTCGTTAGTCATAATGGGGGCGGGTATATTTGCGATTGATGCTCCATTTTAATGCCATTGCCGGGACGCGTGCCGGGGAGAAGGCCGTACGGCCTTCTTTTTGAATAACCGCTTTACATGTGGGTGTTGTGATTATTTTTTTTTGTGCTATAATCATTTCCAATGAAAAATATTATCGTTTTTGATATTGAAACAAAAAAAGAATTTGCCGAAGTCGGCGGTCGCGATTTTGTGGATAAACTCGGTATTTCTGTTCTTGCCGCTCACACATCGGATGATGACAAGTATCATGTATTTGAGGAGCACGAATTACAGAAATTTGAAGACATGATACGCAGTACTGATTTGTTGGTTGGGTTTAATATCACAGGATTTGATATTCCCGTGCTTCAGCCGTACACATCTATTAATCTGCAAGAAGTTCCCATGCTTGATATGATGGATGATGTAGTACGCGGAGTAGGGTTTCGCGTGTCGCTTGATAATCTGGCGCGGACAACATTGAGCATCTCAAAGAGCGCTGACGGGTTACAAGCACTCCAGTGGTTTCGCGAAGGACGGATACAGGAAGTTAAAGATTATTGCGTGCAAGATGTAAAAGTTACAAAGGAATTATATGAATATGGGAAAAAGCAGGGACATATAAAGTTCGTTCCGCGTGACGCGTTGGGCGAGGTGTCTATTCCTGTGCGATGGGGTGAAGAGTTCCAGGGGAATGTATTCCAGGTATTGAAAGACGCGTTTGATTCCAGAAGGAGCGTTGAAATTGATTATGTGACAAAAAATCCTGAACATGGAGGCGGTTCGCTCAATACCCGATTAGTTGACGTATATACATTGAATACGGCAACTATTGAGGGATATTGCCACCTTCGCAAGGGGAATCGCATATTTAAGCTTGATAGAATTCTTCGCGCGCGTCGTACCGACAAGGAATATCAGCTTCACTCTGATGTCCAGAGCAGTCTTTTATAATAGAAATACATGCCCCGTATGGCAAAATCGAAAGCAAAACCTTTACGTCTTGCGGGGTAATACAAAGTATGAATATTAAAAGTACAAACAAAGGTAAACATCGAAATATCTTCTGCGGTTTTGTAAGAAAGACGTTTTTCGATTTAGCCTAACGGGGTATGACTCACCAACATTTTCATAATAGTGTAGGAAGCTTTACTTTTGATGGGCTCATAGAAGAGCTTGTTTCGTATATCCGCCAAAAACCTGATGTACGCTATCACATTGTGGTAGGGAGCGACTCTCGCGCCGAAAAAGAAGTATGTTTTGTGACGGCGGTGGGGGTGCACCGCATAGGGAATGGAGGGAGATATTTTTGGTCGCGTTCTTTGCCCGAAAAATGCGGGACGCTTCAGGACAGAATTTTTAAGGAGACGATGCGGTCAATTGTATTTACCCAGGAATTGCGAAGCGCCCTTAAGGATAAACTTGGAGAAGAATTTTTTTGGAACAATAATTTGACGGTTCATTTGGATGTAGGCGAGAATGGCCCGACGCGTGATTTAATAGATGCTGTTGTGGGCATGGTGAAAGGATACGGATTTGAAGCCGCGGTAAAGCCGTACTCGTTTGGTGCGTTCGTGCTTGCCGATAGGCATACGTAAAATTTTCGCTAACGCTCAAATTTTGAGTAATGAGTAATTTGTAATTAGTATTTGGGGTTACCATAAAACGCTTAAATGAAAGCGAAAATTTTTTCTAATTACGAACTACTCACACTCACACAAACTACAATCTTATGTTTGATTTTGAAAAATTGACCGTATATAGTAAGGCAAAAGTTCTGAATAGAGAGATAATTCTATTTTTGAGGTATGAAAAAAGAATAGATTCTTATATTAGAGATCAGCTAAAACGAGCGTCAATCAGTAGCGTTATTAATATTGCCGAGGGCAGCGGGAAGTTTTCTAAGCCAGATAAAAAAAGATTTTATATTATAGCTCGCGGTTCCGTGTACGAATGCGTGTCATTGTTGGAATTAATTTATGATGATAGGTTAATAGATGAAAAGCGATTCAGATATTTTTATGAAAAATACGAAGAAATATCCAAAATGCTTTTAGGGCTAATAAATAGTCAGAATTGATATTTTCCGCTAGTAGTCCCGAATTAAGCGTCGGAATTAGTAGAGTCCCGATATTGCGTCCGCCCTTAGCTCAGTTGGTAGAGTAGCTCCCTCTTTCAGCCAGAGGCTGATCCGCCTATGGCGGAAAGGAGAAGATATTTTCTTTACATATGTCATTTGTTTATGTATTAAAAAGCTTAAGGAATGGTAAGCGCTATACTGGGAGTACAGAATTATTACCTAAAGAGCGGTTGAAGCAACATAATTATGGTGCGAGTAAATTCACCAAAAGAAATGGGCCCTTTGAATTAATTTATCAAGAAGGATGTGATAATAAAACAGAGGCGAGAAAACGCGAAAATTTTTTGAAATCAGGCATCGGCAGAAAATATCTTGATGAAATGTTAAATAATTGATGATCCAATATTTCGTCCGCCCATAGCTCAGTTGGTAGAGCTGCTCCCTCTTAAGGAGAAGGTCGTAGGTTCGAATCCTGCTGGGCGGACGAAATACTGAATTCAAGTTAAATCCCCCCCTTTCAGCCAGAGGCTGATCCGCCTATGGCGGAAAGGAGAAGGTCGTAGGTTTTCCCGATTTGCTCGCGCTTCGCGCGATTGCAAATCGCAATCCGCCGTCTCCGCCAGCCGGCGGAGACGGCGGACGAGCCCTCCAGGGCGGACGCAATATCGAGGATCCTCGATCCCGCTATTCACGTAATTATCTACAATGGAAAGCTGGATCGGGACTGCTCCCTCTTAAGCTCCGACGCACTGTTATAAATTCAAAATATTGAAGTCGGAGCCCCGACCAAACCGTCGGGAAAGAAGGCGTAGGCTAGCCCGTGCGGGTGGTATGGACGCTCTAGGGTGGTTACGAAATCATCGGTATATCGGGACTTGATTCTTGCCGGATGGGTTTTTTATTCCTCGGTATTTTTCACAAAGTATTAATAAGTTAAAATTAATAAGATAAAATAAAAAGTCCCAAGCATTATTATGCAAGGGACCTTGATAAAAACTTTTTCATGAATGTTCGATAGTTTATATTCGAAAGTAGGTTGTTAAAAAAACAATTTGTCCGCCAAGAGTAACCACAAAACAAAATAACATATATGTGGTTGAACGCAATGATGTCTGGCGCCGTCTGTAACTGCAATGTTGATAAGACCTACGAGCCATACCCACTAGTCTTATTGACAAAATACAATGCGAGTAAATAACAAGAGCGTTAAGAATCCCATAAGTTATTCCGACGATTTGGGCAAAAACCAAAGACGTCTTACTGTAGAGATCCCAGCCCATAACCATTTGTGAGCTGTGGAAAAAAATAAGCGCCACGAGAACAAGTAGGGCAAGAAGTGTATTGCGCATCTTTCTATCCGGCGTAGATGTATAAGCCCAAAATAAAATGCGGCGTACAAAAAACTTTCCTGATAATGGAAGTTTGTTAATCATGTCGCTTAAATGTCTGAACGGCCTTAGAATTGTCCTTAGGACATGAACCATTTTTCATTTCTCCTTTTTGATTTAAAAGAATTTGCTTAATTTTCATTGGCGATTATAGCAAATTATAAGAGCTTTGTCAAGTAAAATCTTAATAATGCCATTATTAAGGGGTCTCGATAGTTTCTACTGGGCGGGCAAGTTGTTGATTTCTATTTTTCTCCTTGCTACGCTGTGAGGTAGATGGAGTAAATTTATAATAAAGAGGTGATTGATATGGTAGACAAGCCCAACAGTGTAGGAGATAAGTTTACATTACGCGACTATCTGGATAAAATTACCGGTAGCGATGACAAGCCCCTAACAAGAGAACAGTTAAATCAACACCGGCAAATTATTATTGCTTCTGTCCAGGAAATGAGAAGAAATTATGAAAAAACTTATTCTTTTTTGAGAAACAACGTGGAAGAATACTATGCGTCCTGCTGGGAAATGTTTGATGGGGCTGATAATGATGATAAATTGATTGATGCCATCCAATATTTGCGCTCGTCTATTAAATGGCAGTAATGGAGAAAAGATGTAAAAAACCCCATATGGGGTTTTTTTTTACTTCTTTTTATAGATGCACGAAATTTGAAAGACAGAATATTCCTGCTCCGTCTTTGCGGACTTCGGATGTGTATGCGGGTATTGTGTTATATCCCAAACTCCAGAGATATCGGATGAAATCAGCGTACTCGGATGAACGCTCTTCTATTTCCCGAAAGCGCCGGTCTTCTTTTGAGAGAAGTATGCCTTGAGCAGTTCTGATCATGGATTTTTCTGAGATTCCTTCGAACGGAGCGTTCAGTACAACTATATTACCCAGCGGAGCGCTGTTGCAGATGAGATAGTCTTTTGCGAGATGTTCGCTTACCTCATATCGTTCGCATACGAGTGTTCGTAAAAATTGTAGAGTGTGTTCGTCAAAAGCTCCGGGGTAATATATCAGGTGATTTGTGTATCGGAGCGAAAGGAGGCAGGTATCCAGATGATAGAAATAGGGGTTTACCAGGCGAAGATAGGCAATTTTTCCTTCTTCTAGCCCAAAATGCCGTGCCACATATTGTACTGCTTCTTTTGTTGTGCGCTGTCCGATGCCTGCAAACCACCAGTCTCTTCCGGGGAGCATATCTCCGAACCCTTCAAAGGTCATTTCTATTGTTTCACCGGATGATGTGCGGATTATTCTGGGTATCTTGTGAATTGTGTAGCCCGGGAGCGGGAACCATTTTGCTATTTCTTCCGGTTCGTGGAATCTCGTATCAAGAAGCATGTTGGAAAGTATAATTTCTTTTCTCTGTGGGTCGGGATGCCCCATAAAATCATTAGTGGGGTATATGAGACTTTCAAGATACGGGTGAGGGGGTATTAAAAACGCGTTTAGCCGCAAGTTCGTATACATATTACATGCAACTGCTGTTTGGGTGCATTGCAGTTTGTGGTCGGGTTGTATCTCCATGTTATCATGTGCGTTTTCGCTGCGCAGCCTAAAATATACTGGATCTACTAAAAAAACTTGTTTTGGCCTGTATGCATATGTTTTCATGGTGCCACCTCTGTGTCATTTTTTGAATGTAAGCCACATCTATAATACACTATTTTTTTATTTTTTTGAAGTGATACAATAATCACATGGCAACGAATAAGGCAATTAAAGAATTTCCGAAGCAATTCGGGTACGAACCGGTTATAGAAAACGCGGAAGCGCTGGGGTACGATAAGCACGTTATTTCTGTAGGAATGGGAGGATCTCATCTCGCATCCGATTTGTTAACAATGGCATATCGCGATATGGATATTATGGTGCATAGCGATTATGGGCTTCCGTTTGTTTCAAGCGATTTTTTGCGTGAAAGTTTGGTGGTGTGCAATTCGCATTCCGGCAATACCGAAGAAACAATTGATGCATTCAATACGGCCGAAAAAAGGGGAGCGCTTCTTGCGGTTATTGCGTCGGGAGGAAAGCTTTTAGCGCGCGCGAAAGAAAAAGGAGTCGCGTATATTCAATTGCCGAACAGCACTATTCAGCCACGGCTTGCGGTGGGGTTGCATCTCCGAGCACTTATGAAAATGCTTTCAATGGAAGATGCGCTCGTAGAAACCGCGAAACTTCAGGAGACTCTTGATGTAAAAGAAGCGGAGAAAAAAGGAACAGCGCTTGCCAAAAAATTGGAGGGCAAGATTCCTGTAATCTATGCGTCGCGTCACAATGAAGCAATTGCGTATAATTGGAAAATTAAACTGAACGAAACCGGAAAAATTCCTGCTTTTTATAATATATTTCCTGAATTAAATCATAATGAGATGACGGGGTTTGATATAGCGGAAAAAACAAAATCTTTGAGTGAAAAATTTCATTTTATTTTTTTGAAAGATGTTGCCGATCACCCAAAAATACAAAAACGCATGGATGTATGTAAAAAACTGTATGAGGCACGTGGGTTTGCGGTAGAAACAGTAGAGTCGCAGGGCGCTACGATATGGAATAAAATTTTTTCTTCGTTACTTGTTGCGGATGTTACAGCGTTTCATATTGCGGATATGTACGGCGTTGAATCCGAAGCCGTGCCAATGGTGGAGGAATTCAAGAAAATGATTTGATAGACCTGCCTTGCCAGCAGGCAGATTTTGCTTGACATTTTTTGTTGGGTATGCCAGTATGTTTCTTATGTGATAAGTGTTTTTGTACTTTCACAAATCTAAAAATAGGAGGACATGCTATGAAAAGTAGCACAAAATCCATAGAAGTAAGCATTGAAGAAATGGGCGCTCTTGCCGGCTATACAGTTCAATGTTTGGTGCAGGTATCGCCAGAGCAAATCGCGTACTGGCTTTCTCATAAAAAAGAGTACAAAGAGCATTTACTTGTATCATTTGCGATTGCTGACGAATATTTTGAAGAACGTCAGCAATTTTCAAAGTTTTATAAAAAACATCTTAACTGGGATGTTGATTTTAGTAAAGTAGCCATTCCACTTAAACCATCCGAAGGGTTGTGGGTCCTTCTTTTTATTGCAAAAGGGCTGACGCCTAATAAGATGTATGATGCGTGGAGTTTTAGTAAGTGGAGGTATACGAGCGATCTAGATGCGTCAGTTCCAACAAACACAAGAACTGCAGGGGAGTCGTATGCAATATGGGTGCTTGATAGTATTGAACCAGATAAAGAATTCCTTGGTAAACCAGTTACGGTTGCCGATCCCAATATGGACATCGGAATGACGCTTCTTGAGAGAATGGTTTTTGGACAGTGGTATTTTGACCAAACAGGTAAACACTTAGATGCCAAAGGGGCAACTAAGTGTTCGGCCTCTCGCAGCGTAGATGGCAGCGTTCCGCGCGTGCTTTGGGATTCGGACTACGAGGAGGTGTTTGTGTTCTGGTATAGTGTTGATAGCTTGAGTCCGCGCTATGGCGTTCGTCTAGTAGTTTCTTAACCTTTAAACTTTTTTCTTTTTCTCTTTTAAAATAGGCCTTACGCAATATGTTGACATTGCGTAAGGCTTTTTATTTTTTTGAGACCGCAGTACTATTTTTTATACGGATTTTTTATACGGAATCACAACACTTCAATACTTTAAAGTATTGAAGTGTTGTGGTTTTGGTACCGCCTTATTGTTTTTATATAGAGACGCAGTTTTCTGCGCATCCGATAGGGGCCTGCGTAATGAATGCCGATACTGGCAGTCGTAATGGTATTTTTTGGTATAATTTTTTTTCCGCTTTTAGTCGCAGATGTTGCCGCATTGGCGGTGGCGGTCAAATCTGGTGTTGAGTCCGAAGATGTCCCAATGAACCTCGAATCTTTGGGAAAAATACGAGAGTGGGGGAAAGAATTTTTTCTAACGACAATACATAAAAAAACAAAAACCATTTTGCATAACGCAGAACAGTTTTTTATTTTCGTTCGCAAAAAACTCACCCCTAACCCTAATAGAACCACAGACTAGTCTGTGGTTCTATTAGGGGATTGAGCCGTGTAACGAAACCTGCTGATCTTCATATATAAAAACGCTAGATTTGGTGGAGGAATTCAAGAGAATGATTAAGGAGTAATCATACATATGCGTGTTGTAAATAATATACCCATATGAAAATAACTTAATTTCGTAACCAATAACTCATAACCCTGAACCCTTAACCCTTAACTCGTGACCCCTTAACTCTTAACGCGTAACTCATCCAATTTGCCCCGTATAGCAATATCGCATAATGCATTCTTATACGTCATTGTGCAAAACAACATTTTCGAAAAAGCAAGAAAACAAATCAATATATGTGTGATAGGCGACGAACGCATGACGTATTATGCGATATTGTCTAACGGGGTTTGATTTCTTTTTTAAAAAATCGCGTAATAATATACGCGATTTTTTTTGCCATTTTTTATGCTACACTTGAGTGTTCGTACATTAAAAAAAGAGGTGTAATCATGGATGAAATAACAGAGAAATTTCTAAAAAGATATTGGGATTCTTTCACCCCAAGCACTATTGCATATGATGATGCATTGATTTTAAAGGGAGCTCGCGGGTGCGAATTATTTGATATATCCGGTAAAAGCTATTTGGATTTTTGTTCTCAGGCAGGCGTGATGAATATAGGCCACAATCACCCATTTTTTGTGGAAGCGCAAAAAGCGTTTTGGGAAACCGTAGAACGTGAACACATTCCGTGGTATCTTATTGCGTCCGATTTTCATTTCCACTTTTTTGTTACCGTGGGCGGTAAAAAAATAGAAATATCACAGCCTGCATTAGCCGAGCTCTTAAAAAAACACACCTTTGGGAAAGACACCCGATTTATTCAACAGGTAACGGGCGTTACCGCAAACAATGCCGCAATAAAATTCATACAAAAATTGCGCCCTGGTCGTAAACAGGGGTTTGCGTTTAGGGGCGCTTTCCATGGACGGCAGGGAGCGGCACTGGGCGCTACGTATGGAAAACCAATCCAGCGCGCAGGTTTTGATATCCAGCGAACCGTTGATACGCACTTCCCGTTTGTTAGAAGCAAGGAAGAGCTTGATCGGTGTTACGAAGAACTCAAGGAATTTAATGTAGAGGATCATGGTTTTATTATGTTTGAATCAGGAAAGGGCGAGGGCGGTGTTGAGTTTGCAAATAGGTATACAATAGAATTTCTCGAGTATCTGCGGAGTGAATACGACATATTGCTCTTATGCGACGACATCCAAGAGGGATTCGGCAGAACAGGCAAGTGGTGGAGTTTCCAGAATTATGGTTTTGTGCCGGATATTGTAACAATTTCTAAATCTATGGGTGGCGGTGACCCGATAAGCGCTGCATTTTTTAACGCAAAGAACCCCAAACTAAAAGGATGGGAAGAAGCATTGGCTGTCGGCTGGGATTCAAGCACATTTCAATGGAATCCGCATGCGGTATTTAGCGCTATTATTACTATCATGATTCTTGAAAAAGAGAAGTTGGTTGAAAAAGCGGCAGAGAATAGCGGTTTTTTCCAAGCGGCGTTAGAGGGTGCTATTGAATATTTTTATAATGTTTCTGAGCCGAATGTCGCATTCACATTGCACGAACTCATTCTCAAGGGTCTTGGTTTTCATTTTGGCATAGAGTTCCGGAAGGTTAATGTACACCAGGACAAATATATTCCTGATCCTGAATTTCGTAACGTGGTGCTCGGATGCTTACAGAGGAATGGGATTATTACGCTTTCCGCGGGTAATCCGAATATAAATCCGACTATTCGTTTTATGCCTCCGTTGACGATAACGAAGGCAGAAATAGAGATATTTGCGTTACGGCTTCAGGAAGCATTGAAAGAAGCCCATGAAATAACAAAGAAAAAGTAATCAGCCCGCAGGCACTTGTGTCTGCGGTTTTTTTTATGGAAATATTTATTTTCGTATGCTAGGATGAAGGCGGTTTTTATCATTGAAAATGTGCGAAAGAGTATAGGAGGCGTACAGATGAAGTATGATTTTTTGGAAAGATTGGGCATCAAGAAAGTAAATTCCGGCGCGTGTTTCGGTGAATGGATAGAAAAACCGGAAGGAAATATACTCCAATCAATCAATCCCGCAACGGAAGAAGTGATTGCCGAAGTAAGAATGGCGGGCAGTCAGGACTACGAACAAGTCATAGAAGCGGCGGAAAGAGCAGCCGTGATATTGCGCAGAATGCCGGCGCCAAAACGCGGAGATATCGTTCGTGATTTATGCAACGAGTTTCGTAGGCACAAAGATGATCTGGGAAGATTGATTACCATGGAGGTCGGTAAGATTTACGAGGAAGGCAAGGGAGAAGTTCAGGAAATAATTGATTTTTCTGACGTCGCAATTGGGCATGCCCGAATGATGGGCGGGCGCGTAACACCAAGCGAACGTCCGGGCCATTTTACGTTTGAATCATATGATCCTCTTGGTCTTGCAGAAGAAATTACTGCGTTTAATTTTCCTCAAGCGGTGTGGGGATGGAATACCTTGAATGCCACCGTATGCGGTGACCCTGTTATATGGAAGCCGTCTTTGCAAGCACCATTATCTGCGATTGCAGTTCAGCATATTTGTAATCGTGTGATGAAAAAATATAGCATTGAGGGGGTGTTCAACCTTCTTATAGGCGAGGATATGATAATTGGCGATCGTCTTGTGAAAGATTCGCGTATTCCCTTGGTAAGTTTCACCGGATCTACTGCCGTAGGCTTGCGTGTTGGGTCTCTTGTAACGGCACGCGGGGGAGAGTGTATCCTTGAGCTTGGCGGGAATAATGCTCTGATCATACTTGCCGATGCGAATATTGATCTTGCGATAAAAGGATTAGCCTTCGGATTTACCGGTACTGCAAAGCAACGGTGCACCTCTACCAGCCGGGCGTATCCCGAAGAGGATATTGCCGGCATTGTTACTGATAGGGTCGTTGATTGGTGTAAATCTTTGACTATAGGAGATCCTCTTCATCCGCAAACCCAAATGGGTCCATTGATAAGCGAGAAAGCAAGAGCGAATGTTTTGAGAAGTGTTCAAAAAGCAAAGGAGCAGGGCGGAGAAGTGGTGTATGAGGGCAAGCCGTTAGACAGAAAAGGATTTTTTCTTGAGCCTACGGTTATATATACAAAAAAGCATCTTTCTATTATGGAAAAAGAAACCTTCGGCCCGATTTTGTATATTCAGCCAATCCACGACTTAGAAGAAGGTATTGCATTAAACAATAAGGTAGATCAGGGATTATCGTCTTCTTTGTTTACCAACAATCTGTTGAGCGCATTCCATTTTTTGAGCGCTGAAGGAAGCGATTGCGGTATTCGTAATGTAAATTGCGGGACAAGCGGCGCTGAAATCGGCGGGGCATTCGGCGGGAACAAGCATACCGGTTGGGGGCGAGAAGCGGGTGGCGATGCGTGGAAAAAATATTGCAGGCATAGCCAGTGCACCATTAATTGGTCAGGCGAACTTCCGCTGTCGCAAGGAATAGATTTTTTTAAAAATAAAAAATGATCTGCATACCGCATTCCCGCCAGAAGCGAGGCTCGCCATGGGCGGCTGCGGGCAGATAATAAAAAGCACGAACAGCTCTCTAGAAGAGCTGTTTTTTTTATGATACGGTAAAGATGTTTTCGGGATGTGGTATAACGGCATTATGCACGCATGGGGGTAAAATATAAAGGTCTTTATATTTTACGAGATTGCTTCTTTATTTTATAGATTAAGAGCAATCTCTGGCTTTTTAAAAACTTTGGTCGGGGTGTAGTATACCGGTAGTACGCATGCATGGCCCCGCACTAAAAATTTTCGGGGTGTAGTATAGTGGTAGTACGCAAGGCTGGGGGTCTTGTAGTGGGAGTTCGATTCTCCCCACCCCGACCAAAAATTTTAGTGCGGGGTAAAGGTGCATGCCTGCCCCGTAGAGAGCTCTGCTCTTCTACTGGGGTAGACCGGGTTTTCCCGATTTTTATGCGGACAATACGCTTTCGTGTAGAATAAAGATATATTTATATCGCGTTTTTTAGCATGCCGCAGACCGTACAAAAATTTGTACAAAAGATAGCATACGAACACGAGCATCGCGCTGACACGTTCCGTATGCTCAAACCAAAGCTTCAATCCGAAGTTCTTTTGCGGTTAGGACGGCATGTCCAGTACGACCTTCTCAGCCGGCTTGAAAAGGAAGAAGTTATCGCAGTTCTTGAACAATTGGATCCGGATGAAGCGACAGATATCCTTCAGATATTCCCGAAGCGTAAACAGGAAGCGCTTTTGCATGAAATGGCTGAAGAAATGAAGAATAGTTTGGCGGTGCTCTTGCAGTTTGACCCAGAAACGGCAGGCGGTCTTATGAATCTTGATTACATTAACGTTGACGCAAATGACACTGTCGCAAATGTTGCAAAGCGGTTCAAGGTCCATGAAAAACGGACCGGTCGGCTTCCGGCAATTGTGGTATTTCGTGAAGGGAAGATGCTTGGGTATTTGCCCGGGCATGAGCTGGGATTTTCGCGGCCGGGGGAGAAGGTACAGAAGCACGTGCGAAAGATTGAAACTATCCACTACTCGGCAAGCCATGATGAAGTATTTAAAAAATTCCGCACGCACCCGCACAATAAAATAGTTGTTTTTGGCGAAGACAATAATGCGCTGGGCATTATCTATTCCGATGACGTGTTGCGTCTTATGCATGAACAGGAATCAAAATCTTTGTATGATTTTGCGGGTGTCTCGGATGAGGAGGGTGTATTTGATTCTGCTCGGCGGAAAATCCGATATCGGTATAAGTGGCTCATCGTAAACCTGGCAACAGCGTTTCTTGCGGCGTTCACTGTCGGGATTTTTGATGCCACAGTGTCCAAATATATTTTGCTTGCAGTCTATATGCCGATTGTTGCGGGTATGGGCGGGAACGCGGCAACGCAAACGCTTGCAGTATTGGTGCGGGGCATTTCGCTTCGTCAAATTGACATTTCTCACGTCTGGCGGACATTGCGAAGCGAGCTTATAAGCGGATTTATAAACGGCGTTATTAATGGAGTACTTGTTGCCGTAGTTGTCTTTTTTGTAAATAAAGATATAAAAATTGCGCTTATTTTAGCAAGCGCTATGATCATTAATCTTTTGGTTGCTGCATTCTTCGGAACACTTGTTCCGCTTGTCATGAAGCGATTAGGCAAAGACCCCGCATCATCCGCGACTATTTTTATTACAACAGCGACCGATGTGCTCGGCTTTCTTGTATTCTTGGGTCTCGCAGCTATTTTTCTCGTGTAAGTGAACTGCTTACACATTGTGTGAGCAGTTCAGCGCACACAAAAAGCAGTTCCTATTTTGTCGGAACTGCTTTTTGTTTAAGATGGCGGTTGCCCTTAAGACAGGTAGTGCAGATTTTTATCCGTTTTCCGTTCGGGAGTCGTGCCCACTGGAGATTCGGATATTTACGCACGTGTTTCGTTGGATTATATTTTCCGCGGAGGAGATTTCGTTTTCCGCCCATGCGCGAACCCTTCCCGCATATAGGACATGTTGTCATACGAATGTATCGAAATTAAGTATGTTCTATGTTACCATGGTTATAATAATATGTCTATTGATATTGTTTTTATCATAGCGATCGTCATTATGTCTGCGGTCGTCCACGAATTTTCTCATGGATATGCCGCGTTGCTTTTGGGCGATCCTACAGCAAAATATCAGGGCCGCCTGACTCTCAATCCGATTCCTCATATTGATCCTATCGGTTCTATTCTCGTTCCATTTGTGCTCGCATTTTTTGGGGGGTTTATTATCGCATGGGCAAAGCCGGTTCCGTTCAATCCGTATAATCTTTCAAACCAGAAATGGGGTCCAGCGATAGTGGGGGCTGCGGGTCCTTTAGCCAATATCATTATGGCGGTTTTTTTTGGAATTATAATCCGCATGGCAGATATGCTTTCGTTGCCGGAGGTGTTTGTGCAGGTGCTCTTTTATATCGTATTCATCAATGTCATTCTTGCGATTTTTAATCTTGTTCCCATTCCGCCCTTAGACGGTTCAAAAATATTATTTGCGGTCTTGCCATATCGCTGGATGCACGTGCAGCAATTTCTTGAACGCTACGGATTTTTTCTTGTGTTGCTCTTTATTTTCTTTTTTTGGCGTCTTATCTTCCCGATTGTTTCGTTTTTATTTTCTCTTATAACGGGAATGCCCACCGCTAGTCTTTTTTAAAAAGAAGCTATGCTCATATCCATTCCATTGATTATTGGGATAGCGGGCGCGCTGATTATTGTTATCGCGTATCTTTTGGTAGACCGCGCGCGCATCAAAAAAAGAGACGAAACAAAAACAGAATTTTTGTCTATCGCGTCGCATCATGTGCGCACGCCCCTCACGCTCATGAAGTGGACTCTCACGGAGTTTTTGGAAGGAAATTACGGGTCGTTTACCGATGAGCAAAAAAAAATGTTCCGTGCGTTAACGCAGCGCAGTGAAGAGCTGATCCGCTTTGTGCATGCTCTGTTGGATGTGACGCGCATTGAGTCAAAACGGACTGTACTGCATTTTGGTCGTATGAATATGACGGCGTTTCTTGATGAAACGGTAGGCAAGCTTATGCCGCTTGCCGAAGACCGCGGCATACGGCTTTCAAAAAATATTGATTCGCGCCTGCCCGATCTTGTTATTGATAGTGAGGCAATGAGTCGCGTGCTTGAGAATGTTATAGAAAACGCCGTTATCTACAACGCGCAAGGCGGGGCTGTAGAGGTGAGCGGGCGTATGGAGGATGAGGATGTCGTTATTGTCGTTTCTGATACGGGTATAGGTATTTCAAAAAATGAACTTTCGCATATCGGTGAAAAGTTTTTCCGTTCCGGTGGCGCTAAAAAACATATTGCGGAAGGAACGGGGCTCGGAGTGTTTACCGCGCGCGAAATTGTAAAAATGCACAAGGGGAGCATTGTCTACGCGTCAGAAGAGGGGAAGGGAACGAGTGTTACTATCCGATTGCCGTTTGTAAGCGGGAACGAATCAAAAGCGGAAGAGTCTGCCGTACATCAACAAACTGTGCCGGAGGGAAGGCATGCGCGTATGCAGGAAAAAAAAGAAACAACGAAAAGTACGGGAACGATTTTATACATAGACGATGATATGAACATGCAAACACTAATCGCAGAGCGTTTTAGCGCGGAGGGCATTCCTTTTATTTCTGCGAAAGACGGCAAAGAAGGAATACAAAAGGCGCTCAAAACAGCCCCCAGTCTTATCTTGCTGAATATGCTTTTACCGGGACGCGACGGCTTCAGCGTGCTTGAAGAATTAAAAAGAGATAAAAAACTAAAATCCATTCCGGTAGTTATTTTGTCCAATCTTGCCCAGCGACATGAGGTGCAAAAAGGGCTTTCTATGGGGGCGGTTCTCTATCTCATTAAAACAAATTGTACCCCCGCCCAGATTGTAGATGAAGTAAAACGGGTGCTTGCAGGAGAAAACTAGCAAGAAGAATCTCCTGTTTGCCCCATTAGATGAGCGAGCTTGCGAGCTCTATCTAATGGGGTTTGACCGATTCTTGGCAATCTGGTATCTTAAGTGAATTGATTTACGAAGACGAGCTAAAAGCAGTGTCTCTGTAATTATCAAATCTTAACCCCATTAGATAGGGCTCGTCAGAGCTCGCTGTCTAACAGGGCGCTTGCATCAAGAGAAAAATTTTTATAATGCAGCATGCCGACAATCAATCAATTAGTAAAAAAGGGGCGTAAGCGATCCCACAAAAAATCCAAAGCTGTTGCGTTGCAGCACGGTTTTAATGTCTTGAAAAATAGTCCGACGTACTTTCCTTCGCCGTTTAAGCGCGGGGTGTGTCTTCAGGTAAAAACGGTTACGCCAAAAAAACCGAACTCCGCGCTTCGAAAAGTTGCGCGTGTTCGTCTCACAAATAACATGGAAGTAACCGCGTATATTCCGGGAGAAGGGCACAATTTGCAGGAACACTCAATCGTTCTTATTCGTGGGGGCAGGGTAAAGGATTTGCCGGGTGTTCGCTATCACATTGTCCGCGGTGTCCTTGATGCGTCGGGTGTATCTGCGCGAAGACAGGGGCGATCTAAATACGGCGCGAAACGCCCAAAAGCAATAAAATAAATATTATGCCAATATGCGAATTTTATGCCGATAATGCCCATTGCGAATTCATTATACAGATTGGCAATTTGTAGATTAGCATTTCATTGGTAGATTGGCATCACACATTAGTATGCGTAGACCATTACGAAAAAAACCGGAAATAAAAGCAGACCCGAAATACGATTCAACATTGGTAGAGAAATTTATCAATTCTTTGATGTGGGACGGCAAAAAATCTACCGCGCGCCAAGTTATCTATGACGCGTTTGAAATAATGGAAAAGGAAAAGAAAATAAAAAATCCTTTAGAACTATTTGAGCAGGCGCTGGAGAACCTCTCGCCTGTTATGGAGGTGCGGTCGCGCCGTGTTGGTGGCGCGAATTACCAAGTCCCGCGCGAAGTACGCCCGGAACGGCGGCGCACGCTTGCTATCCGCTGGCTGTTGCTTGTGGCGCGCTCGGCAAAAGGAAAGCCGATGGCGCGTATTCTTGCTGATGAACTTATCGCGGCTTCCAAAAAAGAAGGTGCGGCCTACAAGAAAAAAGAAGATACGCATAGAATGGCTGAATCAAACAAGGCATTCGCGCACTTTGCGTGGTAGGTTCCCTCGCTACGCTCGGTCAAATGCAAAAATCAAAATTTAAAAAATCAAAATGCAAAATGGCAATATATTTCTACATATTTCAATACATTTCAGAAAATACATAGAAATATGCTTCGCGAAATTTATAGAAATACGTTGCCCCCAACGCCGAGTATAAGGTGCTTATTTTGATATTTTCATTTCCCATTTATTATGCGCCAAACCCCAATAGAACGAATACGAGATATCGGTATTATTGCTCACATTGATGCCGGAAAAACAACCGTAAGCGAACGGATTCTTTTTTATACAGGCATTTCGCACAAAATCGGAGAGGTACACGAAGGACAGGCGGTTATGGACTGGATGGAACAGGAGCGCGAACGGGGGATTACGATTACGTCTGCTGCGACCACGGCATTTTGGGTGCCTACCTATTTAGGATTGGGGGCAGAGCAGGTAGACGAGCGTAAAAAAAACGAATACAAAATAAATATTATTGATACTCCGGGCCACATTGATTTTACGGTTGAGGTGCAGCGTTCGCTTCGCGTGTTGGATGGCGCGGTTGTTGTGTTTGATGGGGTAGCGGGAGTAGAGCCGCAATCAGAGACGGTATGGAGGCAGGCAGATAAATTTGAAGTGCCCCGCGTTTGTTTTATAAACAAGCTTGATCGCACCGGTGCGTCATTTGAAAAATCTCTGGCATCTATCTATGAACGGTTAACACCGAATGCGGTGGCGGTGACAATTCCAATCGGGCACGAACAAGACCACAAAGGAATAATTGATCTGATGCGGATGAAAGCGGTGTATTTTGACGGCGAACACGGAGAAAAAATCCGCCTAGAAGATATTCCCGAAAACCTCGCGTCCTACGCAAAAGAATGGCGCACAAAGATGGTTGAAAAAATCGCAGAAACCGATGATGTTCTTACCGAAAAATACCTTGAAGGAAAAGAAATAACCGAACCGGAGCTTCGTCCCGCTCTTCGCCGAGCGACATTATCATACAAATTGATTCCCGTATTTGCGGGTTCCGCGCTCAAAAACAAAGCAGTGCAATTGGTGTTGGACGGCGTTGTTGATTATTTGCCGTCCCCAATAGATTTGCCTCCGGTAGAAGGATTTGAGCCGGGAGACGAATCGAAAAAACTTTTACGCAAAGCAGACGACAGCGAGCCATTCTCTGCCCTCGCGTTCAAATTGCAAAGTGATCCGTATGTAGGACAGCTTACATTTTTCCGCGTGTATTCGGGTGTGCTTGAGGCGGGCTCATATGTATATAACACGATAGGAGATACAAAAGAGCGCATTGGACGCATTCTTCGGATTCATGCAAATTCGCGCGATGAGGTAAAAGATATGTACGCGGGAGATATCGGCGCAATTGTGGGGCTTAAAAATACAAAAACAGGGGATACGCTTTGCGATCCCGATAATCCAATCGTGCTTGAAAAAATAGATTTTCCGGAGCCGATGGTATCTGTCCGGATTGAGCCAAAAACAAAAGCAGACCAGGAAAAAATGGGTTTAGCACTCAAGCGATTGTCTGAAGAAGACCCGACATTCCGCGTGGAAACCGATCAAGAAACTCTTGATGTCATTATTTCGGGAATGGGCGAGCTTCACTTGGAAGTGCTGGTAGACCGTATGCGTCGTGAGTTTAAAGTAGAAGCAAATACAGGCAAACCGCAGGTGGCGTTTCGCGAAACGATCACGGCAAAGGCAGAAGCGGAAGGAAAATACATCAAGCAGTCGGGAGGCCGGGGACAATATGGGCATGTGCGTTTGCGCGTAGAACCGTTGGAGGCAGCGCAGGGTTTTGAATTTGTAAACGAAATTAGGGGAGGGGTTATTCCGCAAGAATATATTCCTGCGGTTGAAAAAGGAGTAAAAGAATCGCTCTCGCGCGGAGTTGTTGCGGGCTTTCCTATTGTTGATATCAAAGTCGCTTTGTATGACGGGTCATACCATGATGTTGACTCATCTGAAGTCGCCTTCAAAATCGCGGGCTCCATGGCGTTCCAAGAAGCGGCGCGCCGTGCAAAACCAGTATTACTTGAACCGATTATGAAGGTGGAGGTGTTGGCACCTGAAAATTTTTTGGGAGATGTGACGGGCGATCTTTCTTCAAAACGCGCGACCATTGAGAGTATGACCGACCGGTACAACTTGAAAGTAGTGGATGCAAAAGTTCCGCTTTCAGAAATGTTCGGTTATGTAACAAACCTTCGCTCTATGACGCAAGGGCGTGGCACCTATACAATGGAATTTAGCCATTACCAGCAAGTGCCTACAAATATCGCAAAACAAATCCAGGAAGCTCGCGGAATGAAGAAAGAGGAGTAAAAAAATAATACGTATGTCAAAAAAAATCTACAAACTCATCGTGCAATCTCCGGGTAACATGAGATATTGTACCGTTGGCGATTACTATAAAACAAAAACCGGCTGGGATGTTGTTAGTGCCGACCTTAAAGATCCTGATTATAATTTTCTTATTTTGGTGCACGAACTTATTGAATTGTATCTTACTCAACGAAGAGGAATCCCGGAGCCAAAAATTAAAAAATTTGATGAATGGTTCCAGCGCGAAAAGACAAAAGGACGCTTCAGAAGATTTAAAGGAGGCGCCTCTCTCAAATTGTCCCCATACCGCCGCGAACATCTCTTTGCGTTGAAGATTGAAAAGCTTCTTGCGAAAGAATTAGGAAAAAATTGGAAAAAGTATGATGAGGCTGTAGATATAACATCCGAAAGGATTAAAGAAATTCTTAAAAATAAATAATTTTTTAATATGCAATCCCGAGACCAAAAAAATGAAAAAATAGAACCGGCCTTCGCCAACCCTCCTTCGCCAGAGGCTTCGGAAGGGCAATGGGCTATGGCGGGCGAGGAAGAAAAATCCGTCCCTGCTGATGCGGGGCGAGACAAGCTATACTCCGAAGAGCTGTTGGAGGAGGATTTTGAAGTAGAAAAAGATTTGGAGAATCTCCCGATATAAAAACGGCATGCACGCATGCCGTTTATTTTATTATGACCTCTATGTCGTTTTTCGTATCATGTGATTTGATGCGATTTTTGAATGCTTCCACTATGTCTTGAGGGACGACTCCCCGATATATCGTTATTGTATTTCCATCAATTTTTATTATTGCGCCGATATCTTCTAGCCGTTCCAATTCCCGTTGGATGCTTTTATTCATTTATTTTTTCTCCTCTTGCCCCTCACTATATCGAAAGACGTCTGTATTGACAATACCATCCAAAAGCGCTATTTTGTTTTTGGATTGAAAATTGAAAAGGAGCAAAAAATGAAAAAAATATTTGATGTTATTGTCGTGGGTCTGGGTGCCATGGGAAGTGCTGCCTTGTATCAACTTGCGAAGAGACGCTGTGATGTGCTTGGGATAGATCAATTTTCTCCTCCTCATCATTTTGGTTCTACGCACGGAGACACTCGGATAACTCGTCAGGCGCTTGGAGAGGGGGCAGAGTATGTTCCTTTGGTCTTACGATCAAATGAAATTTGGCGAGAATTAGAACGGACCACAGGGACAGAACTTTTTGAAAGAATCGGAGGATTAATAATGTCCAGTCGGTCTTCCCTGCGCCGTATAAAAGGTATTAGTACATTTTTTCAGAACACAATTACTACGGCAAAAGAACATAATATCCCGCATATGCTTCTTGATACCGACGAAATACGAAATTATTTTCCTCAATTTAATCTTGTCGGCGACGAAGAGGGGTATTATGAATATGGGGCGGGATTTTTGCGGCCAGAGCGGTGCGTTGAGGTCCAATTACGATTAGCAAAAGAAATAGGGGCAGAAATTTTTCTTAACGAAAAAGTTCTCGCTATTAAAACCGAATTAAACAATGACATGGTAACTGTGCAGACGACGGGGGGAAATTATATTGCGAAAAAGGTTGTTGTCTCTGCGGGAGCATGGGTATCAAAAATACTTGGTGAAGAATTTACTCGTTATTTTCGTATATCTCGCCAAATACTTTTGTGGTTTGATATACAAAAATCAAAAAAATCAGCACAATCATTTCTTCCTAAAAATTTCCCAATTTTTATTTGGGAATTCGGTAGGGGGTCTATGTATGGATTTCCCGCGATAGATGGGATACACGGAGGGCTTAAGATTGGTTCTGAACAATACGAGCAGTTTGTGGACCCAGACAGTGTAGACAAAAGAGTATCAGACGAGGAAATTCAAATTATGTATAGCGAGCGCGTTTATAATCGCATTCCGGCTTTGAGGAGCAAATGCCTGAAAGCAGTATCTTGTTTGTATACAATCACTCCCGATAGAAATTTTATAATTGATTTTCTTCCAGATCATCCAAATATTATTGTTGCCTCTCCTTGTTCCGGGCATGGCTTTAAGCATTCTGCTGCAATCGGCGAAGTCGTATCGGAGCTTGCTTTATATGAAAAAAGTTCTATTGATATCAGTAAATTTTTATTTCAAAGACTCCTTAGTTAAAAAATAAAAAGATCGCGCATTCCGCGGTCTTTATTTTTTGGTATTGAAAAATAAACATTTCCGTGCTATTTTGTTTTTGGATTGGAAATTAACAAGGAGAATAGAAATGGGTAAAACGCTTGATGAAAGAATAAAAGAACTGCCGGAAGAAAGGCAAAAAGAAATTAAGGCCGGCGCAGAAGAATTGATTGAAGAGGGGACGGAATATAATGTTTCCATTACACTTAGAGGGCGAGATGCCGCAGATTTCAATGTTACGGGCGAGGAGGCAAAGATGTTTGCTTCTATGTGCGGGCTTGAGTGGCCTAGTTATGACAGGATTACGCCGTTTGGCATGGCGTCCCACATACGTTTGCGCGAACTTAGCGAAAAAGAAAAGGAAGCATCCAAAAAGGAGGCAAGCGAATGAGCACCACAAAAGTACCTGTAAATATTCAGAGCAAAGAGGATTTTTTACAAAGCAATCTCAAATATGGAGATAGGGTGCATGTAGTTGTGGCTGGAGGATCTTCTTCGGACGAAGCGATTTTGGGGGGTGTGACGACAGAGGGGATAAACATACGAGTAGATGGCTACGTCTTTACTACGAATGTGGTCTTACTGTGGGGCGATATTATTGAGTTATGGTCCGCAGAAGAAGGCGCATATTCGAAAGATGACGTGTTGGACAGTTTTGACCAGCATTTAATGTAAAAAATAACCGCACGGTTTGCCCTGCGGTTTTTATTTATTCGCATTGTTTTCCCAATCTCTAATTCGCGCGAATAGGCGAATAGTTTGTTTTTCATTTTGCTGGATGTTTGAAAAATAATATAAAATGTGCTATTTTATTTTTGTTCTTTGAAAATAAAGGGGGGAAGTGATGAGCAAGGAATCCCTTGTAGATGAAGATGGTATAAGGCGTAGATTTGCAGAAACCCAACAGGCGAATGAATGCAAAATGCATAAAGAGCGCGGATGTTATTTCGCGTTTCGATTAGGCGGGAGCCCCGAATCTTTAAGCAAAACTTGCGAGTGTTATAAAACAATTTACGAAGAATTTAAAAGTACAAAGTCACAAAAGGAGGAAAAGCATGCCGGTATTCATTTATGAAAAAGATGCGTTTGAAAAATTCGCGCAGGTAGAATGCGGGGATGACAAGGAGTTAAAAAAAGAATTCATGAGGGATCATGCCGAAAAAATGGGAGGATTTTCTTTCCAGGCGTTTTTAAAAAAATGGAATAAGATGTACGCAAAAGATCCCAGTATAAAAAAGGAAAGAAAACGGGTAATTGATGTGGATGGCAGTATAAAGATACGAGGACTTTACGGCAATAACCTATATTTTGTTCTGTATTCCGGTGAAATGGTCTTTGTGGGGCGACCGAAGGAAACATCGATGAGGACCCTTATCCAGCTTCGTAAAATGGGATTTCGGTCGATGGGAGGTCGAGCGTATGTCTAAATGGTATATTGCGCTCGCGCTTGTGGCGGGGGGTATTCTTGGATTTTTGCTCACGATGAGGTCGCTCGCCATTTTTTCAATCCTGATTACTGCGGCTGGAATAATAGCGTGCTTCACAAAAGACAGTAGTGGGGGATTTTTCGCATCAAGCAGGGCGGTAGCATTGTATTATGTGATTTTTTATATCTTGCTGCCATTTCTTTTTGCATCATGGGTAATCTCGATTGCTATATACGTTGAATTGTTTATGGGCATTTCGGTGTTTCATTTATTAACACATTCAATTTTTCGTTAGAAGGGTAGGATAGCAAATATAAGAATTAGACGGACCAAAACCTTGGTCCGTTTTTTTATGCCCATTCGTAATTCTTGACAACCCCGCGCCAAGCCCCAGAGCTTGGCTCTGGGGTTACGAACGCGCTTGACAAAAACCATAAAGAATGCTATTCTGACAGAAAGCAAATTAAAAAAGGAGAAGTGTAATGTCAGTGCTTAGCGAAAGAATAAATAAATTAGATTCGAAGAGACGGGATAATATCTACATCCATTCAATACGATTGTTCTTGGAAGAAGAAGCGGGGCGGTACAGGGGACTAACGGAATATACCATTACCATTACTGGTAATGGGCCGGATGAAATTTTCGGCATCTCATATCCAGGGGGCGAGATCCTTATGATAGATATCCTAGAAATGCCTTGTTTTTCGGTAGAGAGGTTTAATGAACGCTTTGCCGGAAAGGGCATTTGTATAGAAAAAATAGAAAAGTAATACCCGGGCCGCGCATATTGTTTGTGCGGCTTTTTTTCGCCCCGAATGGCTATTTTTGCCTATTTTGCTTGCCTTCAGCAAGTTTTACTGGATGCTTGACCCCGTTAGGCAAAATCGAATCGTCTTCCTTGCCCCGTAAGACACTATCACATAATGCATTCTTGTAAGTCCTTGTGTGGACAATATATGTACAATGAAAAAGAAATCTACTATACACATAATAAAAGCGGCGAACGCATGACTTACCATGTGATAGTGTCAAACGGGGCTTGCTGTATCTACCAGCAAATTTCGACAATATGCTCAACGGACCGTTGTTTCTTTAACCACATACAGTATCCGTCAGACGTAGATACAGCTTTCGATTTAGCCAAACGGGGTTGACCCCGTTAGATGAGCGGGCCTTGCAACGCTCTAACGGGGTTGACCCCGTAGAGCAATATCATATGATGCATTCTTATAAGTCATTATGCGAAACAATATTCCCGGAAAAACAACAAAATACAATGGTTTTTGTGCTTTTGGCGGCGAACGCATGACTTATTATATGATATTGTCTTACGGGGTTGACTTCTTTTGACCCCTCCGTTATTATTGTCTCTATATCCTTATAAAAAGGTTTTTTTATTTTTATTAGTCTATTCTATATAAGACACTATGGCAGAAAAATTTGAACGAACAAAACCGCACGTAAATGTCGGTACCATTGGTCACGTTGACCATGGAAAAACAACGTTGACCGCAGCGATTTTAAATGTCTTGAATCTTGCGGGGAACAAGGTAAAGATGGAAAAGGTTACAGACATTGATAAGGCGCCCGAAGAACGGCAGCGCGGTATTACCATTGCGCTTCACCATTCAGAATATGAAACAGAAAAGCGTCATTACGCGCACATTGACGCGCCGGGTCACGCTGATTACATCAAAAACATGATTACAGGAGCGGCACAGATGGACGGCGCAATTCTTGTAGTGTCTGCGGCAGACGGACCAATGCCTCAGACGCGCGAGCACATTCTTCTTGCGCGCCAAGTTGGAGTGCCTGCAATCATTGTTTTCTTGAACAAAGTTGATACGGTTGATGACAAAGAGCTTATTGACCTTGTTGAAGCAGAAATCCGCGAGCTTCTTACAAAATACCAATATCCGGGAGACACAACCCCTATTATTCGGGGGTCGGGCCTTAAAGCGCTTGAAGCAACCTCTGCTGATAGCGAATGGGCAAAGCCGATTTTGGAACTTGCGCGTCAGCTTGATGAATTTATCCCTGAACCGGTGCGGGAAATAGAAAAACCATTTTTGATGCCTATCGAAGACATCTTCTCAATTGAAGGACGGGGGACTGTTGTTACCGGCCGTATTGAGCGAGGAAAGGTAAAAGTAGGAGACGATATTGAGCTTATCGGTATTAAAGACACCGCAAAGACGACTGTCACCGGAATCGAAATGTTCAATAAATCATTGGACGAAGGTATGGCGGGGGACAATGCAGGTATTTTGCTCCGCGGTCTTAAGAAAGAAGATATTGAGCGAGGGCAGGTTTTGGCAAAGCCGGGATCGGTTACTCCTCACACAGAATTTGAAGCGGAAGTATATGTATTAAGCAAGGAAGAGGGAGGACGGCACACCCCGTTCTTTACCGGATACAAACCCCAATTTTACATTCGCACCACTGACGTTACCGGAGAGGTGACATTGCCCACAGGAACCGAAATGGTTATGCCGGGCGACACCATTACATTCACCGGGAAATTGATAGCGCCTGTTGCGTTGGAGGAGAAGCAACGATTCGCTATTCGTGAAGGTGGAAAGACCGTGGGCGCGGGTGTTGTCACCAAGATTACCAAGTAGGATTGCGATAACAGCAACCCCTGCGACCTATTAGCGCCTGTTTTCAATTGTGAAATCGGAGGGGGTATACAAATATTATAATCAACTACGTTCCTTAATTTTTGGCACATGACAGCGACTCAATCAAAAGCAAAAAAGAAAAGCGCTCCCAAAAAAAGCGCACCAGCAAAGACGGTAATCAGGAAAAAAGCGCCTTCTGAGGAAGCATTGCCGCAGAAGCTTCGCATTCGTGTTCGTGCCTACGACCACAAGATCCTTGATTCATCGGTAAAGCAGATTGTTGAGACTGCACGTCGATACGGCGCGGAACTTACCGGTCCCGTGCCGCTTCCGGTTGAGATACGCAAATATACCGTAAATCGTTCAACATTCGTGCATAAAAATGCGCGAGAGCAGTTTGAAATGAGAGTCCATAAACGGCTGATAGATATCCTTAACCCAACGCCCCGCATCATTGATGCGCTGACTAATCTTAACCTGCCAGCAGGCGTTGATATTGAGGTAAAAATGATGTAACATAGCGAAAGTGCATTATTCGGGTTACGATGCTTTGAAAATCCCGTTATGCCGGGATTTTTTCAATGAAGAAAATTGATGTGCGATTTTGCCGGAGGCAAAAAGCACTATCAAACCTTAATTTTATAATTGGCATATGAAGTTTATTTTAGGGAAAAAACTAGAAATGTCGCAGGTGTTTGATGACGAGGGAAATGTAACCCCCGTGACTTTAGTGCAGGCGGGTCCGGTTGTAGTGACCCAGATAAAAACGAAGGAAAAAGACGGATACGATGCTTTGCAGATTGGGTTCGGCAAAAAGAGCAAAAGCAAGATGAAGAAGCCCCAACAAGGGCACCTTGGGAAAACTCAAAACTCAAAACTCAAAACTCAAAACTCGGGCATACGATGGATGAGAGAAATGAAAATGGATAGCGACACCGCTATGAAAGAAGGAGATGATGTTACCGTGTCCGTGTTTCAGGAAGGAGAAAAGGTAGAAGTGAGCGGCGTTTCTAAGGGAAAGGGGTTTCAGGGCGTTGTAAAGCGTCATGGGTTCCACGGGGGCCCGCGAACCCATGGACAGAAGCATTCCGAACGCGAGCCCGGCTCTATCGGGGGGAGTTCGGGACGCGCCGGAGGAAAGGTGGCGAAAGGTATGCGCATGGGCGGTCGTATGGGGAGTGATCGAGTAACCCTAAAAAATGTCCGGGTGGTGAAAATTGATATAAAACAGAACATACTCGCGTTGAAAGGCGCGTTGCCGGGCGCGTTCGGGTCCCTCGTGGAAATTAAAGGAAAGGAGCAAAAGAAAAAATAAGCGATCTATGAAAACGACTATCTACAATCAAAAAGGAGAAAAAGCAGGAACGCTTGAAATGCCGAGCGCGCTTTTTGATGTAGCGTGGAGTCCCGCTCTTGTGTGGCAGGTAGCCGAATCCGAACGTTCAAATAAGCGCAGAGGAACCGCCCATACAAAAGATCGGAGTGAAGTGCGCGGAGGAGGAAAAAAGCCATGGCGCCAGAAAGGCACGGGGCGCGCGCGACACGGCTCAATTCGTTCGCCCATTTGGATCGGGGGAGGGGTAACGCATGGTCCGCGCTCCGAGAGCAATTATACAAAAAAGATAAATAAAAAAATGAAGCGAAAAGCAGTGTTTTCAGTACTTTCTCAAAAGTTTCGTGAACATACTGTTTTGGTGCTTGATGAATTTTCATGTACGCAGGCAAAGACAAAAGCGGCAGCGTCGGTAATAAAAATACTCGCGGGAATTAATGGATTTGAGCGTCTCGGCAAAGGAAAAGTTCTTGTGCTTATTCCGTCAAACGATGCGGCAACTATCCGCGCGCTCCGCAACATGAATGGCGTTACGGTAACAGAGGCGCGGAATCTTAATGTGCTTGATTTGTTGGGTTCCCAGTACGTCATGTTGCCGAAAGAAAGCATTTCCGTATTAGAAAAGAAAATTTCATAACACATATGGCGCTATTTGATATTTTTAAAACAAAAAAAGGAAGGAAAGAAGAGGGACGAGACGCGCGATACCGTGAACGGACAAAAGAGAAAACGCAAAAAGAAGTCGCAGAAAAACCTGACACACAAACAACAGATAAAAAAGAAAAGAAAGGAAGCACGACGTATGCGTCCAATCAGGCCGCGCGCGTGTTGATCCAGCCGTCCGTAACCGAGAAGTCCGCGCGTCTTGCAGAACATGGCACCTATACATTTCGGGTGTCGGGGGAGGCGACGAAAAACGAAATTCGCAAAGCGGTTGAAGAATTATATCGGGTGCGCGTGAGTTCCGTGAATGTGTCGCATGTCCAGTCTAAACGCCGCGTGCTTCGCGGTGTTGTAGGGACAAAGCCAGGCTACCGAAAAGCAATGATTACATTAAAGAAAGGTGAAAAAATAGAATTTGTATAGTTGTTATGCCAATCAGCGAATGTCATGCCAATAATGCGAATTGCGAATATTGCGTAAACATAGTATTAGCAATTTGCAGATTAGCATAAGATTCGTAGATGAGCATCACGTATATATGAAATCATATAGACCAACAACCCCATCACGAAGACAAATGACTACGGTGACATACCGCGGGGTGTTAACCGAGTCAGAACCCTACAAGGCGCTTGTTTCAGGACGGAAGCGCGCGAAAGGGCGTGCGTCAGGCAAAATCACAACCCGTCACAAAGGAGGCGGTTCAAAGCGCTTGTGGCGCGAAATTGATTTTCACTACAACAAAATTGACATTCCTGCCCGTGTGATAAGCATTGAATATGACCCGAACCGCACAGCTTTTATCGCGCATGTTTTATATGCTGACGGTGAGCATCGCTACCATATAGTGCCCGAAGGGTTGAAAACAGGAGACGTGATGCGTACAAGCAAAACCCAAGAACCACTGCCCGGTGCGCGTCTCACCCTGGACTTGATGCCGGTAGGTACTTCGGTATATAATATTGAAACTTACCCTAAGAGCGGTGCGCGGCTTGTGCGTTCTGCGGGAAATAGTGCGGAGGTCATGGCGCATGACTCTGGGTATACATTGGTCAAACTTCCGTCAGGAACGGTGCGCAAAATTCCTAGTTCCTGCTGGGCAAGCGTAGGGCAAGCCTCAAATAGCGAACATAACCTTGTTGTGTACGGCAAAGCGGGCCGAACTCGCTGGATGGGAGTCCGACCGACTGTCCGAGGATCTGCCATGAATCCGGTTGACCATCCCTATGGGGGAGGCGAAGGAAAAGCGCCTCGTGGGACTAAACGTCCAAAGAACAGGTGGGGCAAAGGGGTGCGCGGCGTGAAAACCCGGAAGAAAACAAAATATTCAAATGCGTTAATTATGCAAGGACGCAAGAAAAAGAAACATTAAAGTGAATTTGCTCGCTCGCGCGAGATGCGTAAAAACGCATTTGGCGCGAGCGATTGCAAAACCCCCGCCCATTCCTGCGAGCGCGAGCGAGTAGTTGAATGGGCGAAGATCCCGCATGTTCACGAAGTATACATATGCCGAGGAATAGGCGGGGTCGCGCACTGTAATCACTCAGCTACGTTTTGTACATCAAAACTTGCTTCGTGAACAGCGCGGTGACTTTACCCAGCACATAACTTTGTATTCATAAATATTTTTTTCAATACAAAGTTATGTGCTGGGTGCGCAATTTTATAATTATTCGCTCTGCTCATAAATAAAATTGGCATGACACGATCAGCGAAAAAGGGTCCGTATGTGGATCCAAAGCTACTGAAAAAGATAAGCGTATTGAAGCCGGAATACAATACGGTTGTAAAGACCTGGTCGCGCGATTCCCAGATTGCGCCTGAAATGGTCGGGTTTACGTTCGGCGTGCATAACGGAAGAGATTTTATTCCGGTGAAAGTTACCGAAGAGATGGTTGGCCATCGGCTTGGTGAATTTTCGCCCACGCGCAAATTTGTACGGCACGGAGGAAAATTACAAAAAGAAACAGAAATGCGCGCGAAAGAAACGGATATACAAGCTAAAAAACAATAAACACTATGCCCGCAGTAAAAGCACAATTAAAACATCTGCGTATAGCGCCCCGAAAGGTGCGGCTTGTAGCCGATGCCATTAGAAGAAAAGACGTAACGGACGCAATTCAGATTTTGTCGTTTCTTCCGAAACGCGCGTCGCTTCCGATGAAAAAATTATTACAATCGGCAGAGGCAAACGCAAAGCATAATTTTCATATGGAGGACGCGCATTTGTATGTATCGGAAATTCGGGTGGACGAGGGCCCTGTATTAAAGCGCTATTCGCCGCGGGCCATGGGGCGCGCGACGCTTATCCGTAAAAAAACGAGCCACATTACTCTTGTGTTGGAAGAACGCCGCACCGCCAAGAAGCCCCAAGTCCAAATGTCCGCATCCAAAAAAAATAAAACGCCCAAAACACCAATCGTCACGGAAGAAGTTAAAGAAATAAACAAAAAAAAGATTACACTTAATCCGATATCATCACTATGAGCCACACTGTTCATCCATATTCATTTCGATTAGGCATTCTTCGTGATTGGAAGTCACGCTGGTTTAATAAAAAAGGATATCATACGTTTTTGAAGAGCGACATACTGATGCGAGAATGGCTTGTAAAGCGGCTCCGCGGGTCATATGTTTCTGATATTATTATAGAGCGTTCACCGACTCTTTTGCATTTTATTATCAGCACATCCCGACCCGGTATGCTTATCGGTAAGAAAGGCGAAGGCGTTGAAACATTGCGCAAAGAGACTATACGGCGTATGCAGCGATTAAAGCTGCCGATTCCGCAGGAGATTAAATTATCCATCGAAGAGCTTCGATCACCCGAAAGCAATGCCGCTATCGTGGCGCAAATGATTGCGGAGGATTTGGAACGACGGTTGCCGTTTCGCCGTGTTATGAAAAAAACGCTTGATAAGGTAATCACAAACAGGGATGTTGAGGGTGTCAAAGTAAAGTTATCGGGACGGCTCGGAGGAGCAGAAATGTCTCGGGTGGAGTGGCTTATGAGGGGGCGTGTGCCGTTGCAGACGCTTCGTGCGGACATTGATTTTGTTCGGGAGCGCGCGCATTTACCGTATGGTGATATTGGCATTAAAGTATGGATCTATCGCGGAGAAAAATTCGTGAAAGATGTAAAAAATAAACAATAATACGAACGTATGTTATTTCCAAAGAAAGTAAAATACAGAAAATGGCATCGCATGAGAGGGAATGCGAATAAAGTCGCTTCTCGAGGGACGGCAATTGCGTTTGGGAGCGCCGGACTTCAGGCGGAAGACGCGGCAGAAATTGATTCGCGCCAAATTGAGGCTGCGCGGAAGGCAATCACCCGTTTTGTGCAAAAGGGAGGAAAGCTCTGGATTCGTATTTTCCCCGACAAGCCAATCACCCAAAAGCCGCCGGAAGTAGGAATGGGCAAAGGGAAGGGCGATCCTTCAAAATATGTCGCAGAGGTGGGCAGAGGAAGGATATTATTTGAAGTTGACGGCATTTCGGAGCAGGATGCCCGGACAGCCTTACGGCGTGCGGGTGCCAAACTCCCTATGCGCACAAAAGTTGTGTTTCGTGAGTAACACACCCCCACGAATATATGAAATCCTATGAAATTATAAACATACGCGAACGTACGAAAGAGTGGGATAGGTTTTTGTAATTTTGTAAGTATTCGTATTTTTTGTAGGAATAAACATATGAAGATGAAAGACATACAACATAAAAATACCGAGGAGCTCGCGCAATTATTGAAAGAGACCCGCAATGCGCTCCGCGAGTTTCGTTTTCAGGTCGGGCAAGGAAAAGTGAAAAATAATCAGAACGGGAAAATAATGAGGCGGACGATTGCGCGTATTTTTACCCGCACGAACAAAGAAAATCATGAATAACCCAACAAAGAAAAAATTAAAAGGAAAGATAGTTTCGCATAAAGGCCAAAAAACGGCTGTGGTAGAAGTACACAATTATTTGAAGCATCCGGTATTTAAAAAATACATTAAGCGAAGCAAGCGCTATAAAGCACACGACGAAACAAACCAATATCAGGTTGGCGATACCGTTATTATCCAGGAATCGCGTCCGATATCCCGGGACAAGTGCTGGCTTGTGGTAGAAAAAATATAATTTTTATGATTCAACCGCGAACAATGTTGGGGGTAGCCGATAACACCGGAGCAAAGCTCATCCAGTGTTTTAAGGTGTTGGGGGGAACGCGAAAGCGGTACGCGCGTATCGGCGATGTTATTGTGGGGTCGGTGAAGGTTGCAGAACCGCGAAAGATTTTGAAGAAAAAAGAAGTTGTACGGGCGGTGGTGGTAAGACAGCGCGAGGCGTTCCGAAGGAAGGATGGTTCATACATCCGGTTTGATGACAACGCGGTTGTAGTGGTTGACGCAAAGGGAGAGCCGCGCGGGGGGCGCATATTCGGGCCTATCCCCCGTGAATTACGGGAAAAGTACGCAAAGATTATTGGTTTAGCGCAGGAGGTGGTGTAGGCATATGGCAATGATGCAGGCAAAAACAAGAATAAAGCGGGGGGATACGGTGCGAGTGCTTTCAGGGAAAGACAAAGGGAAAACCGGTAAAGTTGTAAGCGTTTTTTTGGAAAATGGCCGCGTTATTATTGAGAACGTGAATATGCAAACTCGCCACAGACGTTCGCGCAAGCAAGGGAAAAAAGGAGAAAAAGTATTGCTTGCGATGCCGATCCACGCATCAAATGTTTCGGTGGTGTGCGGATCGTGCGGTAAGCCGACGCGTGTTGGTTTTCGTACGGGCGAGGACAAGAAAAAGGTTCGTGTATGTAAAAAATGCAAGAATAACATATAATTATGGAAACAGCATTGCAAAAACAATATAAAAAGGAAGTTATGCCGTTTTTTAAAAAGGAATTCGGGTACGATAATCCTATGGCAATACCCCAGATTGTTAAGGTTGTGGTGAATGTCGGCGTGGGGCGGAGAACCGAAGAAGAACAAAAACAGATAGTTCGGGATTTACAGCTTATCGTGGGGCAGGTAGTAGCCCCGCGTCCAGCGAAAAAATCAATTGCTACTTTTAAAACGCGCCAGGGGCAGATCATCGGATATGCGTCAACCCTTCGTGGGCAGCGTATGTATGATTTTCTTGAGCGTGTTATTTTTGTTGCGCTCCCGCGTACGAGAGACTTTCGCGGCATAAAAAACTCTGCGATTGATGGGTCGGGCAATTTGACAATAGGGGTCCCAGAACATATTGTATTTCCAGAGATGGTGGGTGAAGACGCAAAGCTTATTTTTGGGTTTGAGATTACTATTGTTACAAGCGCCCGTTCAAAAGAAGAGGCAATGGCGCTCTTTACCCAATTAGGATTTCCTTTTAAAAGAATTGACCCGCAAAAATGAGCCAAATTTATAGTTATTCATTGTATTCATAAACAAAATTGGCATGGCAAAAGAATCAGTAATCGCGAGAGCGAAAAAGAAGCCAAAATACAAATCACGCGTTGTGCGAAGATGTTTTCGGTGCGGCCGCAAGCACGGGTATATGAGGGATTTTGATTTATGTCGTATCTGTTTCCGTGAGCTTGCAAACGAAGGCATGCTCCCCGGCGTTAAGAAGTCATCATGGTAAAGTGAATTTGCTCGCTCGCGCGAGATGCGTAATGCGCATTTGGCGCGAGCGACTGCAAAACCCCCGCCCATTCCTGCGAGCGCGAGCGAGTAGTTGAATGGGCGAAGATCCCGCATTTTCACGAAGTATACATATGCCGAGGAATAGGCGCAATTTTATAGTTATTCGTTTTCGCTCATAATAAAAATTGGCATGAACCCAATAGCAAACATGTTTGTACAAATAGTAAATGCATCCCGCGCTCATCACGAAAGCGTGTCTGTTCCGTATTCCAAATTTAAAATGGAAATTATAAAACTTCTTCAAGACAAAGGATATGTTACAGATACCGTCCGCCGGGGGAAAAAGAACAAGCGTGTCATAGAAGTGACGTTGCGATATGAAAAAGACGCGTCCGTTATTCATGGTATCCGCATGGTTTCAAAACAATCACAGCGAATATACGGAGGGTGGCAAGAGTTAAAATCATTCCGTTCCTCACGCGGCATGGTTGTTGTTTCAACTCCAAAGGGTTTGGTTTCTGCGAAAGATGCGGAAAAACAGAAAGTCGGTGGAGAAATAATCGCGCGCGTTTGGTAATACTATGAGTCGTATAGGAAAACAACCAGTTGCTATACCCGCGGGAGTAACCATTTCATATGACAATGGCGTCGTTCGCGTCAAAGGACCAAAAGGTGAGCTTACGCGTTCTATATATGACCGTTTGGTAGAAGTTACAATACAAGACGCGGTAGTTACAGTAACGCTTCGCAAAGAGACGCTGGAATCAAAGGCGTTATGGGGAACATATGTTGCTCACATAAAAAATATGATAACGGGAGTGACCGAAGGATTTTCTAAGAAGCTTGAGATAGAAGGTATCGGATACCGCGCGAATATGCAAGGACAGGACTTGGTATTGAGCTTAGGGTTTTCGCATCCGGTGGAAGTAAAGCCGCAAGATGGCATCACGTTGCAGGTTGAGAAGAATGTTATTACTATTTCCGGTATTGATAAAGAAAAAGTGGGAGAAACAGCGGCAAGAATCCGCTCATACCGCAAACCCGAACCATACAAAGGAAAGGGGATTCGTTATCAAGGAGAGGTTGTCAGGCGGAAAGCCGGGAAAAAAGCTGCAACCACAGGAGCGTAATAGAATATGAAAACGCAAAAAGAATCACAAAAGAAAAAAGAAGGCATGATGCGGAGAAAAAAGCGGGTTCGAGCGGGTATGTATGGCACGCACGTTCGTCCGCGTCTTTCTGTTTCCCATTCTCACAAGCACACATACGCCCAGCTTATTGACGATGCCTCGGGGAAGACCATAGTGGGCGTGGGAAATGTAAAAAAAGCTTCAGCAAAGAAAAAAACCGCGAAGAAAACAGAAACCGCGCGCGATATAGGCAAGAAACTTGCCGAAGCGGCGGTTAAAAAAGGAATCCACCGAGCGGTTTTTGACCGTTCCCATTATAAATACCATGGCCGCACAAAAGCGGTTGCCGATGGAGCTCGGGAAGCAGGCCTTTTGTTTTAAATGTACTCTTGTTATAAGTAACGAATCAGCATTCCTACGCGGAGTATAACTGCCGCGAATGCGTTTGTTACAATTGTTTTGTATAAATTCTCAACTGTGCTGTCAGGCACAAAATAGAGAAAGACGGACGCTACAACAAAGAATAATGCCCAGAGCGAAACGAATAATTGGCCTTTTGATTTCGTTTTTCGGCGTTTTTTTTCAATTCCGTGGATGACAATATACACACCGAGCGCTCCGAGATAGGGGTCTGACAGCGCTTCAATGGCGAAGGGCAGAGAATGAGGGACAAATGCATGGAAGAAAAATGTTACTACCGAAATTACAAGATAAAGGTAAGTAAAGATTGAAAAAATCACATACAGGATATCAACAAAATTCTTTTGTATATGTTTTTTAAGTCTTGTGTAGCCAGTAATGAAGACGCCCCTTTTCTTTTTTGAAGAAGGAATAGTTTCTTTTTTCGCAAATAGTATGTGCGTCCACCAAGCCATACCAAGAGCCTCCTGTAAACAAGCCCCTGGCATGACCTAATGAAAAAGCTTATTTTTCAATAGTTTCTAAGGTAGGCGTTAGGAAGCAGACTGATTTTTCCCTGTATTTTTAACGTGTTACTCACGCTTTATTCACAGTTTATTGACACAAACCCCTCTTTCGAGTGAAAGAGGGGTTGTCAAAGTTCTTTTTTTATTCCGTAATGCCGTTTTTGTCTGCTGCTTCTTACTGCCGCTTACCTTAAAATAGTTCTTATTTCAAGGCGTTTTTGGGGTATTTGTGAATTGCATGTTTTGTGTCTATTTTTATTATAGCATGCAATTGACAGATTAAATATTTTGTTTTTTTGTACTTCTTGGTACTATTTTTTTATGGACGATTTAACACAAAAGAAATGCGTTCCCTGTGAGGGTGGTACCCCTCCCCTCAAAAAGGAGAACATAGAGGAATTTCATAGGCAGGTTCCCGGATGGGCGGTAGCAGATAACCATAGGAAGATATCCCGTGATTTTAAGTTTAAGGATTTTAAAGAAGCGCTTGCTTTTGTAAATAAGGTAGGGGATATTGCCGAGACAGAAGGGCACCATCCGGATATCCTTATACACTCCTGGAATAAGGTAAGCATAGAGCTTTGGACGCACGCTATTGGGGGGTTGTCCGATAATGATTTTATTATGGCGGCAAAAATAGACGCGCTCTTGAAGTAAAAATCCCACAGCAGTATACTGAAAGCGGTTTTGTACCGCTTTTTTCTTTGAAAATAAATTTATAATCGCACTATTGCGGAGGAATTATATGGCTGAAAAAAGCAGCACTATGGCACGCCTAGATGAGGCGAGTGATTTTTTAGGATTAGAACCATGGCTGAAGAGAAAATTTCATGGATTTAAATCGGTCTGGGAGTGCGACATCGAAGCGCCTATGGATGATGGGTCTCTCCAATCATTTAAAGCATGTCGGGCATGGCACCGATCTCCTTTCCCCGGCTCTCCCTATAAGGGGGGGATGCGTTACCACCCTGATGTTACTGTAGAAAAGATGAAAGATCATGCCGTAGAGATGTCGCTCAAATCTTGGCTTATGGGGCTTGAATTCGGAGGCGCTAAGGGTGGTATTGCGATTGATCCTAGCAGGCATTCCCAGGAAGAACTTAAAAGGGTTACTGAAGCATTGACTGAAGAGATGCTTGAACGAAATCTCATAGGACCGAGATTGGACGTGCCCGCTCCCGATGTCGGTACTAATCCGACTACTATGAATTGGTTTCATAATAAATATGCCCAAAGGGCGCGAACACATAATTATGGTCCATTTGAGGCAGTTGTCACAGGAAAGCCAACGGGGATTGGATATGGAGGCATCCCCGGGAGAGTGGAGGCTACCGGTTGGGGACTTGTGCAGGTATTCAAAAAATTTCTTAAACTGAAAAATCTTCAGAAAAAAGATTTTAAGCGTATTGGCGTGATGGGTTTCGGGAATGTCGGCTACCATGTGGCGCGCATCCTCGCAGAGGAAGATTTCACCATTGTTGCGACCAGTGATGTGCATGGCGGGGTATATAATAAATCCGGCATACCACTTGAAAAATTTCAAGGGAAAAAGGATACGCGCGAAATAAAAGATTGTGAACGTATTACAAATGATGAATTGCTTGTCTTGCCAGATATTGATATTTTTATCCCAGCCGCGCTCGAAAATGTTATTACAAAAGAAAATGCTTGGCAGATAAAAGCAAAGGGCATTATTGAGGGTGCAAATGGACCTACAACATGCGAAGCCGATTTGATTTTAGAGAGCAGAGGAGTTTTTGTCATACCGGATATTTTGGCAAATGCCGGCGGGGTAACGGTTTCATTTTTTGAATGGGCGCGTAATATGGGCAAGATAGATCACCGCGTACCTATGGGGGAATTAACTAGCGATCAGGTGCTGACTGCGCTTTCCAAAGTTATGTGGCGCGAAACAAATAATGTATTTGAAGCTCAAAAGAAATATAAAGTTTCAATGCGTTTTGCCGCATATTTACTTGCGCTTGAAAATGTTGCTCCTTTGTTTCGGACGAAGCACACAGCAATTTCTGTTTAAGATAAAAAGTAGTATAAAACGGACAGCAATGTCCGTTTTTTATTTTGTGTTGCTGGGGGGGGCGTTAGATGAGCGGGCTTTGCAACGCTCTATCTAATGGGGTTGACCCCGTTAGGCAAAATCGAAAGCCGCATCTACGTCTTACGGAATGCCATTCATGATTGAAGAAGCAATGTTCCGTTGAGTATGCCATCGAGACTTGCTGGTAGATGCAGCGAGGAAGACGGTTCGATTTAGCCAAACGGGGGTTGACCCCGTAGAGCAATATCGCATGATGCATTCTTATATGTCATTTTACAAAACAACATTTTTGGGAAAGCAAGAAAACAAATCAGTGCGCGTGTAGTGAGCGGCGAACGCATGACGTATTATGCGATATTGTCTTACGGGGTTGATTTTTCCCGGCTTAAATGGTACAATAACCACGGTTTTTATTTGAAAATAAAACATAAAATACATTACGGAGGATACTACTGCAATGAAAGCAAAAGTCAGGGAAGCGATTAGCGCTGTTGAAGATTTTTTCAAAACATTTTGTGGGGCAATGCCGTATTTCCATGTAAGCGATGGGATAGGCAATGAAAAGCAGAACAAGGATATATTTGAGGGAAAATTTCATGGATATATACGTCTGGGGTGCCATCCCGATCATGTAGCGTTGGAAAAACAGCTCATAGAAATGGAGGGGGGCGCGGTTGGCCGTGTGTGTTCTGATGGCATGGGCGCGGTCATTAAGGCTATTGAGCCGACTCTATCCTATTTTATGCGGAAGAAAAATCTTAAGAAGGCAAGAGTCATAATCATCCGTACGCTTTATGGCGGTTCGGATGACGCGGGTGTCTATCTAGATGAAAGCTTGCTTTATAACGTTGAGGTTAAGTTTTTGTATTCAACAGACCCCAACCTTTTAAAGAATCTCCGCAAAGCGATTACCAAAAACACCGTTCTGATATTTTTTGAGAACCCAGGCAACCCGACATTACCGTTTGTTGACGCGAAGGGAATAGTAAAGGTTGCGCGGAGCACACAAGCGAAACCCAAAGTTGCCTGTGATAATACGTTTGGCACCGGTTTTGTCCATCCGTTTGAATGGGGCGTTGATATAATCGTAAACAGCGGGACGAAATACATCGCGGGGGCATCAAGCTGGTCGCTCGGGTTTATTACGCTCTCAAAGGGTTTTTACGCAGAGCATCCTGATTGTTGGAAAGAGATGTTTCGGTGGTCCTGTATACATGGAGGCACGCTTGGGCCGTTTGAGGCGTTTATGACGCATACGTTTTCCATGGCGGATTTTCCCGAACGCATCAGACAGCATAGCCGGAATGCTCTTGTGATAGCGCGTATGCTTGAACGTCATCCATTGGTTGAGCGTGTTATTTATCCGGGTCTTGATTCGTATGAATACAAGAAAAACTTCAAGAGCCATGTAAAACCGATAGATGGGGAGATGTATTACGGCGGGATGATATATTTTTATATCAAAGGGGCGTCGGAAGAACGGACAAACAAATTCCTGTTTTATCTGAACAACAATACATCTATTCCGAATAAGGCGTCTCTCGCCGGAGATGTTTCCAGCATTGAATCGGCGTATTCATTGAGCCACAAAGGGTTGAGCGCGGAAGATAAAGCAAAGATAGGCATTACGCCTAACTCTGTGCGCTTCTCGACCGGACTTGAGCCTCCGATAGGTGTTTACCAAGAGCTTAGCGAAGCTCTTTACGCTACTGAATAAATATAAAAAAATAGACCCGCTCCCTGCATAAGGTAGCGGGTTTTATATTTTTTTTGTTTTAGGCAGGCACATTTGGCGGATTGATTAGTTGATAATTCGCGAGAAATTCATTTGGAGTTTTCCCATTCAATCCGCAATGTTCAAGGTCATTGTAGTACATATTCCATAATCTAAGATAGTATCGTAAATCCTC
>JAUYHD010000010.1 GCA_030690215.1 bacterium | reverse complement strand
GAAACGAACTGATTTCGATATGATACGAGAAGAAGAAATTCAATATGTTGAATATCTATTGAATACAAGACCAAGAAAGCGTCACGGTTGGAAGACGCCATTAGAAGTAGCAAGTGTTGCACTTCAAGGTTGAATGTAGGATGTGTGCTCTTGCCAAAAAAAGTATCTTCTGCTATAAAACTGTAGTACTTACTTAAGCCATAAAAACAGATTTTCTAAAAGACTTGACCATATATTATTAATATGTTACATTTAAGCATTGTATGAAAAAACTGCCTATAAAGCCCGAAACAGTCACCCGCGACCTTCTTAAACGACTTCCTGAACGTTCACGCCAAATTCTTGAGCGTCGCTACGGCATTGGGAAAAACACTAAAAAAGAAACACTTGAAGCAATCGGAAAGGATTATAAAATAACCCGTGAACGAGTCCGTCAGATAGAAAATCATGCTCTGGGAAAGCTCAAAGACAATCTTTTGACGCCGGAGATAACCACAGTATCAGAACACTTCAAAGAAACTATGGCGGAACACGGTCATATTGCCGAAGAATCGTCGTTCCTTGAAACGCTCGGCGAAAACACCACGCAAAAGAATCACTTATATTTTCTCTTGATGCTTGTGAGCGGCTTTTCTCGTATTCGGGAAAATAATGATTTCCACAACCGATGGAAAACCGACACCGCATCCCAGAAAAAAGTGGAAGAAGCGCTTTTGGATCTCCACAAAAAACTGAGTGAGGCTCCGCTTTCGGAAAAAGAAATGCTCTCGGCGTTTCTGGACTGCTTGCCGGAAAAAAATGAAACACCCGAAGCAACACTCGCCTCTTGGCTCCGCATTTCAAAACGCGTCGCAAAAAATCCTTTCGGCGAATGGGGGCTTGTTGATTCTCCCTATATCCGGCCGCGCGGTATCCGGGATTTAGCCTATCTCTTTATGCGAAAGCATGGTTCCCCCATGCACTTCCGCGAAGTCGCAAGCGGCATCACCGATACCTTGCAGCATAGCGCCCATCCGCAAACAGTCCACAACGAACTTATTAAAGACACCCGGTTCGTGCTCGTAGGACGGGGGCTCTACGCGCTCACCGAATGGGGCTACCAGCCGGGCATTGTGCGTAACGTCATTCAAGCAATCCTCAAACAGCATGGCCCAATAACCAGAGATGAGTTAGTAAAACGAGTGCTCAAGGAACGCCACGTAAAAGAAAACACTATTGTCATCAATCTTCAGAACAAAAAATTCTTCAAGAAGACGGACAACGGAAAATACGCACTCGCATAATACTCGTACCCCCATCATCCTCTGGTCATTCCCCAGAGGATGATTTTTATTTACAATAAGAAGTAGACATATATGGACGGCATGCTGAACAACTTTTTTTCACTCTTTACCACCGGGCCCGCCTACGAGATGCTGCGCATCGTAGGCATGCTTTGGTTTGTCTGGCTTCCGCTTGTTCTTCTCTTTATCCTTTGGGACGTGTGGGTTATTTATTTAAGAACGCGGTGGACAGAACGAACACCATGGACGCTTCTTGAAATAAAACTGCCGCGCGAAATCGCAAAAAGCCCCCGCGCGATGGAAATAGTATTAACCTCGCTTCACAGCACGCGGCAAGGAAACCTTTTTGAGCGATTCTGGGACGGATATCTTACCATGTGGTACAGTTTGGAGATTGTAAGCATACAGGGCGAGGTCCATTTTTTTGTGTACACCCCAAGCTACTTCCGCAATCTCGTAGAATCTCAACTCTATTCGCAATATCCGAATATTGAAATTGTTGAAGTAGACGATTATACAAAAGCGGTTCCTCGCGATCTTCCAAGCGATGACTGGAGGATATGGGCCGCGGAATTCGGGCTGACGAAACCGGACGTCTACCCCATAAAAACGTACATGGATTTTAAACTTGACGATGGGTTGGAAGAAGAAGAAAAAGCCGACCCGCTTTCATCCCTTATTGAATTTTTTGGATCTATCCGGCCGGGAGAGCAGTTATGGTTTCAAATTCTTATCCGCGGTTCAAGAGACGACTGGCAAAAAAAGGGAGAAGCGCTGATGGAAAAGCTCCTTGGAAGAAAAAAATTCCTCCCCGCCGAAGAAGGACGATTCTTTTTTGCTTCCCCCGGTGAAAGCGATGTTCTCAAGGCCATTGACAGGAATATTTCCAAGCTTGGATATAAAACCGGGATGCGTTTTGTGTATCTTGCGCGCAAAGATGTATACAGTTTTGCGACATTTGCCTCATTTCTTGGCATCATGAAACAATTTAGCAGTATGAATCTGAACGGATTTGCGCCCGTATATTCTACCTCCGTTGATTATTTTTTCTCCGACATGCGCTCCATAAAACGGCAACGAAGAATGCTTCGAGATTTCCGCAAACGAAGTTATTTTTTCCCTCCATATGGAAGCTTTCTTAATGAGAATTCGGGACGCGTCCCGCCGTTCGTGCTTAACACCGAAGAGCTCGCGACCATATTCCACCTGCCCGGCCTCACATCCGAAACACCGACATTCAAACGGCTAGACGCCCGAAAAGGCGGACCGCCGCCCAATCTTCCAATATGACAATAACGCACCACAAAAAAATCGTACCGCAGCATATACGCGCATATTTCGTATGACCGATGAAACAAAAGATATCATCTATTTCGCAGAAGCAAACTTCCGCAACCAGCAGAGGCGTTTTGGCATAAAACGAAATGACCGGGGAAAGCATGTGTATGTCATCGGCAAAACAGGCATGGGGAAAACTACGCTTCTTGAAAACATGGTTATCCAGGATATCCAAAATGGCGACGGGGTAGGCGTTGTTGACCCCCACGGAGAATTTGCGCAAAAAATGCTTGATTTTGTCCCGAAAGAGCGGATTGCCGATGTTATCTATCTTGATCCATCCAACCTAGCCTTCCCTATCGGTTTTAACATTATGGAAAATGTTGACCCGGACAAACGCCACTTGGTTGCGTCAGGCCTTATGGGCGTATTCAAAAAAATATGGGTTGACGTCTGGTCTGCCCGAATGGAATATATTCTTGGGAATACGATCCTTGCGCTCTTAGAATACCCCGGATCAACACTTTTAAGCATCAACCGAATGCTCGCGAATAAAGAATTCCGCAAAAAAGTTGTAAACAACCTTTCAGACCCGGTAGTGAAAGCATTCTGGGTTGATGAATTTGCAAAATATACCGACCGGTACACGCAGGAGGCATTGCCCGCCATCCAAAATAAAATTGGACAATTTACTTCAAACCCCCTTATCCGCAATATTATAGGGCAGGAAAAATCTTCCTTTGATATGCGGGATATTATGGACAAACGGAAAATTCTTATTATGAATCTTTCCAAAGGAAAGATTGGCGAGGAAAATTCTCGACTGTTGGGCGCAATGCTTATTACCCGATTATACCTGGCTGCCATGAGCAGGGTGGAAATAGCGCGCGAAAAAGAAAGAGCTGACTTTTATTTGTATGTGGACGAATTCCAAAACTTCGCAGCGGAATCTTTTGCAAACATTCTATCAGAAGCCCGAAAATATCATTTAAATCTTATCCTCGCTCATCAATACATCACCCAAATGGACGAAACGGTCCGAGACGCGGTGTTTGGAAACGTAGGAACAATGATTGCGTTTCGGGTGGGGGCCGCGGATGCGGAGTTTATAGAAAAAGAATTTTCACCTGAATTTATGATGAACGACATCGTTAATCTTTCTTTCGCGCACATTTATCTCAAACTTATGATAGACGGTGTTGCGTCCCGCCCATTTTCGGCTTCTACCCTCCCTCCCATAGACCCTCCTCATAATTCATATACGGATAAGATTATTGAAACGTCCCAGCGCTACGGCCTTCCACGAAAAGAAATTGAAGACATTATTACTGCCTCAATCCAAGAGAAAGAAGAAGAAAAACCAAGAACCAGTGCCGCACCTCAACAGCAATATACACATCAACAGCAACACACATACCAACAGCAACCATACGAAGAACAGCCTCGGCATACAGAAAATGCCCAAGGCATCACTATGTATGAAGCGGAATGCAGCGTTTGCGGCAAAAAAACGCTTGTTCCATTTGTTCCTGACGGCAAACGGCCAATTTTTTGCAAACAGCACCGAAACCAGCAACAGCAGCGACCGGAGCAACGAGAAGAAAGACAATTTGCTCGGCGAGATGACCCGCGTACACCGCCCGCTTTCTCTCAAGGAGGAATCCCTTCCATCCGCCAGGGAGAGGCAGTATTAAGGCAAGACAACAACGAACAAAAAACTATTTCGCTTAAAGCCCTGGAACCCAAAAAAGAATCGGCTCCTCGAGGGCCTGACATTGAAGGACTCCGCAAAATCCTTGCAGAAAACGAGGAAGAGAATGAGGAAGAAATTGAAGAAGATGGTATAGAAGAAATAGAAGAGGATGTGGGAGAAAAGATAGAAAAACCCCAAGAAGAGAAACGAAATGATACTATCATGCGCCCGGGAGATACGCTTAGGTTTTAAGTGTCAATGAACTACCCCGTGGCAAAGTTGCGAGGAATTCTTTCAATTATAATTAAGATAAAAATTAAATCGGCATAGTTTGACCATGCCGATTTCTTGATTTGTGAGATTCAGATACCGCTTAACTATTTCGCCGCAACCTGCTTAAACTCTCCAAACAAAGTTGCAGTGCCTTCTCTTATCTTCTTTGCATTTCTGCGAAGCTGATGCATAAAATCACCGTCTTTTATTATAACCTCCAAGTGTTCTGCTGCTGCAACCCGAGCAAGTATCAACCGCGCAGTCATCGTGGCCTGTTTATCAATTTGCAACTCGGTTATTACCTTATTTGCAAATCGATATGCCCCGACCCTGTCATTTTTAAAATATGCAAGTCCTGCTTTAATAGCTACTGCAACTGGCTCCTGTTTTACAAAAAATTCTTCGTCCGCTTTTGGCAGCTCTGTGAAAAAAAGATTTGCCCAGAAAGTCTCATCTTCTGCTGTTAACGGCAACCCAACCCAAATATGAGCAAGGAAAACATGCAGAGGAGCATTTGATAAGCGCCAACGAATTTCAGTTTCGTTGTTGCCAGTACAAGTTTTGACTACTTCGTGAGCAGCCGTACGGAGATTATCACAATCTTCATCCATGACTGTACCTGTAGAAATTTTTGAATTAAAATATTCTACCTCACGGCACAAATTTGCAATTGACGCACCAACCAGATTTCCCTCTTTAAAAGATTTAACCTTAGAACGCGCCTGCTGTTCCATTGCGCCCTCATAATTACCAATCCTCCGAAACCAAATACCCATGTGGTATTCACGTAAAGAATCAAGACGGTTTTTGCGAGGTCCCTTCTTAAGCGATTTAATCAGTTCTCCGCTTTGGTACATAAGCCCCTCAATGAGGGCTATGTTAGGATTTTCAACTCTGCGTTCGCCGTTGAAATGGGCAAGCATCAAAAAAGCTTTACTTACTGGCTTTTCAACCCATAGAGCAGCTCGCTTCATTATGTCTGCGTAGGCATCCCATCTTTTCTGGGTATACCCAACTTCTCTCTCAAATGCCTGGAGCTCCGCGT
This sequence comes from bacterium, assembly GCA_030690215.1. GTDB lineage: Bacteria > Patescibacteriota > Minisyncoccia > 1-14-0-10-42-19 > 1-14-0-10-42-19 > 1-14-0-10-46-36. The sequence goes on along the minus strand of JAUYHD010000010.1, from coordinate 417 downwards.
CTGAAATCCATGTTCTCGGATTTCCCTCCTCCGGCTCTGAACCATCAGTGTCTATATATTTGGCAATTTCCTGCGCTAACTTCTCATGATCCTCTGCCTTGCCCGTTGCGAGAGAAACATTAAACTTCATTGTGCTCATCTATAGCACCTCCTTATTGTGCAATGAAAAAATCAAAGAACTTCTCAATCGAAACAGAGTATCACCCTTTTCAAAAAACGTCAAATCTTCTTGCTTGCTATCTCTGCTGGCAGATAAGCATAGCATTTATTCATTTCTTCAAAAAAGATTTCATCTTTGCAAGCGGCCAGGCATTGATAACGTCATTTTTTGTAATCCACCCGCGCCGCGCTTGCGCAATGCCATATTCCAAATAATGAAGCTCGTGTGCTGCGTGGGCATCGGTGCTAATTGCGAAC
>JAUYHD010000025.1 GCA_030690215.1 bacterium | reverse complement strand
TCGAACCTGTTTCTTGGCGAAAAATTAGTGCGCGCAAGCGCGCCAAAAATTCTGAATTCGTTGGGGGAATTCGGCGGGAATCCTTGGGACGCGCTTCGCGCGTCCCGCATTTTGGCTTCCAAAAAACCTTCTAGTTCTATTCTGGTGCGGGATGGGAGAATCGAACTCCCGACCAGAGTTTGTCCCGCAAAATACAAAGCGCGAAGCGCAATAATATTTTGCGAGGATCCCGTTACAAGAAGCGTCTCTGATGCGAGTAGGGAGAATCGAACTCCCGCCCACAGTTTGGAAAACTGCTATTCTGCCATTAAACTATACTCGCATTATTTATAGTAACAAGAAAACAATTGCTCTGTATAAACGGGATCGCCAGAAACATAGTCGCTCACACTCCTTGTTTCTGGGAGAAAACTGTTATTATGCTCCCGATATTTTCTGGGATCTTTGGTTCCGAAAATATTGAGGATCCGCGATTTTGCTCAAATCTGTGATTTGATTGCAAAATCGGGACATAACTAATCCCGCCTTGTCCGCTTATGCGGATTGGCGAGGCTCGTCTTTAAAAGTTAAGACGGCCCGCAATATGATTATGGTAACTAAAATAACGCAAAAATAAAAGCCCGCACGGAATTCGTTTGGGCTTTTTATATTCATATTTTTTCCAATTCAGGCGCATAGTACAAAGCACTTTTCTTTTTATTGCATTGCGGGCATCGGTATTCTACTTCGTATGAAAATACATGACTATTCAGCCGTTCTCGTTTTTCTCCCAGCCATTTTCTTTCATATTCTCCATCCGCGGGTTCCGGACCTTGTATGCTTATGACTGTTCCGGTAAATGTATATTGCGTATTGGTTTTTGAGCATACGCGCCGTTCTTTGTTGGTTACCCTGTCACCTACGGCAAATTTTTTCTTTTCAAGAAATCTATCTTGGCAGAGTCGGGCGTGGGTTTCTGTCTTGTATTTTGTTTTGCATATTCCGCATTGCCAAAGCGTTATTTTTTTCGTTATTTTTTGGGGTGTTTTTGCTTTGCGTTTCGGCATTCTCTTATTCAGATCCGCGAGTGTAGTGGGCGGGGTAAGTCCAAAATGAGTTGCAAGAATGACGTTTGTATAGCTTTTGTTATCAGTCGGTTCTACATGTGCCAGATTGACGACTATTATTTTTTTCTCGGGCATAAAACGTTTTGCCATTCGGGCTTGTGCCGCGTTCCAGAGCGACCCCTCAGAATCGGGGTTCCATATGATATGGATTTCGTCTGCCCAGACAATTTCTTTTTCATGCTCTTCAACAATACGAAGCCCTATATCGTCCGTCTGGTTGGTATCGGTAATAGGACAGAGGACCTCATGGCCTTGTTTTCTTAAGTCTTCGGCATACGCCGTCAAATCTCTTTTTTCTTTCTCGGTTGCTTTCCGCACGGAACATATCATATAAATGTTCGCCATTTTTTCTCCTTAAAGAGCAATGTATTTCTTTCATACTATATCACGGCGGGGGATTAAACGGCTACTATGTTTTTTATACGGAGGCGTGGTATTCTATGCAAAGAAGTTATGCACGGGAGGTGCTTGTATGAAAGAAGTTGTTTACAAAGAGCTTACAGACATCCAGGGGCGAGCGTTAGACGAATCTCTGCGAGTATTATTACATTCATATAATCCCTATTCGCATTTTTCTGTTGGCGCGTGTCTTATCACAGATAAGGAAGAATTAATATCAGGAACAAATTTTGAAAATTCCGCGTACGGTTCTACTATATGTGCCGAGCGTGCCGCAATACTGCGGGCGAATGCCATGGGGGTGCGCCGATTCAAGGGCATTGCAATCATTGCGCGAGGAAAAAATTTTGATACGGTTGAAATCACGGGGCCCTGCGGGAGCTGCAGGCAGGTGCTCTATGAGGTGTCACAGATTTCGGGATGCAATCTTGAAATAATCCTTTCAACAACAAAAAAAGATAAGATTATTATCACATCAATACGTGAATTGTTACCGCTCGCGTTTGGTCCGCTGGATATCGGCGTAGATATAAGCGAGTATTAATGTGATGAAAGTACGCAATAGCGCGTGTATTATATGGAATCTTTTGAACAACCACACAACACATCCGAGGGGAAGAAGATGAATAATGATGAGTTGGTCCAAAAACTTGCGAGCCTAGCGCATGATGCATGGCGTGAGCCGCGAAAAATTGAAGGCACGGATATATATGAGCCGCGCGTAAAAGAAACGAAAGATGCCAATTGGATTGGCGCTCATGGGGGCAAAACAGAAGTTGATATCGCAAATACGCCGTATTCCGAATTGCCGGAAGATTGGCAAAAGGAAAATAGGGAATCAGCGCAGATTGCGATGGATGAGGTTTGGGATGCCGATATGTATGAACTTCCTTTTAACGAGCGGTTTGTTGAAAAGGCATCAGAGGTTGTCCATGCGGCATGGGTGGAACGCAACAAGAATTGGGCGTCTGAAGAATTAAAAAAGCCCTACGCGAAATTATCGGAAGAAGAAAAAGAAAAAGACAGATTTTTTGTCCATGGCGCGATAGAGGTCTTTACAAAATACGTTACAAGGGAGGCATAGAATGGCAGAAAAGAGCGTACCCCTTCCTAGAAAGGGACAGAAGATTTATGTTCCTAGTTCTTTGTATCTTTCACACGGGTGTGATGATTTTATGGGAGGTATCGCAACTGTTATAGGGGTTGAAGAAGGCATAAGTGGCGGTGAGCCCATGCATTATGTGACTATTAAGGAACGGCCGTCTACACGATATAATTGGGAAGGATTCCTTTCTCCTAAGCAAAAAGAATGGAAAAGGGAGTACGGAAAGCAAAAAGCAAGAAAAGATCCGGATATGAGGCCCGAGTTTAATGAGCTTGATGCCGCCATATACAACTAAAAAAATAAAAAAGCGTTCCGCAATACTGCGGGGCGCTTTGATTTTTATGTGCCACAGCCGCATGGGCCACAACATGAAGGGACGTTTGACTTGGGTGGTTTTTTGTTATACCATACGACCGTCTGTACATTAAATATTTAATAGTGAAGGAGAAGAGATATGCGAAAAGTCGGAATAGTTGGTGCCGGCATGGTCGAGTGTCGCGGACGACACATAGAAAAATCATATCCGGAACTAGCACAGCTTGCTGTGATGGAGTGCGCGAAAGATGCGCAAGTTGATGTTGTGCGCGAAGCAGATTCGGGTGTCATCGGTATTTATAACGACATCCTTCAATCTCAGGCGATTCCCGAGAGCACTTTGCAGGGGCACATTGGTCTTGCGAACAAATCTCTCACGCGCGTTTCATCGGGCGGTGCCACCGGAGCATACGCGATGGCGGTTGCGCATGACAGGGTTGCAAGTGGCAGGAGTGATATTTGCCTTGTGCTCGGTGTGGAGAAGGCTCTTGATTGTTATGACTTTGAAGCCGAGAGCGCGACACCCGCAGTAGTGCAGGCAATCGGGTATTCGTGGGATCCGTGGTTTGAGCGTCCGCTCGGAGAGCATGCGTCTTCAAGCTATGCGCAGGTAATTATTGCATATATGGACAGGCATCCGGGTGATCTTGATCCGATGGTGCGCGCGCGAGTCGTTGAGCTGTTGTGCGGCCACGCAAAAAATAACCCATACGCACAGCGCAGGGGAGAAACAGTAACAGCCGAAGAAGTTCTAAATTCGCGTTACATTGTGCATCCGGTTCATCAACTTGAAACGTGCGTCTACACTGAAGCCGCATGCGCGCTTATATTTGCAAGCGAGAAAATGACGCGCGAAATTGCGCGAAGGCGCAATCGGGAGCCCATGTGGATTCGCGGAGTTGCCGAAGCAAACGAGCCATATTTTGTCGGCGATGACATAGATTATTATAAAGCAATCAACCGCATCCATTCGGATTATCTGGTGACGAAAAAAGCGCTGAAAATGGCGCGCCTATCAATCGATGACATACAGGTAATTGAGCTCCATGATGCCTACATCCCGCAAATGCTTATTACACTTGCAGAGATGGGCGTTGTGCCGGTCGGGCGCGCAAATGATTTGGTGAATGAAGGAATTATTATGCCGGGGGGCAAGCTACTCGTGAATCCTTCGGGCGGACTGATGTTCGGGGGCCACTTTGTGGGCGGCTCAAACATGATGTCCACCTGGAGCGTTATGCGCGAACTTCGCGGACGTGATTTACAGTTCGGGCTTGTGCACGGAACGGGAGCTATCAATTCAAACTACGGCGTTGCATTTGTCATTGAACGGGGGGAATCATAATGAAAGAAACAAAAAAAATTATTCCCGATGTAATGATTCCGTATAAAGGATCAAAAATAGAAAAAGGAAGGGACGGCGCGGAATATATTTTGCGCAACGACGCGATGTATACGGGGTATGAGCATTCACAAGCGGAACACTCGGAATTTTTTCTTTCGTTGAAAAACAATTGTGTTATTTTGGGGAGAATCTGCCCATCGTGCGAAAAAATAGACGTTCCTCCGGCAAAATTGAGATGTCCTCCATGCTCTCCGCCGGTAGATCCTACGAAACATCTTCAGCAGATAGGATTTAGAGAAATGGTTGTTGTCGCTTTATCTGATAGGGGATTTTTGGAAGCAACTCCGCCAGTGGTATGTTTTGCGCCGGCGAATTTTAAATCAGAAGTTCCGTATGCAAACGGATATGTCCGTCTGTATACAAAAGAAGGGACGGCGACCAACGGTGCGATGAAAATCCGCATCAGGACAACTACCGGTCTTATGCGCCCCGGCATTGCAAAATGGAAAGACGAAGTAAAAATCGTTTTTCGCGATGAGAGAGAAGGAAGCATCTGTGATATATTCGCGGTTCCCGCATCCGAACTTGCCGAAGAACAGCTGCAGAAATCGCCTTTATTTGAAAGCGATATAGAGTGGGATAGAGATATGGATTTGAACATACGGGTTGATGATTCTTTTACACAGAGCGGGGATTTTCTTCGGAAAGAATGGATGATATTTGCAAGTCGCATAGAAAGGAGCAAGCGCGCGCAAAAAGATCTCGCCAATTGGAGTAGCAGGATATTGGTTGCAACATTAGGAGGCGATTTTGGTCTGCTTATAGTAGACGGGGCGCTGGTCGTAGATGGGTGCGATCTATTTGATCCTGATATCATTTTACGCGTAGACGATCCTAAAACACTTCTTAGGTATGTGCACGACGGATATGCCCTTACTAACTTATTTTTGGAAGGCAGTTTGCATTTGAATGTGTTGAACGAAACTATTTTTAAGATGGATCGGCTTCCGCGGTCGCTTAAACGAGACGGTGTATAAAAAACAAAAAAGCCCCAGCGCGCTATATGCTTTGGGGTTTTATTTTTCATGTGCTGTAGGGTGGACAAAATACAAAAAATAAGGTATCATGCAGATAGTTTTTTGATAATACATATGATCGGAGGTGCTGTATGCGCGGGCATTATACAAAGGAGTCATTCTTTCGTTCCGATTTTTCAAGTTTTGATAATCAAAAAAAACACAGACGGGCCGAATGGTCGGCTGGCATTTCCATCATTTTTTTGATGGGGTCTGTTTTGTCTCTTGTTCTTGTGGAACACGAAAGCCCGATTTTTTACGGAGTATTGGGGCTTTTTATTCTATCAATAATTTCTTTTATGCTTTCGGAGTACCGTACATCCGCGTATGTTAAAAAATTCTGTTATACGTGCGGGCGGGACTTTACGTTTCATGAAAAAGTCATTGAGCGTGTCCATGCGACCGAGGGACACACAGTTGCCGCATATCATGAATCATGCGCAGAGGGAGTAGTCGTATTTCCAAAAAAGAAATGAGGGGAACGGTAAATGTTTGAAGACGAAGAAGAAAATCAGGCGCATGGAGATTTCTTAGAAAAGGGATATGTGTGGGGCAAGCCGGAACGGATGGGAGTGCTTCGTTCGGGATTTATTCACGGATTTTTTCTTCATTGTGTTCTGTTTGTGGTGATTGGCGCGCTTATAGCCGGTTTGATTCCCGGGCCGATGGCTGTATTGTATGGAATATTTTGTCTTTTTCTCATCATTGTTGCAAACATAAAGATTTCGGGAGAAAAATTGCGCTCCGGAAAGTTTTGCTACCTATGCAGATCTGATTTCCGCGAAGGCGATCACGTAGTCCGAATTTCTTTTCACAGCGGACCCGTTCGATTCGCGCATAGAGCATGCAGAGATAGATACATTAAATAAAAACCCCTTACGCATATAGCGCGAAGGAAAATGAGGACGTTGCTTTCTTAAAAAATAAACCCCCAGTTGCGCAACGCGCGATCGGGGGACTTTTTATTAATGCGTTATTAAAGAAACACACCAATCTATTGTTGACTGAATGAAGTTCGCATTCATGACGTAATATGTGGCTATGATGCCTATTATTATCATTATCGTTCGCGCCAAGAGAAAAATAGCGCCCCTGTCTTTTGTTCCGAAAAATGCCTTATAGAAAATCAAGAGCGTACGCACCGCCATATTAAAAATAAAAATCATTATTAATCCAAGAACACAATAAAACTTCATCTTTGTAGCATATGTTCCCAAAAAAAATCCTGTATTTTCGATCCATTCCTGCCAAGGCGTAGGCGTATAAGGAAGGATTATCCAGAGGATTATCGAGATACTAAATGAGATTAAAAGTGCAACGCCTAAAAATTTTAGGGCTTTTTTGATTTCTCCCCAGAAATTGAATCTTTCTGTCATTTCTGTTTCTCCTTTTTAATGTTCTTGATTGTTTCCATATTACATTTTCTGTTGAGCGTGTCAACAAGTACGTACCTCAAAAATAAAAACCCCCGAAACACGATGTGTTGCGGGGGGATTTTTTATCTTTTTATATTCATTTCTATTTGTTTAAAGTTCGGTTGGCGTTTTTCCAGAAACGCCGCAATGCCTTCATGCGCGTCATACTGGGATACCACAAAGCCAAATGTCTCGGCTTCGCGTTCAAATGCCCAATTTTCTTTCACGCTTTCTTCAAATTTTTTATTAAAATATATATGCGTGAGAAGAAATTCTACGATTGGCGCGGGCTCTCGGGGTGGCGGCATGGAAAGCGTTGAATCATTTCCTATATTCGAAATTTCGTCAACGATCCCCATGCGGAATGCTTCTTTCGCGCTGACCGTCATGCCTTTGCATATCATTGTTTTCGCGTACGAAGCGCTTTTAGATCTGGCGATAAGATTAATTGTTCCGCCCCATCCCGGTATAAGTCCTAGTGTTACTTCAGGAAGCCCTAGAATGCTTCGTTCGGTCGCGACTATCTCGTGGCAGGCAAGCGCAAGTTCAAGCCCGCCGCCAAGCGCGTACCCATCAATTTCCGCTGTTATTTTTTTTGGGTAGCGCTGTATATATTCAATAAGGGATTGCCCATGTTCTGAAAAATCTTTTCCTTTGTTTCGTCCGGTGTTTTCTCTAGGCGTTTCTTCGCAGATGAGATTACGAAGTTCTTTTATATCGGCTCCCGCGCTGAAATAATTTCCTTCGCCTCGCAGTACTATTTCTGTTATTTCCATGCTTGGCGCCACAGGCACTTTGTCTTCAATCTCTCTCAACATATTCCATATATCTCCGCGGACATCCTCGCTTAACGCGTTTACGGGCGGATTAGAAATAGTAATAAAAAAAGTATTTCCTTTTTGTTCGGTATGTATTGTTTCAAAGATTGCGTTCCGATAATGCATTTCTTCTCTCCTTTTTTGTAATGAATTTCACCGTTAGAATAATATTTTTTTTCCAAAAAGTCAACCCGCCTTTTTTTGCGTACGGAGCTTGATCTCATAACAGAAATTCGAATTTTTAAAAGATTTCTTTTTTCTATTGAGTTTCTGGTTTATTAAAAAATCCCCACATGATGGGGATTTTTTAACGATTAGCATAATGGGCTGCGCGAATTGGTTGTATTGGAGCATTATTCTTCCTCCCATCTAATGATGCGTGGTTCTTCGGTTGATACCGTGTTAAGGCCGGCGAGGTTTTCCCAATTTGCCGTGGCGTCGGCGTCGTAATTGATTGTCGCGTTTCCCGTGATTGCGGTAACGCTTACTGCTCCCGCAGAAATAAGCGAGCCATTGATGACATTGTTCCCCGATCCGAATGTTGTGTTGCCGGTGACATATACGACGCCATTGATAGTCGTACCTCCGGAAATTTTTAAATTACCCATAACAACAAGCGCTGCGTAGGTATCATCGGCAGTAATAATGCCTCCGGAAATATCAAGATCGCCCATGGTAGCAAAAAAGCCCTGTAATACAGTATTATTTCCTTGGATCTTTGTTTCTCCTATGTCTTCTATAAATATTCGTGCGGTTTGTTCTTGGTTATTCAAAAAATCTTCCGCGTCATGGCTGTCGGGAAATATTTGGTTTGCTGCATCGCGGTATTCATCTGTGTCAAGCGTGGGAGGAGGAATTGGTTCTACCCCCGAGATTGCATCACCGGTGATATTGTCTGTATCCGTAAATTCTTCGGGCGAAAATGCGTCTCCATTAACTTCGGCGTTGTTCCCTGTAAAATCGATTCCGTCATTTGCGAAAATATTTCCATTTATTTCGCTGCTTCCTCCAAAGTTTAATTCATGCTGTGCGTACACCGCATAATCAAACGCGAGTCCTTCGGGGAATATGGTTATGGTATGGATGACGGTTCGGTTTGTGTCGCCATTTGATGCGGCTCCGCGCGCTTCTGCGTACGGCCAGCCGAGATCAGAAATAATGACACCGCTTTCAGCCGAATTATTCAGCGTGAAATAATCCAAGGTTCTAAAATTTTCGTTTTGCGTTTCATTTACCTCGCCTACGAATTGATATGCGCCTTCCTGCATTGCGGATTCGGCAGTATAAAATGCCTGGCTTCCGGTGACTGCGTTTTTATTTTTTACGAGCTCCGCAAGCGTTCCGGTAGAAATAGAAAGCACCGCGCCCAGCGCGAAAAGACCAACGCCAAAAATGGCAATTAAGCTTATGATCCCTTGTTCGGTTGTACGCGGTGTTTTTTGCATATTAATCATTGCGCATTGCAACGGTTGTTGTTACCGAAAATGTTTCGTCATATCCCTCGCGCTGCATTGTAAAATCTATTTGTGCGGAACGCGCAAGCTTTGTGAACACAATTGAGGTTATTGTTATATCGTCGGTGGTAATGGCGTTTCCATCAAGCGTAATCGCGTCGTCTATTTCGGTCAATGTTTTTATTGTCCCGTCTTCCAGTTCTATGGTGAGGGTGTTTGCAGATGGGGTAGAAAGATCGCGCGCTTGTTTTGTCCAGTAGGTGAACGCATCAACAATAAAAACTGCGTTGGCATGGAGGCGCTGGCTGTTGTAGGAGTGTCTTATTTGCTTGAGTCCTGCGGTAGATATTGTTGCGAGCATTATTGCGACAAACATACCTATTGAGATTGCTATAATAGTTTCGATCAATGTAAAACCTTTCTTTTTGGTGTTGGCGCGGGTGTATTTCATATGCCTTTCTTATTTATATATATATGTTTCAAGCGTGAGCGTGCGGATGGCGCCATTCGCATCCCACTCTATCGATGCGACAACTTTTTTTGTATTGGGGTCCTCTATGCCCCCGCTTTCTACGATTTCGTTTGGGAAGCTAAGCTGGTTTCTTTGGACCGGGTACACAGAAAATGACCGGGTAAATGTGCTGTCTATTGTTTCTTCGCCGTCAACTACGGTCCAGGCATCCGTTGATATTTCGGGGTGGCATATGCTCGCACATCCTGTTATTTCATCCCAATCCGATTGTTCTAAGTCTTTTGCCGCCTCGATGGTTTCACGCAGATACAATTCCGCTCGGAACGCATCTTTATTTGTACTCTCAATTTTTTTTGATTGAATAACCAGCGTAATAAATGTCATGACAAGAATCGAGCCCACAAGCAGGCTTATGATTACCTCTATCATTGAAAACCCGGAATTATTTTTTTTTGTGTTCATGGTCATACTATTATTCGATTCTCATAACCCGCTTTAATCATTTGAAATGGCGCCGTTTTCGGTTACGGTGATGGTTTTTGTACCGCTTGAGTTGGTGATGGTAATAACCGATGCTGGGCTTGCCGTTCCGCTAATGCGATTAAAAACAATATTTGCGTCTGATTGATTTGTTTCTACTGACCCGGGGAGAAGAATAGTGTTCCCCGAACCGTCGTAGCTTTCGCCTTCAAACGATACAATACGACTTTCTTCTATGTGAAGGCCGTGATCGGAATTGCCAATGCCTGCAGTTGCTCTGCTACGGGCGCGTTCAAGCCCATGAAGCACAATTGATTCTCCGTCTTTCAGGGTTTGCCGTTCGCGGGCGCTAACAAGCGATACAGTGCCTGCGGCCGCAAGAAGACTGACAATGGCGACGACTGTAATTATTTCTATAAGAGAAAAACCGTTACTGTATGAAAACGGTTTTTTCGGCGTTATTCGGTTTCTCTCTTTTTGTTTCATGATTAGAAAAGCGTTGACACTTGATAAATAGGAAGAAAAATTGAAAGGGCGAGCGCGCCAACCACAACCCCTATGACTATCATTAAGATCGGCTCAAGAAGCGTGGTAAGCATTTGCGTTTGATGATTGATGGAGCGTTCAAAATAGGTATGGATGCGGGCGAATGTTTTTTCGTATCTTCCTGCCTGTTCCCCGACTTCAACAATCCGCTGTGTTTGGATGGGAAAGATATGCGGATAGGGCTTGAGCGCTTCGCTTAACGGAACACCGTGCGAAAGAACGCTTTTTGTTTCTTCAAGCGCTTTTCTATATACGTCATTGTTCAATGTTTTTTTCGCAATTTCTACGGAATCAATGAGTGACACTCCGCTTGCGATAAGAGATTCAAGCGCCCTGAAAAATTGCGCGAGGTTATATTCCCGGATGAGATTTCCGAATATCGGAGTTTTGAGTATAAGATAATGCGTACCGTAGCGAAAACGCGCGCGCCGCATGAGCAGAATGAACGCAATAACAGCACCCGCTACGATGGCGCCGATAAGATATATATGCCGGAGAACAAAAGAGCTTCCCAAAAGAATGATCCGCGTTAACACGGGAAGTTCTGCGTTGAGCTCGGCAAAGAGGTCGGTGATCTGCGGAAGCACATAGAGCACCATGACCAAAAGCACGACCATCATAACCGCCATAACTACGAGCGGATAGGTGATAGCTCCTACGACTTTCCGGCGGAGTTCATGATTTTTTTCCAAATCAACAGAAATACGGTCAAGCGTTGCCGTCAGTGTTCCGGTCACTTCTCCGACATTGATTGTTTCTACCGTAAAATCAGAAAAATAACGCGGAAAATTGCTCATTGCGTGCGATAATTTTTTTCCGTTTTCCATGTCGCTTCGCATTTTAGCGAATATTTTTTTATGGTTGTATTTTTGCGTCTGTTCCTCAAACACCCGGAAGCTTTGCGTAAGCAAAAGCCCCGATTCTGTCATTGCCGCCATGTTGCGAAAAAAATGGATGCGTTCCATAGGAGAGAACCCGAATGAGAACGAAAACACCTTATCCAAAAAGCCCGGCTTTTTTTCACGCAAAAGATAAAATACTTTTGCTCCGTTTTTTTCGAGCCCTTCGCGGGCCTTTTTGTCGGATGGGGCTTCGGTCCTGCCTGTCTGCATCCGTTTTTCTTTCGTTATTAATTTATATGTAAATGTTGCCATGTGCCGGGTGTTAAATTGTTTTGGTTGTGCGGATCACTTCTTCAAATGTAGTGGTGCCGTTCATGACTTTTCCGATGCCGTCAGAAAGCATGCTCGTAAATCCGCTTTTTTCTGCGGCAAGGCGGATCTTTTCTGCCGGCTCGTGGTTTAATATCAGCGAATGGATGTGTTTGTCCATTTCCAAAACCTCATAAATGCCGATCCGTCCTGCGTACCCCGTGTTGAGGCATTCTTTGCATCCTTTCCCGAACGCGAAAGATGTATTTCCGATATCGCCAATTTTAATTTTGTGCTCTTTTTCAAGAATATGTAACACATCTTTTCGTTCTTTAATTTTTTTAATGGTGCCTTCGTCCAGAGGCTCTTCTTTTTTGCATGATGCGCAGATAGTACGCACCAGTCGCTGGGCAATGACCATGTTGATGACGGAGGCAACCACAAAATCCTCCACCTTCATTTCAAGGAAACGGGTGAATGCCGACGGCGCATCATTTGTGTGCATGGTCGTAAATACCAAGTGCCCTGTCATTGCGGCATTTGCGGCCATGCCGACGGTTTCGGTGTCGCGGATCTCGCCAACCATGATAACGTCGGGGTCTTGGCGCAGGAGTGCGCGAAGGCCGGATGCAAACGTAAGTCCTGCTTGCGTGTTTGTTTGGATTTGGTTTACGCCCGAGAGCGCGTATTCAACAGGGTCTTCGAGGGTGGAGATATTTATGCCTTCTTGTTTGAGCCGGTGCAGGAGAGCATACAGCGTTGTTGTTTTTCCGGATCCGGTTGGGCCGGAAGTTACTATCATGCCAAAGGGTTTCCCGGTATTTCGTAACAGTATCTCTTCTTGTTTCTCGGAAAATCCTAAGTTGCGGAGCACCAGGTCTTTGTGCGAATCATCAAGAATACGAAGCGCGGCTTTTTCTCCGTACAATGTGGGGATAATAGAAATACGCAGCGACGCGTCGGGAATATGTTCGGGCTCGATCCGTCCGTCTTGGGGACGGCGGTATTCATCGATTTTCAAATTGGAAAGAATTTTAAGCCGTGCAATGACTGCCGGATGAATATTGCGCGGGAGCTTTGCCATCGGATGGAGCATACCGTCTACGCGGAAGCGGACCGCCGTTTCATAGCGGAGCGGTTCAATATGGATATCCGACGCTTTTTCTATGAATGCGAAATCAATAATAGTGTCTATGAGTTTTGTGATATTTCCGTTCGCTTCAAATTTCGAAACCTCAATAAGCGATTCGATCTCTGAAAGAAAGTCGCGCGTGGAATTTTTGAGAATGAAGCCGATGTCTTTTTTGCCTGCCGTGTATAGTTCAATTTTTGCATGCGCGGGGAAATTTTCTTTTATAAAACGAAGCAGGCCCGGATGTTGCGGGTTGACTGCTGCGATGCTGAAAACATCATCTTGTGCATTAAAAACAAATGCCTGAAATTCATTGATGACTTCAGTCGGCATGAGCCCCAAAATATCCGCTTTCGGCAGTTTGTTCTTGTATGTATCCGGAAGCGAAGTAGGCTTGCTTTTTTTTGTGACGGAAAATATCATAACTAAAGATTTTTCTTATCTTGCATGGTAAAAATGTTTACTAAATAATACATTATTTTTCTTATTTTGTCAATACATTTGGGTAGTACCCATGGGAAAAGTTAGTTCAACAAGTAAGTGCAACACTTTGAGATAATCAAAGTGTATGCAATATCAACATTTTTCAATTGAGGAGCGCGAAGAGGTACAGCTCGGATTGTGGCGGAAAGAGTCGATCCGCTCAATTGCCCTGCGTCTTGA
>JAUYHD010000036.1 GCA_030690215.1 bacterium | reverse complement strand
GCCCGGTACCTGCAAGAAAGGCGAGGGCAGTACCACGCAAAGGGAGCGTCGCAGAGAGAAAAGAACACCAACTGCAAGGTTTGTTCACCAAAGGCCGCGCGCGCGGGTATGTAACCTACGACGAGATCCTTCGCGAGTTTCCCTCAATTGAGGACGATATTGTTTTTCTTGAGGACATGTACGAGCGATTCGGCACGGCTGAAATAGACGTGCTTGAAAGCGGCGGCATGCTTGAAGACAGCAAGAGCGTTGAATTGCTAGACCGGAAGCGTTTCGGTAGCGGCGACTCGTCGCGCGATTCGGTGCAGATGTACCTGCGAGAGATAGGGCAGTATCCTTTGCTTTCTGCTCATGAAGAAAAAGAACTTGCAAAGCGCATAGAGGCTGGCGACGAAGAAGCGAGGAACATCCTTGCTCGCTCCAACCTTCGCCTCGTTGTTTCCATTGCAAAAAAGTATGTCGGCCGCTCAAGCGACCTGACACTCCTTGACCTCATCCAAGAAGGCAATCTTGGGCTCTTTAAGGCGGTGGACAAATTTGACTACACCAAGGGATACAAATTTTCAACGTATGCAACATGGTGGATACGCCAGGCGATAACCCGTGCACTTGCCGACCAGTCGCGCACAATACGCATTCCGGTGCACATGGTGGAGACTATTTCAAAATATCAGCAGGCATTGCGCAGGCTCACGCAGGAATTGGGGCGAGAACCGCTGATTGACGAAATAGCGTCAGAAATGGATATGGAGCCGCAAAAAGTTTTACATATACAAAAAATTTCGCAGGACACCGCGTCATTGGAAGCGCCCGTGGGGGATGATGAGGAGGATTCGGTGCTCGGAGAGTTTATTGAAGACACAAAAACACTTTCCCCGTCTCAAGAAGCGGCGCGGGTGCTTTTGCGCGAACAGCTTCGCGAAATAATCGTTGATTTGACCCCGCGAGAACAGAAGATTTTGTCATTACGATTCGGTCTTGAAGACGGTGTTACGCATACGTTGGAAGAAGTAGGGAAAGAATTCGGTGTTACCCGTGAGCGAATCCGCCAAATTGAGGCAAAAGCGCTTGAAAAAATCCGCATGCACGAAAAAGCAAATAAGTTGTTGGGGTATTAAGTGGAACGTTTGCCATGAAAAAAAGACCTTTCGATAAAACTCAAGGCAAGAAAAGCATTTATCAATCAATACGAAAACCAACACCTCCTGTTGGAGGGCCTATGCAATCAAGAAAGCAGAAAGAAAAAGAAAAGCGCGTGAAAGGACGAGCGCTTTTTAAAAAAATAGAAAAAGACTATTCGTAAATTACGAATAGTCTTTTTCGTTTTGGTTGGTTAGTGTATAGTACCCGGTCGTTCTTTGTCTGCACCTTTTTCCTTCATTTCTTTTTCTATTTTTTTTCGGGTCTCTTCCGTCATAACCTCTCCTGTTTGCGGGTCGGCATACATCCCTTCCATTTTTTTCCCTTCCGTTTCTGATTCCTCAAGCGCTTTTTCATAGGCTTCGTCCCCGCTCATCCCTTTTGACTGATGAAATTCTGCCCGTTTTGCAATCCACCCCTCTTTTTCTATATTTGGTTCTTCTATCGCCATGGTGTGTATATAAATTCCAACAAAAAAGCGACCTTTTCTATCAATTAATGATACTAAAAGGTCGCTGAATATACAAATTATTTTTCTGGAGCAGTATGGCGCTCGTTTCTCTATGAGATTTCTTCTGTTTCTTGCTTGCAGGGGGAGCAATTTCGGCGCAACAGACGCAAGAATGCGCGGCGCTACTATGCTTTCCACAAAAAGTTCTTTACCGAAATTTCGGAACCTGTTTTCTATCTTTATGAATGAAAAAAACAGATGGAATACAAGTTGTCCGAATTTCATACAAAATCCCGAATGCTGTATTTTAAGGTGCGCGACTTCATGCGCGATAGTTATAATCCGCATGTCCGGACTTATTGCGTCAGAAAGGGCGATAAGCCATGATGTTTCTTTTTGTATAAGTTCCCCTGCTTTGTAAGAAAGCAATTTGTTTGAAATGCGCACGTGAACGTACGGCACGAGTCGCTTCAGCCCCGCTTTTTCGAGCATGATTGGCAGGACGGAGCGTAGGTTTTCAATGTTCCGCTTCTCGGTCGGTATCAAATAGATCAACCTCCTTTGAGTTTGGGGTGATTATATATTTAAAATTTTTATTTGTCAAGGCACTGCCTTGACAAAATATAAAAAATGTTTACAATGAAGCTCAATACTATTGAAAATTAAATATAGATGGGAGATTGGGGATGGCGAAACGGTATCAAAAATGGAATGGCAAAGAATCTGTTCTTGAGGCAGTTCGTAAGAGAGCGGAGGACGGAAAGGCGATGGATAGTACGAGCGTGTGTTCTGACGACAAAAGACTCTATTCCATCTCCAATTATTATTTTGGAGGATGGGGGAAAGCAGTCACTGCCGCTGGTTTTGGTTACGACGCTATACGTATTTATCGACCAAAATACTGGTGGGGGAAAGAGTGGACAAAAGAAAGAATTACTCAAGAGATCAAGAATCGGTATATAGATGGCAAAAAAATAAATTCCAATGCGATACAGGTTGGATGCAATGATTTGTATATAGCAGCAAAAAGGTATTTCGGCAGTTGGAAGAACGCGATAGAAGCAGCAGGTTTTGATTATCAAAAAACGCACCGTATACTTACTCGTTCATGGGATAAAAAGAAAATCATTCAAGTTATTCGGGAGCGTCACAGGGACAATCTGCCTCTTAATGGATTTGCTGTATATCACCAAGACAGAGGATTGTATGTTGCGACGAAGCGATATTTCGGAAAAGGGGGATGGAGAAAGGCGCTTCGTCTTGCGGGATTTGATTGGCGCGATTTCAGCCCCAACAGAAAATGGTTCAAAGGAGATATTATTTCCGAGATCAAGATGCTCCACGGATACAGCATTCCTCTTTATGAAAACTATCTTAGGAGGCATGGATATGGAAAAATGATAAGCGGCGCACGAAAGCTTTTTGGCAGTTGGGAGAAAGCGATAGAGTCAGCGGGCTTTTCTTTCGATGAAGTTCGATGCGGGGAACGATGGAGTAAAAAGAAAGTAGTCGAACGGATCAGAAAACTCGCGGGAGAAGGAAGGCGTCTTAATCATAAGTCCATACGGATGCAATTTTCGCGGCTTATGCACGCCGCTATACGTTATTACGGGAGTTGGAGCCAAGCGGTATATGCCGCAGGTATTGATTATAAGACGCATTGTGTTATATGGTCATCTAAAGCGTACTTGCGTTCGTTAAAAAAAGAAGACAGGGATACGATACGGGAAAGGTTCATAGATATAATACAAAAAAAATAAGGAGGTGCTATCAATGCAGACAATAGAAATGAGGGAAATACCAATAAAAAGCATACACATTGACCAGGAACTCCAAGTGCGCAAAACATATAGCAAAGAAGCGCTTGGAGAACTTGAGAGCTCATTGGGCGCGGTTGGGGCCTTACAGCCTCTGCTCGTGGAGCGGCTTGCTGATGGATCGTATAGATTGATTCTTGGATCGCGAAGAGTAAAGGCGGCAGAAAAGGGTGGGATGAAAAAAATTCCCGCAGTGATAGTGAGTGATGTAAGTGATAAAGAAGCAATCATTCTCATGCTTAATGAAAATATGCATAGGGAGGAACTCTCTCCTTTTGAAGAAGGATTGGCAATATTGGAGCTTATAGAAAAGCACAATGTAACCCCGAAGGAGATAGCGGATTTCATCGGCAGACACGAACAATTCGTGCGAAGGCGTATAAAGCTGATGTCGGCGTCGCCCAAAGTACAACAGTTGGCGGCCGAGAGAAAGTTAAGCATGGCTCACCTTGATATGCTCGCCGGTCTTTCATTGAAGGACCAAGACGCTGTTGCTGAAGAAATTGATACAAATACATTGAGAGAGGATGAGGCGGCTGTGCTTATTCGTAAGGAAATTATCAATAGGCCGGAGCGTATGAAAATGAATACCTCTTTTACGCCAAAAAGATTCGCGTTGCGTATTGCTTCTCTCGAAAAGTTTTTCCGGTGTTATATCCCCCAGATAGTCACATTTAAATCAGGCAAAGAGGAGATAAAAAAAGAACTCGCTGGTTTAAAAAAGACAATTAAGGAAATAGAAGACATACTTGATGGGAAACGATAACTATGACGAGAAAAGATAAAGCGGGCCGCAGCAGCGACCCCCTTTTTGTAATCATTCGTACGTTGGGACTTCGGAAAAAAGCGGGGCGTATTCTTGCAAGCGCTTTAAACAACGGATTTATTGTTAGGGATGATATTGCAAGCATGTTTTTTGCTAAGACAGCATCCGATGAGCAGAAATTCAATAAGATAATATCGCATCTTTTCCAGTTTTTTGAGGCACACAATGTTGTTGTCTTAAAAAAGAAGCCCACCACATCGCTTTCTCCACTTTTCCCTGCTGTCGCGAGAAAGGAAAAGAAAAATGATGATGGATTTGACCTTTTTAGTATGTATACGGCGGATATAAGAAGAAGCGGGGCCTCTCCTATATTGAATGATGATGAAACAAAGGAGCTTGCGCGAAAGTATAGAGATAACGGTGATACGAATGCTTTATCCAAAATTATAGAACATAACCTTAGGTTTGTTATTTCAGTTGCCAAAAGATACCGCGGATATGGTCTTGAATATATGGATTTGATTCAAGAAGGGAATAAGGGGTTGATAAAAGCAGCGAAAAGATTTGACCATACAAGAAAAAATACGTTTGCTACGTATGCATATTTGTGGGTTGAGCAAAAGATATTGCGGGCATGCATAGACCAGGCGGATCTTATTCGGCTACCGGAACACATAAAAAAGTATTCTATGAAAGTACAAAAATTATATGAAGAACTTTCGTATGAATTGAGGCGTCCCCCTACCTATGAAGAATTAGCCCAAGAATTAGATGATTCTGTAGAAAATGTAAGACGCGTCATGGAAGCGGCAAGAATAAAAATAGTATCTTATGATCAAGGGAAAGAAGACGTGGATAATGAGAGCGATGAATCGCAAAAAACTATTGAAGCATGGATGGGCGATTCTTCTTTAAGCCCAGAAAATCTTGTTATGGCGCGCGAAGAATGGGAGGTTCTTTTAAAGGAACTCCACGCGTTTTTTGCAGATGTAAGTGCGGTTTGTAATTCTGAAAGCCGATTTGGACATAATGAAAGAAATGCGTCGATGTTCAAGGAACGGTACGGTTTCAATAAGGCCTTGAAGTCGGCGACATTGGAAGAGGTCTCACAGCTTTTTAGTTTGACGAGAGAGCGAGTGCGCCAAATTGCCGATGGCGTGTGGCTGCGGCTAAAATCAAGGGGTATCGCAAAAGATGAGAATTGGCTTCTTTCTTCCATTGGGCGATTGGAGGAACTCACACTATTGCTTGGAATCGCAAAAGTAAAAACATAATACATAATATAAAAAGGGGCTTGCATATAGCAACCCCTTTTTTAATTGGTATTTATATTTTTCTTGACGTGTGTGCTATACTGAAAGAAAAAGGTATACGCCGCGTTGTCGGCTTTTTTATTCCTCATTATTATTATTCCGCCTGACGCTTTCGGGCAAAAGGCAGCATGTCACCATGGATCACAAAGTCTCAATTTATACGACCCCATCATGCCAATACTGCAAAATGGCAAAAGCGTTTTTCCAGGAACACAACGTTCAATACAGCGAACATAATGTTGCCGTAGATGCGGAAAAACGAAACGAAATGATTGAACGATCGGGGCAAATGGGCGTACCGGTCATTGACGTGGACGGCAATTTGATTGTTGGATTTAATAAAGAAACAATATCTCGGATGCTCGGCATATCATAACATTCGGATTTTGATATCCGTATGCTTGTTCTTAGATCATGGCGAAATCCCAAGTCTCTCTAAAAAATTTCAAACGCTTTCGGCACACAAAGCTCGGCTTTTTTCTTGAAGACGGGGTGTTTGGCGCGAATGACGGTATTGTATCTACATTCGCGGTTGTCGCGAGTGTCGCGGGTGCCGCGCTCTCTCCTATTACTATTGTTATTGTGGGTGTCGCGAGTCTTTTTGCCGATGCTTTTAGCATGGCAACATCAAATTATCTTGCGACGGAATCAAGCAGGGATTTGTATGCTCGTGAACGCGGGATAGAAAAAGATGAGGTTGAGTCGCGCCCGCAAAGCGAAATAGATGAAATCCGCGTTATTCTTACGCAAAAGGGGTATGTGGGACAAGACCTTGATGCAATGACAGCGCTCGTAACAAAAAATAAAAAATTTTGGGTTGATTTAATGATGTATGAAGAATTAGGATTTGCGCCGCCGGATAAAAGAAGCGCATTCCAGCATGGCGTAGCAACGTTTGTGTCGTTTGTGGGGGCGGGCTTTCTTCCGCTCCTCCCGTATCTTTTTTTGTCGGACGATTCTTCGGGTGTTTTTTTCTGGTCTGTTATAGCAACAGGTCTCGCGCTTTTCGGTATCGGCGCATTGCGCGCCTATTTTACCGGGCGGAACTGGTTGATCTCGGGTGCCGAAATGTTTTTCTTTGGAGGAGTCGCAGCTCTCATTGCCTACGGGCTTGGGTATGCTGTAAGCGGTATCGTGCGATAACAAAAAACGCCCGCATCAAGCGGGCATTTTTTTAGAGCTCTTTTGTTTCCATGGGTGGAGGAGGAGATTTGAACTCTTCTAATATAAGTTTTATTTCCATCTCTTTCCCCTTGCGGAATATTTTTAGTTTAAGCGCGTCTCCGATGTTCGTTTCTGAAAGATGGTCTTCAAGTGTTGTTTCTTCGTTAATGATTTTCTCTTCACAGGAAAGGATGACGTCAAATTCTTTTAAGCCCGCTTTCTCGGCAGGACTTCCCGGAATGACTGCTACATCGCCGGGCGCCCCTTCATTAATAACAAGCGCGCCATGATCAATCGGGAGCCGAAAGTGCTCCTGAAGGGCTTTGTTGAGGGTTACATAGCGTACGCCGACAAATGGCCGTCTGATATGACCATATTTTTTTATTTCTTCCAAATCTTTTATCGCGCGCGCTACCGGAATTGCAAAGCCGATATTTTGCGCTCCAAAAACAACCGCGACATTAATGCCGATTGCTTCTCCGTTAAGATTTATGAGCGGTCCCCCTGAATTGCCCGGATTAATTGCGGCATCGGTTTGGATAAGACCTCGGAGTTTTTCTTGGTGTCCCATCATGTCTGTTGTCGCGCTGATCAAGCGGGATAATCCCGAAACAACCCCGGTTGATACGGAGTTTGCGAACTCTCCGAGCGCGTTTCCTATGGCAATAACCGATTGGCCGAGTTCAAGTTTTCCTGAAGTATCTAAAGAAATCGTGGGGAGGTTTTTGTCGTCAATTTTAAGAATCGCAATATCGTTTATCGGGTCATGAGAAGTTACCTTTGTATCGTATTTTTTTCCGTTTGATGCAAGCACGGAATATGATGCGTGCGGGTCCATGATGACGTGTTTGTTCGTGAGAATAACTCCGTTGGACGAAACCAAAAAGCCTGATCCTCCGCCCACCTTCACTCTCCCATGTTCGTCTTTTGGGGCTTGGCGCATTCGTTCTTTGAGAATTTCTTGATCATACGGATTTAAACTCTCAATATCAAAGGGGAGTTCTTTTGCTATGTCTTCCATTTCTTTCGAAACTGTTATGCTGACCACCGCGGGCATGCCCTTTTTAATAGCATTGATTATTTGTGTCTGATAGTCCATATTATTATATAGTAGGCGAGTGGGCGCATAGTTTCAATAGCCCCTCATAGCTCAACGGATAGAGCAATCCCGTCCTAAGGGAGAGATGGGGGTTCAATTCCCTCTGAGGGGATGCGATAGTAAAAAAATTTTATTTTATAGTATGTATTATAAATTATTTTAGTTTTATTTTATGAAATCATTTTTTACTTCTGAAAGCGTTACTTCTGGGCACCCCGATAAATTGTGCGATACTATTTCAGACGCGATTTTAGATGCGGTTTTAAAACAAGATCCTCGTGGGCGCGCAGCAATAGAAGCAATGGCAACAAACGGTCAAGTTTTTGTCGTTGGCGAGTTGACCACAAGGGCCTATATTGATATCCCCGCGATTGTTCGTGATGTTATTAAAGAGGCAGGATATATCAAGCCGGAATTTGGTTTTCACTATGCAAATTGTGGTGTTGTTACTGCTATTCAGGAGCAGTCGCCTGATATCGCGCGGGGTGTCGGCAATCTTTCCGAAAAAGAAGAATTGGAAAAATTGGGAGCGGGAGACCAGGGATTGATGTTCGGATATGCGACAAACGAGACAAAAGAATTAATGCCGTTGCCGATTTCGCTTGCTCACAAACTTACGCGGAGACTCGCGCATGTCCGCAAGACCGGCATTCTTTCGTATCTTCGCCCTGACGGAAAATCGCAGGTAACCGTTGAATATGAAAATGGCAAAGCGCGCCGGCTTACGAATGTGGTTATTGCCGCCCAGCATAACCCCGAAATATCAATGGAAAAATTGCGCCGAGATATAAGGCGCGAAGTTATTGAAAAAGTAATTCCGAAAAAATTGCTTGATAAGCAGACAAAATATTTTATTAACGCGACCGGCCGATTTGTTATTGGAGGGCCACAGGCGGATTCAGGTCTTACGGGAAGAAAAATAATCGTAGATACATACGGAGGCATGGCGCCGCACGGTGGCGGAGCATTTTCGGGAAAAGACCCAAGCAAGGTAGATAGGTCCGGAAGTTATGCAGCGCGCTGGGTTGCAAAAAATATCGTAGCGTCAGGACTTGCCTCACGCGCAGAGGTACGTGTTGCCTATGTTATTGGAGTCGCAGAACCTCTTGCGGTTGCGGTGAATACATACGGCACGGGAATTATATCCGATGAAAAAATATCTCGTGTAGTGAGAAAGGTGTTTGATTTGCGCCCGGGGATGATTATCAAAGCACTTGATCTTCGCCGGCCTATCTATAAGAAGGTTGCTGCCTACGGACATTTTGGTCGTCCTGATCTCGATTTGCCCTGGGAAAAAACAAATAAGATAGCGGAATTAAGGAGATGTTTAAATATAAAATCTAAATAATAATCTATCTTTTTTCTTTTGTATTAATTTTTTAATTTTTAATAAATTTTCAATGGATTAATTTTTAAATAGTTTGGAAATTAGAAATTAAAAATTAGAAATTCAGATTTGCGGTACTGCAAATCGGTTTGGGCCTATAGCCCCTCACTTGGAATCATTATGTTTTATGTTTATGCGTTAAAAAGTGTTTCTGCCGGGAAGGTGTATATTGGTTATACCTCTGATTTGAAAAGGAGATTAATAGAACATAAAACAGAAAAGACAAAATGGGGGAAGGATATGGGTGGAGATGTTGAATTGATATATTATGAAGCATACAAAAATAAGATAGACGCAAAACAAAGGGAGTTTGCGCTGAAAAGACATTCGGGGGCTTACACCCATCTTAAGAAAAGAATGTATGGTAGTTTTAATGATTCCAAGTGAGGGGCCTATAGTATAGTGGCAATACACATCCATGGCATGGATGGGTTTGGGGTTCGATTCCCCATAGGTCCATTACGAATAAAAAAAACCAGACTTTCTGCTGGTTTTTTTGATGTTATATAAGATTATAACGCTTTATTTTTTCTTCAAAAGTTTTTTTCATTTTCTTTGCAGTTTCTTCGTAGTTTTTTTCGGCAGTATGCTGCCATCCGTTTCCTAACGTTATCCTAATAACTGTTTCGTTAGAGGAAATTGCCCGCCATATTTTTTGGGAAAAGGTTTTTCCCTTCTCTTTGGGTTTTATTACGAGAATTGCTGTGGTGTCGGAACCATTTTGGCCGCCCCCGCCCTGCATATGTATTGCGTGCTTTGTATTATACTCTCTGTCTAGCTCCGGCAGAAAATTTTTTACTACTATGTCCCTGACAAGGTCGTGTACCGCATCATTATAAGCAATTCCGAATGTCCTAATTTTCTCGACTCTTTGGTTAAATGCCATTGTTTCGTTCATGATGCCCCCTAAAATATGGATAGTAAAGATCAAACTTCCGTTATAATATTATGCGATAGCATGTGTGTCAAGGAGCGTTTTTTTGTTTGCTCATGATAGAATAAACAATGTACGAAGTTCTTTTAAAAAAATATATATACCGGAGGGCGAGTGAAATGGAAAGAAAATCCACAGTATTAAAAAATAGGAAAATTAATTCTAAAGTCAATTCAATCAAAAAAAGAACAGCCCGCCTTACAAGCCAAGACCGCGCGAAAAAAATAGACCGCGCCATACGATTAGCGTGGTCTTCTCTAGAATCTCATTTAGAGGGGGCGCATCGAAATCTTAAATTGCTGGAAAAAAAGAATGGAGAAAGTAACAAATTCCACAAACAGTGTGTAAAAGAATACGCGGAAATCATCAAAATTTTAAGTGAATTATACTAAAAAAATCCCGGCATGCCGGGATTTATCTTTTTTGCGCCTTTTTCTTTTTTTGGCGATCTTTTTTGTCTCGCTGTTTTAGTATTTTTTTGTAATCGGCAAGGAGCGACGGCGCATATTTTTTGAGCAAATGAGGGAGGAGATGGTATTGCTCTATATATTGTCCCATATTTTGCAACACGATATCTTTTTGTTTTGCGATGTATGCCGCTTCCTTTTTTAATACCGCGAGCTCTTCTGCTTCGTGACCAGGGGGAAGACTGCCGTCTTCGGCATGGTACCATTCGTGGATATATAGTGTGGCGAGAATGAGCTCTAGGTTTATCTGGATGATGTCTGTATCAAACAGCATGATTCCCCAGTCCCGTTTGTTTATCCAGGAAAAAATAATTTTATATTTTTCTTCGGCGAGCGTTCGTATTATTTTGTCCACCGCGTTCCCTCCGCATGCGTTATCAATGAGCTTTATTTGGTCTTCTAAAATTTTATTTGGTTGGTGATATAGCGCGCCAGTTCCGAATCCGGGACAGGGCCGAGTGTGACCGTCTTTACGCCGTATCCCTGAAGGATGCGCTGATCCTCGCCTTCAATGAGCTTCCCAAGATAAAAAATAGGCACCTCGTCTTCCGCGTATCCTTTTTGCGTGCGCACTGTTTCTATAAAGCGCGTTATTGGCTCCCAATATACCGGGATGATAAAAATAATTCCTTGAACGCGGACAGTTTTTGTTTTTGCGAGGGCCTCCCCGATGCGTTCGGCGGTGACAATGGAAAATCCCACTTCTCGGAAAAGCGGAATAAAACGCTTGAGTTCGGTAGAGCCTCCAACAAGGAGAAGTGTTGGGTGTAAGGACATATATGTGTAGAATACCGCGTAGCGCTTTGTATTGTCTAATTTTATTTTTTTGGCAAAAGCACGCGTAATGTTTTTCTCCGCGATTCCCATAGACAATATATGCGCGAAAGTGATATTGTGTTGGGAAGTGCGGATGTATGGGGTTGCACATTGAAGAGGAAAGAGGTACTTTGCCAATGCGAATATTATCCATGTTTGTTGTATGCTTGATTGCTGTAATGTCTTCGCGTGTATTTGCGTATGATACGGATAGTGTGGCCGAAGATCTTAATACGAGCATGCACGAAGAGTTTTTTATTGAAGCGAAGTACTTTTTCTTGATGCGGCTGTATCAGAATACTGACGATGCTCTTTCTAATACGATGCCCCACCCATTCCGAATGCTTATGGATGATGAGTCCGAAGAAGTTCCCGAACCGCTGAAGAGAATGTTTTTCCGTTCCTTTTCGCGAACCATAAAAACACACTACGGTGATAGAGGCATTTTTTCAAAAATTGACGCCGAGCCGTCTTCTTTTGAGAAAAATTTTTCGGGGCCCGCGCTATCGTATAAATTTTTCCAAGGGCATGTAAAGATCGGCATAAAGCCCGATTTTGACTGGGACAAGATTCCGATTAAGCCGGTTGCGTTCATCAATATAGGTAAGGGCCAGCTGCGAATGGGAGTTTCTTACAATCCTATTGAAGAGACGATACGAGCTTCGTTAAAATTGGATACGGCAAAAAAGAGGGTTGTTTTGCGCCAAGACATTAAAGTGCCGTTGGATGATTTTGAAAAGACCAGTTCGTTTTCTGACATAACATACAAAATTTCTGAGAATAAAAATATTTATCTCGGAGCAGCGTTTAGGGCAAATTTCCACGATTTTGATGAAGCGGCGGGGATGATTATACTCTATGGATTTTGGTGATTATTCGTTTGCATATCTTAAAATCCAGTCGGCAAAGCGGGCTGGATTTTTTTATTTTATCTACAATAATCGCTTTAAGACAAAAGATAAAATAACCCCGCCCCAATTTTGCCATTGGAGAAAAGGAGTTGTCTCAAACAGTAGGAGGGTGTAGGGAAAACAATGCGAAGCGCGTGCAGCTTACCCCGTTTTAGATGCTTCGCTATCTAACGGGGCGTGTAGCGCATCCTCCGCCGATTGGCGGATGGGCGAAGCGCTTCGCCGTGTCAGATACGCAAAATTGGGGCGGGGTTGACCCCGTAGAGCAATATCGCATGATGCATTCTTATACGTCATTTTACAAAACAACATTTTTGAACAAGCAAGAAAATAAATCAGTGCGCGTGTGGTGAGCGGCGAACGCATGACGTATTATGCGATATTGTCTTACGGGGTTGATTTTTCCTTACATTTTTACTACTATTGGAAAATACTCATATGCTCCGTATGGCAAAATCGAAGGTTTTATCCATTCGTCTTGCGGGGCAAAATAGGCTATTATTTACTAACGTACATTTGGGGTAAACATCGAGATATTGTCTATGATAAAACAAGCAAGACGTTTCGATTTTTCCTAACGGAGTATGGCTATAAAAGCACCAAGAAATCAAAAAAGGGGCGATCGAAGGCAGTTTCGTGAACAGCAAGAGTTTGAGCAGAAGATGGTAGATCTTCGGCGTGTTGCGCGTGTGGAGGCAGGCGGGCGCCGTTTTAGTTTTCGTGCCACAATCATTGCGGGAAATAGAAAGGGCACCGTTGGGGTTGGTGTCGGCAAAGGTGCCGATACCGCGCTTGCTATGGACAAGGCGTTTCGCAACGCGAAAAAAAACGCAATTACCGTTCCGCTTACCAAGGATTTTTCTATTCCCCATGACGTTGAAGCAAAATTTTCAAGCGCTCATGTGTTAATACGCCGTGCGCCGGGAGGGAGCGGTCTTGTTGCGGGATCGGCGGTACGAACCATACTTGATTTTGCCGGGGTGCAAAATGCAACCGCAAAGCTTTTTTCTCGCACAAAAAACAAGATTAATAATGCGCGCGCGGCAATACAGGCGCTTCAAGGGTTATAAGTTATGAGTTATGAGAACCGCTAACTCTTAACTCGTAACTCTTAACTTGTAACTAACTCTCAACTTTTCCTATGCAATTTCATACTCTTACAGCACCAAAACAAAAAAAGAAAAAGCGCGTAGGGCGGGGCGGAAAGCGCGGCACGTATTCCGGCCGCGGTATAAAAGGACAAAAAGCTCGCGCAGGCCGTAAACTTCGTCCCGAATTTCGTGATATTATTAAAAAGCTTCCTAAAAAGCGCGGATATCGCATGAAAGGAATTCAAGACAAAATCGCCGAAGTGTCTTTGAGCATGCTTGAAATGGGAATGAAAGACGGCGAGAAAGTAACCCCCAACATATTGGCATCTCGGGGAATTATTAAAGCGAGGGGCAGAAAGATTCCGGTAGTAAAAATTCTCGGCTCCGGCAGTATCGCAAAAAAACTTTTCATTTCGGGATGCCGTTTTTCAAAGGGAGCGCGTAGCGCAATTGAAAAAGCAGGAGGCAGTATTGTTGAAAAATCCAAATTACAAAATTCAAATTCCAAACAATAAAACACCCCCGTTTTTAATTTACAATTTTCAATTTTCAATTATCAATCAAATCTCAATTTTCCAATTTCCAAACTTTGAAAATTGAATCATTGAAAATTTATTGTCCGCCCGAAGGGCGAGGTCCCGCCGTAGGCGGAAAAATTGGTAATTGAAAATTGTAAATTTTTAATATATGTGGTTTCAAAAACTTAAACTTATTGTAAAAGACGCAGAACTTCGAGGCAAGATACTTTTTGTGCTTTTTATTCTTGCGCTGTTCCGCGTGGGCGCGGCGATTCCCATTCCCGGTGTGGATACCGCGCGTTTGCAGGAATTTTTTGCCGGAAACCAGTTTTTTGGACTTTTGAATATTTTTTCGGGAGGCACGCTTGACAATCTTTCGGTCATGATGCTTGGGGTCGCGCCCTACATTACCGGATCTATTATTATGCAGCTTCTCACTATGATTTTTCCCAGCCTGAAAGAAATGTACCAGGAAGAGGGGGAGGCAGGACGCAAAAAATTCAATCAGTATTCGCGGCTTCTTACCGTACCGCTCGCCGCGGTCCAGGCGTTTGGCCTTTTGTCCCTTTTGGGGAGGCAGGGCGTTCTTGGCGAATTAAGTTTATTCGCGCTTCTGTTTAATGTTGTTATTGTTGTTGCCGCGTCCGTTCTTTTAATGTGGCTTGGGGAGCTCATTACGGAAAAGGGCATCGGGAACGGGATCTCCGTTTTGATTTTTGCGGGGATTGTTGCGACAATTCCGAGTGCCGTAAGCCAAATAGCGTTTACATTTGACGTATCGCAACTTCCTTTAATTGTCGGGTTTATTGTTATTGCCGTAGTTATTGTCGCGGGGACTGTTTTTATTACCGAAGGACAACGGCCGATTCCTATTTCATACGCAAAACGTATCCGCGGCATGCGCGTATACGGCGGCGTCTCTACATATCTGCCTATTCGAGTGAACCAAGCAGGCGTGATTCCTATTATTTTTGCGCTTTCTATTCTGCTTTTTCCGCAAATGATTGTTAGTTTTTTGGCAGGGTCTCAAAACGCGCTTATCCAAAATCTTTCAAATCTCTTTTTGACATTTTTGAATACCACATGGATTTATGCGGCGCTGTATTTTCTTTTTGTGTTTGCGTTCACCTATTTTTATACCGCGGTAACATTTGACCCTGAGTCTATTGCTTCAAATTTACAGAAACAAGGCGCGTTTGTTCCCGGGATCCGTCCCGGTCCGCCAACAGCGGGGTTTCTTTATAAAATAATAAATCGCATTACGCTTGTCGGCGCAATCTTTTTGGGCCTCATCGCGGTTCTCCCCGTTCTTATGCAGATTATAACCGGTATTGTAGCGCTCACCATCGGCGGTACCGGCCTTTTGATTGTGGTATCGGTGGTTCTTGAAACTATCAAACAAATTGATTCCCAACTTGTGATGAGGGAATATTAAAAGCAAAAATAGTTTTTTGCTGTAGAATAGAGAGTAAGAATACTATGGCGCGCATAACCAATCTCATGATTTTAGGATATTCGGGTTCGGGGAAAGATACCCAAGCTGCTCTTGTGCAACAGGTGCTTGAAAAACGTGACGGTGAAGGGAGCGTATTATATGTATATACAGGCGCAAATTTGCGTGAAGCCGAAACATGGAGGACATACAATTCCCGTCTCATTACAGAGAAGATAATGAATAAAGGAGCAAAGGCTCCCGACTTTCTCGCGATATGGGCATGGGCGGAGGATATCATGCGAAACCTGAAGGAAAATCAGCATATTATTTTGAGCAGCTCCCCCCGCACCATACTGGAAGCGAAAACACTGGATGATATGTTTGCATTTTATGAAAGAGAAAACGTATACCCTGTATATTTGAATGTAAAACGGGAAGAGGCATATAATCGTCTGCTTGCCCGCGAAAGATCCGACGACACGCCTGAAATTATTAATAACCGTTTTGATTATTTTGGAGAATACGTGCTGCCTGCCGTGGACTATTACCGCACAGAAAGCAAACACGCGCTTATTGAAATTGACGGCAACTCGCACGACGAACAAAAAATTCATGAAGAAATAAAAAAAGCAATCGGGCTATGAGCGTAAAATCAGAAAAAGATATAGTGATACTTCGTGAAGGAGGAAAAAAATTAGCACATGTCATGGCGCATGTGCTTTCTTCAATCCGAATAGGGATGTCTGCAGAAGAGATAGACCGTATCGCAGAAAATGAAATAAAAAAAATCGGCGGGGCCCCGGCATTTAAAGGATATAAGGGGGATGATTCTGTATTTCCCGCTTCCATATGTATGTCGGTAAACGATGAAATAGTGCACGGCATACCGACAAAAGAAAAAATGATCCGGGACGGCGATATTATAGGAATTGATATCGGTCTTGTGTATGGCGGGCTGATTACCGATATGGCGCGGACTGTTATCGCGGGGGAAGGAGACACAACAGCAAAAAATCTTGTTCGCGTCACAAAGGACGCGCTTCTGCAGGGCGTACGCGCGGTTCGGGCAGGCGCGCGCGTGGGTGATATTGGTCATGCCATTGAAGAATATGTGCGACCCTATAGATACGGTATTATTCGAGAATTGGTTGGGCATGGCGTTGGATATGCGCTTCATGAAGACCCGCAGATTCCCAACTTTGGCAAAGCGGGTACCGGTGAAAAATTAAAAGCGGGGATCGTGATTGCAATTGAGCCCATGATTACCGAAAAGGGCGAGACGATTGTCACCCAAGATGACGGATGGACCATATGCACCAAAGACGGCTCGCGCGCGGCACATTTTGAGGATACGATTCTTGTTAGGGAAGACGGATACGAAATTCTTACTTCAGAATGATGTAGGAGACCTCGCATACGGGGTTTTTTATTGATATTTTTTCTTTAAGAATATATTCCATAGGTTGCTTGTTTACCTTCGCTTTCTGGCGGGGTACAATAAAACAATGTCACGTATGTTGGGGATAGATTATGGTTTAAGAAAAGCGGGGATTGCTCTTTCTGACGAAGGGCAGACGGTCGCCTTTCCAAAAGGCGTGTATCCGAGCGCATGGCCCGGCATTAAAGATACTATTTCAGATATTTTAGCGAAGGAAACTGTCTCAGAGATTGTCATCGGGCTCCCGTTAACGCTTGAGGGAGAAGAGAGTGATATGAGCAAAAAAGTCCGCGCGTTTGTAGAAAAGCTGCGGCAGTATTTTAGTTTGCCGATTTATTTTGAAAATGAAAGTTTTACTTCAAAGGCGGTGAGCGCGTCGGGAGCCGCTCCTCCCCATAAAATTGACGCTTCTGCGGCGGCCTTAATTTTGCAGAGTTTTTTGGATAGGCGTAATCAGGAACGGGGGACGCACAAAAAAAGCGCCCCCTTGCTATAATACGAATATGGATGGAGTCGCGCTTTTGCGCCCAAAACCTTCTTTTTTGCCCCAATCCCTTTTGATGAAAAAGGATATTTATCTTTCTATTATTATCCCCGCGTATAACGAAGAAAAGCGCATTTCTAAAACACTTGCGGCCATTGCTTCGTATGTCCAGCAGAAAAATTACCGGTATGAAATTATCGTCGTATCAAGCAAGTCTACGGACAATACGGTGCAAGTGGTGGAGGCGATGAAAAAAGATATTCCGAATCTTGAAGTGATTGATGCGCCCGTAAATCGCGGGAAAGGAGACTCGGTGCGGGTAGGCATGCGTGCGGCGTCCGGCAAAATTCGTCTTTTTATGGATGCGGACAACGCGACAGACATTTCGCACTTTGAGAAAATGCGCCCCCTTTTTGATGAGGGGTACGAAGTTGTTATCTGTTCGCGTGAAGCGCGTGATGCTGTGGGCGCGACACAAGCAGTTTCCCAGCCGTTTCATAAGCGTCTTTTGGGCGATATGGGCAATCTTTTTATCCAGCTGGTCGCGGTTCGCGGCATTTGGGATACGCAATGCGGGTTTAAGGCATTCCGTAATTTTGCGGCTGAACGCATTTTTTCAGAAATGAAAATTACCGGATTCGGTTTTGATATTGAAGTGCTCGCGCTTTCGCGCTTATTCGGATATACCATCGGCATTGTGCCGGCTCATTGGGTGAATGATCCTCACACAAAAGTAAATTTATTTTCATATATAAAAGTATTATGGGAGACGATTATTGTCGGTTGGAATCTTAGAAGAGGAAAATATATTCATACGAATGAACACCATGAAAGCGAAATCTCATAAGCATCCCTATAAAAAAGTATCGGAATTTCGCAAAGATATCATCTCGGGGGAATGGATTTTAATTGTTGCGGGGCGGAGAGATCGTCCGGGTGCAAAAGAAGAGCGTGGCGCCGGCGCAAAACGAAAAATAACGCCTAAGGGCAGGTGCCCATTTGAAATGCTTCACACAAGCGAGAGTGAACAGCCGGTGCTTTGGTATCCATATTCCCACATGGCCGCATCAGAAGATATAGGCAATTGGTTTTTACAAGTACTGCCGAACAAATATCCCGCACTCGCGCCTCATCATGTATGTCCTGCCGACGAGCCTGTTGGGCCGTATCGTATTCGGGAAGGAATTGGGTTTCATGAAGTCGTAATCACGCGGGATCATAGGCGCACTATTGCCGATATGACAAAGGAAGAAGTAGAAGTTATTTTACACGCCTATCAAGAACGGTACACGAGCATTGAAAATGAACCATGTATTCGGTATATTTTGGTATTTCATAATCATGGAGAAAGCGCGGGTGCTTCAATTTCTCATCCCCATTCCCAGATTATAGCGCTTCCTATTATCCCCCCCGACGTTCGGCGGAGCCTTTCAGGTTCAAAGCAATATTTCGAAAAGCATGGCGTATGCGGTCACTGCGACGCGCTTACATTTGAAAAAAAGGATAAAACGCGAATTATTTATGAAAATAAAAAATTCATAGTGCTCGCGCCATTTGCATCACGCGTATCGTTTGAGGTCCGTATTTTTCCCAAAACACATGAGGCGCACTTTGAACGGATTGCGAAATCAGAGAGAGGAGAACTTGCGGATGCTTTGCGCGTAGCGCTTCAAAAAGTAAAAGGCGCCTTGTATGACCCGGATTATAACTTTTTTATCCATACGGCACCCGCAAAAACAGATGGTATGGACCATTATCATTGGCATATAGAAATTCTTCCCCGCATTGCGCGATGGGCGGGGGTGGAATTAGGGACCGGTATTCAAGTAGTAGCTATCCCTCCGGAAGAGGCGGCAGAACGATTACGTAAAGTAAAAATTTCTCACTAGCATGATTCATTCTATGTTAGAAATAATAGGTTCTTTTGCTCTGTATGTTATTGATGCATCCGGATATGCCGGCATCTTTTTTTTGATGGCGCTTGAGTCGGCGGCGATTCCCATTCCTTCAGAAATTATTATGCCCTTCTCGGGATTTTTAGTTGCCCAGGGCAGTATGAATTTTTGGTTTGTCGTGCTGGCGGGAACTTTCGGGAATCTTTTTGGTTCGCTTGTATTATATGCAGTCGCTTTTTATGGAGGACGACCTGCGTTGCGCAAGTACGGGCGTTACGTCTTTTTATCCGAAAGCCATGTTGAAAGCGCAGAGCAGTGGTTTTATCGGTACGGTTCGTTTGCGGCATTTTTTGGACGCATGCTTCCGATAGTGCGTACCTATATTTCGTTTCCGGTTGGTCTTGGGCGCATGAACATATGGAAGTTTAGCCTATATACCAGCGCCGGTTCTTTTTTGTGGGCTATTTTTTTAACATGGGTAGGATTTGCGCTGGGAGAGCGCTGGCAAACTATACAGGTGTATACAAGAAAATTTGATATTGTAATAGCGGTTATTATAGGAATAGGGATTATTTATTTTTTTTGGTCTCATATAAGAAAAAAAACGGCATAGGGATAAAAAACAGTATAGTCCCGATCCCGCTGTAAGCGGGATCGAGGATCCGCGAATTCCACTTTGCGGGATTCGGGAGAAAATAAATTTTTATGAAAAAGATAATTATTGCTAATTGGAAACTGAATCCGCCGACCGCTACTAAAGCGATTTCGCTTGCGGGAGCTATTGAGCGCGGAATAAAAAAAATACGAAAAGCAGAAGCAGTAATCGCCCCCCCGTCTCTGTACATGCGGGATGTGGGAAGGGTGCTTCGGCGGGCGCGTCTTGGCGCGCAAAATATTTTTTGGGAAGATTCGGGCGCGTTTACGGGTGAAATTTCGGCATCTATGCTTGTATCATTGGGTGCACAGTACGTTATCATCGGGCATTCAGAGCGACGGGAGTATTTTCATGAAACTGACCAAGAAATTAACGGTAAAATCCGCCGCGCGCTCAAAGGGGGGCTTTCCGTGGTGCTCTGCGTAGGAGAGCGTGACCGCAGCAAAGAAAAATTTCTGCAATTTGTAAAACAGCAGATTTTAGCGGGGCTTAAAAAAATACCACGCGTCTATTCTAAAAAAATTATCATTGCCTACGAGCCGATTTGGGCAATCGGCACCGGTGACCCCGTTTCTCCCGACGATTTATATGAGATGACGCTGTATATTCGGCGGATTCTTTTTGATTTATTCGGGAAAAAAGCGGCTCATACAATGCGGGTTGTATATGGAGGTTCCGTATCGTCAAAAAACGCAGCTTCATTTTTGTCTGTTGAGGGTGTTGATGGATTGTTGGTGGGGGGCGCTTCATTGGATGCGCGTGATTTTGTTGATATAGTGCGCAGCGCGTCTTTTTTATAGATATGCCGAAGAGTCTTGTATCATTGCCATCTCGTCTTCGTGAAAAACGCGTACTCATGCGCGTTGATTTTAATGTTCCGGTAAAAAGGGGGCATGTAGATGATGATATGCGTATCCAGCGTACGCTCCCCACGATCAAGATGCTACAAGAGCGGGGGCATAAAATTATTCTTTTGTCGCACATGGAAGACGAGGGGGGGCGCACGCCGACACTCTTGCCCATCGCGGTCTATATGCGGGTTCATGGCGTTCGCCAGCTTATGTTCGCGCGCGACCTCGAAATTCCCTATCTTCAAAAGAAAATAGAATCAATGGATCCCGGGGATGTGTTGCTTGTTGAAAATATCCGTAAGGATCCCCGAGAAAAAAAGAACAGCGTTCGGTTTTCCGAAGAACTTGCGTCCCTCGGCGATGTGTATATTAATGAAGCATTTAGCGCATCGCATCGCACGCATGCTTCTATTGTCGGCATTCCCCGATTTTTGCCGAGTTTTGCGGGCCCTTTGTTCCAAGAAGAAGTACGCCAATTGAGTCGGGCATTCCGGCCTTCGCACCCATTTCTTTTGGTGCTTGGCGGTAGAAAACCGGTAAAACTTATGCTGCTTTCTCAATTTTTGCGCAAAGCGGATTCAATTATCGTTGGCGGAGCTATTGCAAACACGATTCTTGCCGCGCGCGGTATTTCTGTCGGCGCTTCGGTCGTTGAAACAGCAGAAAAAAAAATAATTGATGCGCTCGCCAATTCCCGAAAAATATTGTTGCCGCGCGATGTGGTTGTAGAACGAAACAAGCGCGCAAAAACCATCGCGCTTGATGCAATAGGGGCGGATGATGCTATTTATGATTTAGGGCCGGAGACAATGAAAGAAGTAGCGGTACTTGTTGCGCAAAGCAGTTTTGTATTATGGAACGGTCCTTTGGGATATACCGAAAAAGGATATGAAGAAAGCACGCATGAATTTATTTCCATGCTTGCGAAAGGAAAGCGCACCGTGATTACCGGCGGGGGGGATACAATCGCGTACCTGCATCAGAAAAAATTACTTGATGTATTCAGTTTTGTTTCAATGGGCGGCGGGGCGATGCTTGATTTTCTTTCAGAGCATACACTGCCCGGGATTGAAGCGCTCATCCACTCTCGCCGCTAACCGCAAAAACAATACATCCCGTTAGGCTAAATCGAAAGACGTTTTGCTCACAAAACCGAAAAAAATATCTCGATGTTCACCCGTAGTTGCGCTTTTGATATCTATACTTTGTATTACCCTCCGCAAGACGTAAAGGTTTTGTTTTCGATTTTGCCATACGGGACACATCCCGCGCAAAGCGGGATGTGTGTGAGTATCATTCGTTGGGATGTTATGCGGTCGCCATTTCTTCGGCAAATTGAGTTTTTTCATTCAGTCGGGCTCTCTCTTCTTTCTTCTTCTTTGCATATACAAAGAAGTAGAAGAGCGCCCCCATGTTTACTATGATTGAAAAAATAAGAATGGAAAAAAGAGTTCCTCTGCTCCCCGAACCCGCGGCTGCTATCTGGGATGTATCGGCTTCTGTTTCAATGCTTGATGCGCCACTCCCTGTTGCTCCTGGTGTTCCTTCCGTTTCTGCCGGGGTTTGATTTGCCGTTGTGTTTGAAGAAGGTCCCGAGGTTCCCGAAGAACTTTGCGTGCTTCCTGTGTTGCTTGCAGGCGCGCTTGTCGTGTCAGGCTCAATAAATACATTACAGGCTGTGGTTACTTTGAAGTTGCGTGAATCAGTAACCGTAAGTGTTGCTGTTTTTGTCCCAGAGCTTGTGAATATCTCAAATATTTTTTGGCCGCCGCCTGTGATATCTCCTGACCATTGATAGTTAAGTGTTCCTTCGCCTCCAACAGACGTTGCGTTAAATGCAATAAGTTCTCCCTTGCGCGCGCGTTCCGGGTTCACAACGCACCCGACGGTAAAATGGGGATCTTGAGAAGATGTGGTTGTGTCTGTCGCAGAGTCGTTCGTAGAGTCGTTTGTGTTAGACTCCGTTCCGGTGACGATTACAGTAAGATTGTCTTGCGCAGGAACAAATGTAGCGTCTTTTCCTTTGCATGCGATGGAGTATGTAGTTGTTTTTTCGGGAGCAATTGAAACAATCCCCGATCCAAGACCGGTGTATGAACTTTTTGGAGTGCCTCCATTTTCCGTAATTCCTTTGCCAAAAATTTTGCATTCAACAGCATTTTCCGAGCTCCAGGCGAGAGTGGCTTGGTCGCCTTTTTCTATGGTTTGCGGGGATGCTGAAAAACTAACCGAGAGTTCTTCAGCAAAAGCAAAAGATGGAATAATAAGCATTCCTGCGATCAGCCAGACACCCAAAAAACTGTTTAAATTAAGGTTTTTCATGGTTTTTGTTAGTTTATTATGGTGTAATTATACCAAAATATAAGGATTTGTCAATAGTTAGTGGTAATGTGCAAGCACATATGGCGGTTTTCCCTACAATGGGGAAATGGCTATACATATGGCAAAAACAATTAAAGAGGAGCGACTACGATGGGTTCTGCCCATAGTCCACAAGGAGATAAAGCTGGTCGATGTTGCG
>JAUYHD010000032.1 GCA_030690215.1 bacterium | reverse complement strand
GCGGTTTGCAGATAATAAACCCCCTCCTTTTATTTATTTTAATGATATGGCATATGACTTTTAAGATACTAACGTATTTTTTATAATAATTTTATTACAAAAAGGAGGGGGTGGAATAACCGCAAAATCCCGCTCTTCACTGATTTTATTTTTCTGAAAAGTGGGATGCGGTCATTCATTTTTAACATATGCGTACAAAACAAGAAGTACAACAGGAACAACCAAAACTCGCGAAAAATGTGGGGGCACTAATGGTGCTCTTGTTAGGAGTGGGAGCGCTGCTCGGAGGGGGAGTGTTCACTCTTTTAGGACCGGCAATTGCACTCGCGGGGCCGGCAATTATCATCGCATTGGGGCTTAATGCGCTCCTTGCGTTTCTTAACCTTCAAATGTACGCTTCGCTTGCGACCACCCTACCCGAGGCAGGAGGCGGGAACCGATGGGTGAAATTCGGACTTGGAGACTTTCAGGGATTTATTGCCGGCTGGATATCGTGGCTTGCAAATAGTGCTGCAAGCGGCTTGTATGCGCTTTCTGGAGGATTTTATTTTGCGTATTTCCTTACACTCGTGCTTGGCATACCACTCCCGCCAGCAATTTCTGAAGCCGCGTTCTCAAAAATATTCGCCCTCTTTTTTCTTGTTCTATTCGGGTTGCTTAATTGGAAAAGCAACAAAGGAAGCCAGCAAGCAGGAGCGTTCATTGTTATTGTCCTTCTTGTTATCCTTGGACTTTTTATTGCAAACGGCTTTATCGCATCAGACGCAACAAACCCTTCTTCTTGGGACGTGCCTTTTTCAGATTTTTGGGGTTTGGGGCTTTTAGGAATTATATCCGCTTCCGCCCTTTTTTATATCGCATTTGAGGGTTCTGAAATACAAGCGCAAAGCGGAGAAGAAATAAAAGACCCGAAAAGCTTAAAAACATCTCTTTTCGGAGCGTGGGGCATAGTGAGCATTATATATGTGCTTATTGCGCTTGTTATGTTATTAAACGGTCCGCTTCAAGAACTGGGGGAAGGCGCAATTATTGAAAGCGCGCGTTCATTCATGCCTATGGGGCTTGCGATCATGATAATTGGGGGGATTCTTGCAAATCTTGCCGCACTCAACGCCACCATTTTTTCATCAAGCCGACTTGCGTTCTCTCTTGCCCGCGATAGAAGCATCCTTCATAGCTTGTCGGCGATACATGTTAAAAACCTTACGCCGGACCGCGCTATTATCGTATCTGTCGCACTCATCGCTGTTATGGTTATAGCGCTTCCGCTCATCTCTGTTGGGGCCGCGGCAAGTTTGCTTTTTATCATTCTCTTTCTCCAGCTGAATATCGCGGGCATTGCCATACGCAAAAAAAATCCCCATATCGCATGGAACTATAGAATCATCGGCTACCCAATAACAACGATTATCGCAATCGGAACGTACATCATACTTGCCGTTGCCATGGCCTTTATCATCTCTGCGGCATGGGTGGTCGCTATTATCTGGATTCTTTTAGGCATGATTAATTATTTTGCTTATACCCGCCATCAGCGTGAAGAAGAATTTGAAAATGAAATAGTATATGAAAAGACTTCTCGGCTCGGCCCCAAAAAAGCACATCGCGTTTTCCTTCCCATAGAAGAGTCGGCAACATCCGAAGAAATTACGACACTCACCCGATTTTCGGCAATGATTGCAACACACTGGCAGGCAGAACTTATCAGCGCAACAATCGTCAAATCAAACGGAAAAAGTGTCACCCACCAAAAAAATATGGTTGATAGAATACCCGATACAGTTGCTGTTTTTAACGCCGAACACAAAGACGCAAGCATTGACACCCATACATATGTCCTTTCAAGCAAAAGCGTCGTTAATACAATACTCACCACGGTGCGGGAAGAACACTGCGATATTCTTATTTTGAACTGGG
Source organism: bacterium (assembly GCA_030690215.1). Lineage (GTDB taxonomy): Bacteria > Patescibacteriota > Minisyncoccia > 1-14-0-10-42-19 > 1-14-0-10-42-19 > 1-14-0-10-46-36. Next base: position 45,746 of record JAUYHD010000032.1, on the reverse strand, counting down.
ACGGATATGTGCATTCGGAACGAACAACATTCGGAAGTAAAATAGACCCGGTGTTGCGAAAAGCGGAGTGCGATCTTATTGTCGCAAAAGACATGGCGCATATACCGGGGGACAAACCGCACACCATTCTTCTTGCAACCGATTACCGTTTTGCAAGTCCGTTTTTGCGCTTTACCGGAAAAGTGGTGTCGGCGATTGCAAAAGAATATGGAAGCACCGTGCATATATTTACGGTATTGCCAAAGGGATTTACGCAAACATCCGCATACAAACAATGGGAACACATCCTTGAATTTAATATAAAAAGCAAAATAAAACTGCCGGAAGATATTCCCTATACATTCGAAGCAATAGAACGCAGATCTATTGCTTCGGCAATCCTTGAAGAAAGCGAAAAACATGACCTGACCGTCATGGGCGGATCACGCGAAACGCTTTTTGGAGAAATACGCATCGGCAATATTCCTGAATTCATAGCAAAGCATATTAAAAAACCGCTCCTCATTACGAAGGGGCACCGAGGACTTACTCAACCATTCATTGATTATATAAAAGAGCGATTTGGATTGATAGAAAAATGAACAATCGCACCGCACTCACCCCGTTAAAAATTACTGCCTAAAAAATTTTGCGCTACAAGATATCTCTTCCCCTAATTGAGGATATTTCTAACAGAGTTTACACCCGCGACAACTCCCGCTCGTCTTGCACACTCACACCACTATTCACTAGTGTAAAAGCAAGCCCCAAAATGTTTTGCGGGCAGATAAAAATATCAACTACAAACAAACACCGTGATATAGTAGACATATAGAATAATTATGAAACCAACACGTCGCACAACTAAGAAAAGAAAGGGACTCATTATATTCGCAATACCCACATATAACGAAGCGGACAATATCAGAAACATAACAACTGTTATAGACAAAGGACTCCAAAAGTATTTTCGCTCATACGATACCCTAATTATTAATGCCGACAACGATTCTCCTGACAACACAAAAGAAGCATTTCTTCGGACCGCCACAAAAAGCAGAAAAAAATACCTCTCTTCAAAAAAACACTACGAAAGAAAAGTAAAAGGAAAGGGATACAATATGCAGATGGCGCTTGAATACGCGCAGAAAACAAACGCAATCGCAATTGGCTTTGTTGATGGAGATGTAAAAAGCGCCTCTCCCTTGTGGGTCAAAAAACTCATCTCTCCAATCATAAAAGGACACGACCAGGTGCTCCCTATTTTTTTGCGCAATGAATATGACGGCTCAATAACAAATATACTTGTTTTTCCCGTCATGTATGGCTTTCTCAATGCAAATATCCGCCAGCCAATCGGAGGAGAAACAGCTTTATCGCGAAACGCCATCAACGTTATGCTCCTGCAAAAGTGGAACGATACCGCGTATCTCTACGGCGTAGATATTTATTTTGTCATACAGGGGATCATCAATCGCCTGCGCATGACGCAAGTTTTTCTCGGTATAAAGGAACACAAGCCTTCTGGGCCAAAATTAGACGCCATGTTTTTGCAGGTGGCCAATTCGCTTTTAGGACAACTCCGTTACTACAAAAAAGCGTGGGATATGCCGCGTATACAGCAAAAACGCATACCTGTTATCGCCGACCAAGCGCAAAAATTGCACACGCCTGAAGTGGGGTTCGATTACAAGCACCGAAAAGAAATGCTTATTGAAGATTTCAGAAAACATAAACGGTATTTGTCGTCCGTTTGCAACAAAGCGCTTATCAATTATCTTTCTCATCACCTCTTGCCAAACGAGACCTTCCGCGTGCCCGCGCGGGATTGGGCAGAAATAGTGTATACCATGCTCCACCGAAAAAAGAACTTTTCGGAAAAAGATCTGGCGGGATTGCGCGTCTTGTTCTTTGCGCGCTTCCTTACCTATTATCGCGAAGTGCTTGATATGGCCCACGAATCATCAGAAAAACACATCACACAACAAGCGAAAACGTTCCGGGTCGTACGACGGCAGCAAAAGTCGCGCCAAACCATATTATAATACATACATGACAGCACTAGCTCTTCTTTTTACGCTCGCCGCGATAGGAATCAGTGAAACTGCGTATCTCATACAAAAAAGGAAAGAAACAAAACGACCGGTGTGCGTGATAGGGGAGGACTGCGTAAAAGTCCTATCAAGCAAGTACAACCACATATTCGTCTTTATTCATAATGATACGGCAGGGTTTTTATTCTACATTTTTATCTCATGCATTACGGCATTTTTGGTAATAGGCATACCGCCAATTGCGTTCTGGATTCTTGTCGCAAAAATTGCTATTTTTGCAGGAGTGGGGCTTTCGTGCTTTTTTATTTTTCTTCAGTGGAAAATAATCCGCGCGTGGTGTTTTTGGTGCCTTATGTCGTCATTCACCATCTTCGCTATGGCATTCATTGTTCTTATCAATGATCTTATTATATAAATACACCTATGAAAAAAGACGCATCATACCATATACTACGAGTCGCTATCGGCATCACATTTGTCTGGATAGGCATTCTTATTTTTCAGAGCCCAGAGGCATGGGGCGGGTTTGTAGAGCCGTGGGTGCAAAACCTTCTGCCTCTTCCCTTAAAAGATATTATGCTTGCAACAGCGGCAGTTGATGTTCTGATCGGCCTTTTGCTTCTTGTTGATGTCTTTGTGTGGATTTCGGGGACCGCAGGCGCTCTGCATCTTGCGGTCGTCCTCATTACTTCAGGCATTACCGCGGTGACGGTCCGCGACATTGGGCTTTTGGGCGGACTTGTAGCGCTCGCCCTTGTATCATGGCAAACAAGAGCAAAATAAACAAAGAGCTTTTTTTTGCTTTTCTTCTTATCGCAAGTGTTATTTTTGTTTTTTTTATACTGCTTCGCAAAGAAGATAGGGGGTCAATGCGCCAAACAGCAACTATCACCATACGAGACACGGCTATTTCGGTAGAGATAGCCGACACAAGCGAAAAACGCGCACTCGGCCTTGGAGGAAGAGAAGCACTGGGAGAAAACGAAGGAATGTTTTTTATATTTGAACAACCCGGTTATCACGCATTCTGGATGAGAAACATGAAATTCCCTCTGGATATTATCTGGATAGACGAAAACCTTACCATTGCGCACGTGCAAGAAAATATATCGCCCGACACGTTCCCAAATCAATACGCGCCAGACGAACCGGTTCAATACGTTCTTGAGGTGCAGGCGGGCTTTGCCGAAACGCACGGCATAACGACGGGGGATAGAGCGGAATTTCGCCGGTCGGGCACCACTTCTCAATAAACAGATATCCGCAGTATACTATACGTAATAGAATTATTATCCGTTTTTTATCTTTATACGTATGCAAAAAATATCCGGAAACACACTCGTTATTGTTCTCATCATCGCTGCCATCATCGTTGCGGGAGTGCTGTATGATACATACATCAAAAAGGACACGGGACCGTCTCTTGAAGAATTGAGGACAGATTTCCGAACGCATGAAACTGCGTTATACGAACTCAACGGTTCAAATGTCGCGGGAACCGCGTTTCTTGTAGGAACAGAAACAAACACGGAGATAACGCTTATGATAACCGACCTGGAAGAAGGCGCCGTACGCCCCGCACACATTCATTCCGGGACATGTGCTGATTTAGGCGCTGTCGTATATCCGCTCTCTCCGGTAGAGAACGGACTGTCGGAAACACACATTGATGTTTCGTTCTTTGACCTCGTATCCGAAGGAGTGTCGTTTGCGATAAACCTTCACGACTCTCCGGACAATCTCAGCGAATGGGTAGCATGCGGAAACATGCTTGATACGGGCCCGATACCACTGCCGGAAGAAGCGCTGATAGAAGAATAAAAAGCAGAGACCTCAAAACAAAAAACACTCTGGGAGTGTTTTTTGTTTTACTATCGGGCCGCTGGGAATCCTCTTTACCCATCGTTCGCAGCGTTCCGCTATAGCGGAACAGGCTCTCTCCTCCTTCAGAGCCCGGATTTCTAAAAAATAAAGCAGTTTATTTTTTAGAATATCCTTCGATTCCCAGCAATGCGTGTACAAAACAAAAACCGCTGATGGCGGTTTTTGTTTTACAATCGGGCTGCTGGGAATCGAACCCAGTCTACACACTCCCGCCCCGCACCAAAATTTTCGAATCGGGACACTGGGAATCGAACCCAGTCTACACCCTCCCGAAGGGTGCGTACTACCGGTATACTATGTCCCGGCAAATTTGGTGCGGGATAAAAAGCCTGCGCCTGCCCCGCACTAAACTTTGATTTAGTGCGTGGGTACTACCGGTATACTACAGCCCGTTTTATACCATGAAGCATCTGCCTTCTCCGCCAGCTGGCGGATTCGGCGAGATTTCGCAAACCCCGCCTTAACAAGATTTACTCCACAAAATATTTTTTTCGTATTTCTTTGACTTCTTTTTCTTCCTCTTCTTCTTTTCGTTTTTTTGCTTCACCTCCTATTTTTTGCAATTCAGCGTCAGACAGCGCGCATAACTCCTTAACTTTCTTTTCCTGATATACTTTCTCGTTTCGCAAAGGATCATCAAGCACCTCCTCCAATAAAATATGGAGAATAAAACCAATGCGCGGGCCTCCATCTATAGCGCATATCTTCATTACATCATCACCGCGTACCGCAAGCTGGGATACAGAAAGGGGAGAACGAAGCGCCTCCTCAATCATTGACTCATACTTGCGGAGCCGATACGGACGCTCTTTCGGCCTGCCCATTCCAATTCTGTCACAATAGCGCACTTTCAATAAATCTTCTATATTATCCTGCCCGACATTGCGAACAATACGGCGCACCGCAGACAGCGTAACCAATTCGGTATCGGAAAAAAATAAATGCCACCTCACCAGCAAATAAATATCGTCAATCATTTTTTTGGGATAATGAAGACGCGTTAATGCTTCGCGCGCCATCTTCGCGCCAACAACATCATGCCCATAAAATGTAGAATCCGTTCCTTCTCCTCGTTTTGTGCGTGGCTTTCCCACATCATGCAATAACGCGGCAAGGCGCACTTTAAGCGGCCAGTCATTTTCTACCGCGTGCATAAGCGCACGCAGACTATGCTCCCATACTGTATAAATATGATGCTTGTTTTGGCCAATCTGCCACCCCTCTGCAATTTCGGGTATGACATACTGCAACAATCCAAGCCCCCGCATGTTTTCAATGGCACGATCGGGGACGGAAGACATAATAATTTTTGAAAATTCATCGCGTATGCGTTCCCCCGAAATATGCGAAAGAAGTTGGGATTTTTCTGCAAGCGCCTTTTTTGTTTTTTCCTCAATAGAAAAACCGAGCTGGGCGGAAAAACGAACCGCACGAAGCATGCGAAGCGCGTCTTCTTCAAAACGATCCTCTGCGTTGCCCACCGCGCAAATGATCTTTCTTCTTAGGTCATCCTGCCCGCCAAACAAATCAATGATTTCATAGGCACTTTCTTTTTTGCTTTGATCTGCAGTTTTTCGCTTTGCACTTTGAGCTTTGAGCTGTAAGGCAAGCGCGTTGATCGTAAAGTCCCTGCGCCCCAAATCGTCGTCCAGTTTTTTTGCGAATTTTACTTCATCGGGATGACGTTTGTCGCTGTACGTTGTCTCTATCCGATATGGGGTTATTTCCACGATAGCGAGTGTCTGGTCTTCAGAGCCGGTTTTTACCCCTACCGTGCCGAAGTTGTTTTCGTAGATACTTTCCGAGAAGACTTTCTGTATCTCTTCGGGCGTAGCATTCGTCGCGACATCCCAATCTTTTGGTTTGACAGGCTCACCATGAAGGGACTTACGCAAAAGATCGCGGACACAACCGCCCACGAGATAACTTTCAAACCCCGCCTTATGAAGAGCGCGGGATATCTGTTGTATTTCTTTTGGAATAGAAAATTCCATATATCACTTATAGATGTCCCTACGAGGAATCGGACCTCGATCTTAGGCTTCGGAGGCCTACGCTCTATCCATTGAGCTACAGGGACACAACAGAAATATGTCCACTGAGTCCCGATTTCGCTTTAAGCGAAATCGAGGATCCTCGACTTCTTTATTTTATATAAAATAGGATGTCGGGACTACGGGGACAATATAACTATGCCTGTTGAGTCCCGATTCCGCTTTATGCGGAATCGAGGATCTCCGACGAATTCTTAATCAAATCTCTTCAAAAAATGCCTGACTTCGCCTTGAGACCACCAAGCAAAATTCGTCGGAACATTTTTCTTAGTAAACTCTACCACTTCGACTATTCGGTTACCAAAACTTCCGATTTTTGGCTTGGCGCTCAGTTCAACCACGACAAGGGGAACGATAGCCCACTGATCGTCTTTCTTTTGAACAGACGACTCGATATCTACAACCGTATACGATTTTACACTAACACCGGCTTGAGCTTTTACAATGCGCTTTACGCATTGCTCTACCGACTCGCCATATCGAATCAAATTATGGCAAAAATAAAGAAGTCCATTTGGATATTTTTTAGCGTGCGGCGGCGCTTCATGCCCGGGGACACTTTGCCGCCTCAGAGCAATATATTTTCCATTCCACTTCAAAATTATCTCGAAAGCAACGTGGACGCCTCCCCTTACTTGGTACTTCAGCGGCTTACCAAAATTTGCTTCTTTATTTTTCCAAACATATTTGAAACTCATAAGTTTAAGTCAGAAAAACTCACTATTGACTCTAGGGCGCTTGGTAATTCAGCAATTCCTTCATCTCCACTGATATGGCCCTTTTGGTTTTCAATAATTGTTTTTGCCCCTAATTTCTGTTCAAACAAAGCTTTGTTATCAATAGAAACCCATTGATCATTATCAGAGAAGATAGCAACAAATTTAGTAGTATGTTGTTTAATATTGTTGAAATCAATCGGAGTTTCCAACCACGGTTTCGCAATTTCTTTTTCTTCCTCGGTTTCCAAGTTCACGAGTTTAAGCCAGCCAGCCACGAAAACCGCGCCACCAACTTTTTTATCGGCAGGTAAATTTTCAAAATATCGAAGGATAGTTTGGCAACCAACACTATGGCCAACGAAAAAAGTATTCTCATCAACATTGCCGACTATTTTTGCGAGGCGCGAAACCCAATTCTCTATATTTGGCTTGGCTGGCTCCGGCATAGCCGGAACCTGAACTTGGAAACCCTTGCCTTCAAGCTCCTTTTGCAACCAAGGATACCATCCATCTTTGGGGTGGCTATCCCACATGTGAATTATAAAAACTCTTTTCTGCATATGATTAAAAATTTTTCTTCCTCCGTAGTACGCCCGGAGGGACTCGCCCAGTCATTCGACTGGATTGCGATTTGTTGCCAAAATTTTTTTTACTTCGTTAAAAATTTTGGACAAATCGGGAAAACCCCCAACTTTTTGGTTTCCCGCACAAAGCGTCCCCGGAGGGACTCGCCCAGTCATTCGACTGGGCGCCAGGTCGGATGACCTGGCGAACCCCCAACTTCTTGGTCTCCCGCACAAAGCGTCCCCGGAGGGACTCGAACCCCCAACCTTTTGGTTCGAAGCCAAACACTCTATCCAATTGAGCTACGGGGACGCTTTAAGCGGGATAAACTCCGCCAGACACTCTATCCAATTGAGCTACGGGCGCATAAAAATATAAAAAATCATAAGGACTTACCTCAAAATACCATACTCCACACAAAAAAAGAAGCCCTGTCAAGAATTTCTTCCTGGCAGGGCTTTGATTTATTGAATTTGAATTTTTGTTCGAGCTTCTAGCACCCAAACGGAACCAAATTCTTCTTGGAATCTCTGCGGGACAAGCATCCCCACAAAGATAGAAACGTCTCCTCGTAAACTTTGAGGGGGAGACCAAACAAATTCCCCTCCGTTGTCTCCGTTGCGAAGCATAAGAACATAATGCCAATCTTCCTTTCGGCACCCGATTGACTTGCCGCACCATTGAATCTCTATTTTTTGCTTAGGCACATTGCTCTCCCAAACAATACGGATAGGCGTTCCCACCGGGAACGAAGATCCTTCCGTAGGCGCGACAATGGTAAGGTACAGCGATTCTTTTTCAGCAGTCTCTTCTTCGTGGGACCATTTTTTTACGCATGAGCTCATTGCGAATATCGCAATGAGAATAACGCAAAGAATGAGAAATTGCGTGACACCTCCCTGTTGCTCTCTTGATATGCCGCCGATAATTCTCGTAAGAAGCACTGTTATAGGAAACGCCGTAAGAGCCGTAAAAAAAATCTTAAGCTCAATGCCCTGCTGAATACCAACCGTGCTCTCAAAAAGAGAGTAGAGGTAGTATCCGGCAACACCGCCTCCAACAAGAGATATAACAGTCGTCAAAATTGCTCCCATTGATTGGCGAATGTCTTTATCCTTTCTTATAAAAAAGATAAGGAACACAAGCGCACAGAACCCAAGAGCAATGACGAGCACCTTTTTCAACACAGGAGCATACGCATGCGGCAAGAAAGAAAAAATGCCATCAAAGGATCCTCCCAAAAAGAAAACAAAAACCATGATACCGAGCACAAGCGGAATACCAAGCAGAAGAACTTTGGGGTTGCGACGACGAGGACTTGTGTTTGTGTCAGTCATTGTTATGCTCCTCCTTTTTCTGCGGTTTCTTGCCAGTACTAAATAATTTCTTACCGGCGGCCTGCCCGAGAGCTGTTCCGATATACGGACTCATCATAGCAGCGGCTTCTCCTAGCGAAGAGCCTTTTACGCTTTCAGCTAATTGCTTAAGAGCATGAGCATCGCCTCCGCCCAGCAATTTTTTTCCTTCAGCTTGCACCTGTTTACTGCCCTTGGTGTTATACAGTTCAACTGCCCGGCAGTGCCAGCCATAAAGAGAAGATATTTTTTTCTCTATTTTTTCGAGTATCAGCTGTTCTTTCCCGCCCTGGTCTATGATGATATTACGAACAGTATCCTTCCCAAGGTCTGTTTTTACTTCACTCAAAGATGTGTTTCTGAAAACCCTTGTCAGCGCCTGCATACCCTCTGGCGTGTTAGGAAACCGGAGCTGTTGGTCTTTCTCCAGGTCTTCATAACTCGAACCGCGCTCAATCGTTACCTGGATGCCTACAGCGATATCGGTCAGAGAGCTTTTTGATTTCACATATAGCTCTTCGTCTTCAACTTCGAAGATAAGAAATTCACGGCTACTTTTCCTCACATAACAAATGAAATCAAAACAAACAAAAAAGCCAGGACCAACCGAGCCCTTAAGGTCGCCCCAAAAATAGAGCGCGCCGACATCCGGACTTTCTATTGTCTCAAACCAGCAGATGTATGCCGGAAAACAAGCGAAAGCGACCATAGAAACGGCTAGAAGCCATTCATGAAAGTACAGCGCACCGAGGAAAGCTACAGCATATAAAACGATGAGTAGCTTTACCGCAATCGGCATGAATCGCCATGCTCTAACTTTAGATATTGCCCTCTGGCTGTCGCCATTTTTCTTCTGAAAGAGCAGAAAGAGGATAATCACAGCCAAAGAAACAACAACAAGTAGCACAATACTCGTTACGTCAAAAGAAACATACGGACGAACAAACCCATAGGCCGCTTCCAGCATCCTTATGATGCCCTTAATGATAAGGAATATGTCCATTGCATAACCTCCTTTTGGTGAATTTTTATTTAATTTTCAAGGATTTTTATAAGAGTGATTATACCATTAAAAAATAAAAAAAACAAGGGGTTGCCCTTCCCCTGAAAGCGGGACGTTTTTTTATTAAACACCGAGTGTTTAATATACAAAAAACGGCCAGACTATTAAACAACCGACCGCGCAAAAGATTAAACTATTCTACGTCTTATGAAGTATCCAATCAAAAAGAAAAATGTTGCAGTTTGGAATAGAATTCTGCCCCATGCCACCCAATGCTGGGCTTCAGAGCCATTTTCCCCGACTTATGGTCCCGCCTTCAAACAACATTCTAACATTCTGCAGAATGTTAGAATGTTACAGATCGTTGCTGTAAAACAATACGAAAAAGAATGTATGGTGCATTGATTAGAGAGATTTTTCTTTCGGCCGATACTGAAGCGCTTCCATAACATGATTTTTCTGGATGTCGTTGCTCCCCGCGAGATCCGCGATCGTACGCGCAATTTTGATAACGCGATGATAGGCGCGCGCAGAAAGGCGAAGACGCCCTGCCGCCTGCACAAGAACGGCTTTTACGCCCGACGAAAGCGGAACATACGTATCAAGATCACGCACATTCATTTCGCTATTTGTAAATATTTTTTTCTTATTATGTTTAAATCGATCCATCTGCGTCGTACGCGCCGCAATTACTTGTTCTCTCATATCTGCAGAAGAAACTGCTTTTGGGTCTTTTTCATCTAATTTTTCATGAGGGATTTCGCCCACATCAATCCAGACATCAATACGATCTACGATAGGCCCCGAAATTTTTCGTTGGTAACGAAAAAGGGAAGATACGGGGCAGACACATTCTTTTATTTTTGAACCAAAATATCCGCAGGGGCACGGATTCATAGCGGCAACGAGCATAAAACGCGCGGGGAATTGCATCACGCCTCGCGCTCGCGCAACCGTAATATACCCGTCTTCCAATGGCTGGCGCAATGCTTCTATAATACGCCGGTCAAATTCCGGGAATTCATCACTAGAGGTCGGCTTGGAAAGAGAGGTAAGTACGTTTTAGCGGTACGAACAAATTGATAGCTGTCCCATAAATAAGGGTAAAAAAAATAGGTAGTGATTGGCCTTTTTAGGTAGGCCTACACTCTTCTCGAAAAAACAGGACAGCAAATATAGATGAAGTCTCTCAATCCACTTCTTTCAAAAGAGACTTACCGAGTTGTTCAATGACACCAACTACAAGAGCATTTCCCATAAAGAAAGCTCTCTTCACATCTGGTTGTCCTACTGTGTGATTGTCTGGGAACATACAAAGTCTCTCAAGTTCGATGGGAGTCAATCTCCGAAACTTTCCTGAAGATGTCTTAATGACATGCTTAAATCGAGATGGCGTATTCCCACCCTCTGCTGTGATAATCGTCCGTGAGGGCTTATCAAGTGAATCTGGGAAGACCATTGGTCCCTCCACATAAAAAAACTTAAAACCATCTCTCCCATTACGCTCTTCCTTTTTTGCTCCTTTCAAATACTTCCAATCTGGGAGGTGACTTTTTTTGACAAAGAAGTCGTCTGGAACATCTTTTTCGTCAATCAAAATGTCGCCAAGAGTTATTCTTTTACCTCTGTAGTTCGGTTTCACTTCCGCCGTAACGACCTTTCTTTCGATTGAAATCCCTCCTGTCTTGAATGGACTAATCGTTGGGTTCTTTTTGTTAAACTCTGAACTTATTTCTGCCAAATCTCCCTTGACCTCAAAATGAGAAAAGTCTATAGATTCTTCAACTGGGAATGCTTTCGTTATTACTCCTGACCCTGCAATCCAGTCTCCAGGATTCTTTTGTTTCTTAATCTTCTTATACAAAGTAGTACCTTTTCTATAACCCATTATAAAAATACGTCGTCGTCTCTGTGGCATACCATATTCTGCGGCATTAACGATACGCCACTCGACTATGTATCCGAGGTCATTCAACGAAGCAATCATTATTGCGAAATCACGACCTCGTTGAGAGGCAGGTGATTTGAGCAATCTGTCCACATTTTCAAGTATCAAGTACTTAGGCGCTTTGGTACCTTTTTCTTTCAAAATACGGTGAATCTCCCACCACAACACACCCTTTTTCCCTTGCAGGCCTGTTGCCTGACTTAATGTTCTCGCGACCGAATAATCCTGACATGGGAAACCGCCCACCAAGAGTTCATGGTCAGGTATGTCAGATACTCTTACTTTTGCAATATCCTCATTCGAGTGTCCATCTGAACCAAAACGAGCAATGTATGTTTCGGAAGCATGTTGTTTCTTTGTTGCTGGCTCCCATTGATTACTCCAGACAGTTTTGAACGCCCCAGCTCTCTCTAGTCCAATACGAAATCCTCCAACGCCAGCGAAGAGTTCGACCACTTTGATTGTTTTGGAAGCATTTTTTTTCATTACTTAAATCGTAACATTATGGCCTATTTCGATCAAGGTTTGACGGCATTCGAACACAAAAAGTGAAAAGGATCAACTTTTCAGCTATAATCGGGGTACTGTGGCAATACTCGATTTAAGCAAAATTAAAACGGCCAAGGAACTTGAGGAAAGAGCAAGGCAAGACCTTGAAGGTAAGACGCTGTCCGAAATAGCTGACTGGGTCAGCAAAAGTGACAAGACCTCCAGGGTACTCTCAAAAGCAAGTGTTGGTTATGTAGTCGAAGAAGGATATTTTGGGCTTGGTAAAAATAACAGTGCCGAACCAGACCTTGCTACTCTTGGTGTCGAACTAAAGACGAGTCCCCTAAAGAAGGGGAGGGATGGAAAACTGCGGGTAAAAGAACCGTTGTCGTTGAACATAATCAACTACATACAGGAATGTAAAAATGAAAATCTCTCTCAGTCCTCCTTGTATAAAAAGAACCGTAAGATTTTATTTGTTTGGTATGTACACGATGACGGCTTGCGGTCTGCGTATGTGATTAAGTATGTTTTTCTTTGGGAAATGACCCCCGCTATTCTCGCAGAGCTTGAACCGGACTATCAGGCCATTTTGCAAATGATTCGAAAGGGTGAAGCACACCATATCCACCAGCACCAACATCAGTCTCTAACCTTATGCCCAAAACACGGCGGCACATTCAGGGATCCTAATGACAAAAAATCAAAAACCAAACAACCCTATAGCGATGCCCCCGCTGAGATTCGTGCCTTTCGCCTGAAAAACTCATATATGAATCTTGTGATTCATCGGTATCTTTCTAAATTCAAGAAAGATAAAATATCTGAATTCGTTACTCCCAAGAACGGAGACTAGACAGTTCCTATTTCAAGAAATAGTTAACACTTTTGCCGTACACTTTTGCAAATCTTTTGAGTTGAGTGACATCAACCCTCAACTGTCCGTCTTCGACTTTAGAAATATAAGCTTGAGTAGAACCAAGTTTTTTTGCTGCTTGAATCTGGGTTAAGCCCGATTCGCTACGAGCTTTCTTTAGTCGCTTAACAAAAACTTTATAGTCATCATCAAAGATGGTTTTCTTCATACCATCTATGTTCTATAACTATATGGAATATAACTACTTGTTATATTGGTATATAATGAAAGTAAGGACAACAAATTACATGTATGGAAAAACGAGGACCTCCTGAATCAAAAGTCGGAAATGTAATCGCCACAATGCTTTTTGTGGTTATAGTTGCTACTTTTTCTTACATGTTTTTCTTCTCTGGTGGTAGTTCATCTTCTCAAACTCCAACTGTCTACACGCCAGACGAAATCGAGCTTCATATACAGGCACAGGAGTTCGTCAAACAGGGATTGAAAGCACCCTCGACTGCAAAGTTTCCTGTGCTTCCTTACGACACGAGTGCTGACGGAAATGGACTCTATAAAGTTGATTCGTATGTTGATTCGCAAAACAGCTTTGGAGCTATGATACGAAGCGACTGGACTGTTCTGATGAGACTGTCGGGCGAAACTTGGACTCTTGAGCGCATGGCTATCGGGGGAAAGGCGGTGTATGACCCTGTTCAAGCACAAAAGAATCTAGAGAAGCAACAAGCTACACAGGCAGAAATCGACAGATTAACCAGCGAGATTGACCAACAACTGGAATACGGGCGGTCTTTGGCGCAGTAATATAGAAACATGGCGTTAACAAAAAAGTCTTTGCGAAAATTCAAGACTCTCTACGAGAAATACTTTGGCGAAAAGCTTTCCGACAAAGAAGCTGAACGGAAAGCTGACTATCTCGTAAGCATCTATCGTGCTGTGTATGGCAATGTAGAGTTTCCAGATTCCGACAAGAACAAAGAACAAGAGAAATAATCTGTCGTACTTGCAATAGCTTCCGCGAGCATCTCACTCGTTTTTGTATTGGAGACATTTTAATAAAGAAATGTGCCCTGCACTCACTCAGGGCATCACGCTTAGGGGGGAGTAGGCATCACAACCACTCTGTCGTGCCCCACATTCACACGAGAAGCATGTTTTGTTATGAGTAGGTGGATAATACCAATTGCATTTTTACTAAAAATCTGCTATACTTGTCGGTAAGGTGTTAGAGTTTTGGCGATTAATGTCGTCAGAAGCTTCTCTCTAGGAGAATATTCCTAAGAGGTGGAACGACTAAATCTGCGTTACGCGCAGGGTTTAGTTTCCATCCTTTTAGATGACTGGAAACATAAAGACCCGCTGGCGTATCGCGTCAGCGGTTTTTCGTTTACCAAAATGGATACTCCTAACACAGCGAAAAAGGTCGAAACTGAGCTTGCAAACTCGCACGCTTGGTTTTCGCTGTTCAATATCCTGCTGAACGAAAAGCCGATTATCAGTAATAACGCTAAAAACAAAAATGTTAAAAGCAAAAGAACTGGAATACGACGAATTCAAAAAGATGCTCCCAGTACACTACAGGTATCTCCATTGGATGCTCTCCGAGATTGCGACAAAACTGTTCGCAAAGATGTGTAATCGGGGACTGTATCACTACAACGCAAAGCCGTGGTTAGAGGGCGCAGGAGTAATGATTGACCTGAATCCAAAAACAGCACACGGTCTCCGTATATGGGCACGAGTGGGTGGGAAAAACTACCAAACGACATGGGATGTCTGCCCCCCGCCGACACCGTCATGGTTCAAGAACAAAAAGAAGCAGAGTCCGAAATTAAAAGCTAAAACTCCAAGGAAATGAACGGGGCTAAATCGGTAATGATTATGAACCCAGCAGGCGACCGCAAGGACAGCAGAGAGGCGACATCTGAACAGTTAGTTCGGGATGCGCTTTACGATGTCGCGTGCACTGTCAGCAAAGAACTCGATGAACCAATCACAGACTTGCATCCAAGAAAGTGGGTGAGGTGGTTCAGCAACGATAAAGGGAACGCTATAGCGGTAAAGGTAGTGTTTGAACACTTCCCTGATGTAAGAAGCTCCACAAAGCAAATAGCGAGGTTCTTTAAGAAATTCGAAGATGAAGAAAACAACAGAAACAAATAGTCCTGCTCAGAGATTTCCTGGCTTCCCTTCAAAACGAGCACCGGGCAACTTCTGGTGCTATCCGAACATAGTCTGCATGTACTGGCATGATTTGTCGGGTGCGGAACAAAAGGTTCTTGATTGCCTGCTACGACACATGTGGGGTTTTGGTCGGTCGTCAGACAGGGTCAGTCTCACTCAACTCGAGCACGGCGTGCATAAGATTCATCGCGGGACAGGACTCAGTAGGAAAGGAATCATTCGGGCGTTACGCTCTCTGGAAGAAAAGGGATATATCACATCAGTCAAAAGTAGTCGGACGAACCAATACTCTCTAGTGACATCAATACACCAGGAACAAGGGACAAAAGGAAACAAGAGCAGTGTACTGATGTCCCCAGCGACTGGTGACGACAGTACACCTGTCCCTAGTGTCGTGAGTACACACACTACAGATACAGAGATAGAAAGAGTGATAAAGAGATTATATGAAGCTCATTCTCAATTCATTCTCTCTGGAAAGAAGTTGCCGATGACTCGCAAGGCCAGAGAGAAAATCCGTGACAGATTGAACGAATACGATTCTTTTCAGCTCTATATCGCAATCAGAAATGCATCAGAAAACGAATTCTGGAAGCCGATTACAGAAACGAGCACTCTTGCTTGGTTTTTCGATTCAGAGGAAAGAATCTCCAGATTCCTTGCTCTTGGCCCCCACAGCCCTGAAAGGACACTCTCTAAGGAAAAATCTGATGTAAGCGCGTCTTAACGAAACCAAGTTGTTAACATGGCAATACATGGAATTACCTTTACTTTGCTGACGCACCTATAACGATAGTACTAGGAATACCCTTATTTTAAGCCACATTATGGCGGGTAAGAGTTTCCAAAAACTATCATGAATGACATAGAAAGCGTTAGAGATTATTTGCTGGCAGACCTGATTATGGAAATCGAGTCACTCAGCAGAAAAGAACTCGTCAGTGAGTTGGTCGAAATGAAATCACGAGAAATCGAATCAGCATCACCAGAAAAACTTCTGATGCTCTGCAAAAACAAAAAGCATGACAACTGAAAACTTACAAACAAACGCAAAAAAACTTCGAGCCGCGATTTACATTCGCGTTTCAACCGATGAGCAAGTCCAGTCGGGAAACGGCTTGGCTGTTCAGGAAGAAAAGCTCAAAGCGTTCTGCAAGTCGCAGGCCGAGGAATACATCCTTGAAGACGAGTACATCTACAAGGACGAGGGGTATTCTGGCAGTCTCGACATCAAACATCGTCCAGCGTTAGCTAGGCTTTTTGAAGATGCAGAAAACAAGAAGTTCGATGTCGTGCTCGTTTACAGACTGGACAGGTTCTTCAGAAGCACACGGCATCTGCTCAATGCGTTTGAAGTTCTAAAAGCGTCCGATGTTTCTTTCCAGTCAGCAACCGAGTCGTTCAACACAAATGAAATTTCAGGTCGTCTTCTGCTCAGACTTCTTGCAAGTATTGCGGAAGCGGAACGAGAAACTACAAGGGAAAGAACTATGTCGGGGAAAATTAAAGCGGCACGAGAGGGAAAATTCGTTTGTGGCGTTCCAACTTACGGATACTTTATTGAGAAGCCGAGCAAGAAACTCGCAGTGATTCCAGAGCAAGCAAAAATCGTAAAGAAACTTTTTAGTTGGGTCGTCGACGAAAAACTTCCTTTGCGGGAAGTCGAAAAACGAATGAACCAAATGAAAGTTCCACCACCATATAATGCGAAATATAAAAAGCGTCAGACATTAAACTACTGGCATCGCAGAACCATTGGCCGAATATTGACCAACGAAACCTACACAGGAATTTTCTACTACAGAAAATATAAGCGTCCTTTCAACAACCTCACGAGCATCACAGACAAGCGAATGCTGAGACCAAAAGAGGAATGGATAAAAATGGAATGTCCTGCAATCATTACTCAAGAAATGTTCGAGGCCGCGAAACAGCAACTTCTCAAAAACCGCGAGTTCTCAAAACGAAATCAAAAAAGAAGCTACCTGTACTCCAAAGTCATATATTGCGGAAAATGTGGATACAAAATGTTTGGCGGATTCCAACCCTCTACAAAGAGGTGGCCGACTGCTGGTGGCAGGTACTATCACGGCACTTACCGAAACGATAAAGTGATAGGCGTATCGAAACGATGCGATTGGTGTCCTCAATACTCCGAAAATCGATTGGAGCCAGTTTGGGAGTGCTTGAAAGAAATCCTTAAGAATCCAAAGAATATGTTTGACCCTTTGGAGAAATACATATATCGGGAAGAAAACCCACAGAACATCAAAGAGAGGCTTGAGCAAATAGTCGTGGAGCTTTCCTCGGTACACGAGAAGCAGAAACGGGTGGACGAACTCTACATCAACGGCAAAATCGACCAACCTCGATACCGAGAGCATAGCAACGGAAACGGAATAGAAGAAAAGAAACTGAACGATGAGGCGTCCCGATTGCGACAATCCCTGCTCACCAAGAAAGAAAAGGCGGAGCGTGAAGTTGCTATCCAACAAGCGTATGTGCAAATCAAAGAGCACTTAGATTCCGTTTCATACGAGGGAAAGTCGGAAATCATTCGGCTATTCATCGAGCGTATTACCTTGCATGCTCGTGAGGACTTTGCATCGGTGGTATTCCGTTTCCCAAGTTCGACGAAAGTACAGACAGTGAAACTTGGTACGAAAGTTCCGCAAGAAAATGACTACTTCCCGTTAGTGCTAAACATCAAGACCGTGACGGAAGCAGAGAGGCGAGCGCAAATACTTCGCTCTAACCCTCTCATGTATGTTCCAAAAACTCTCGTATGAAGATGATAGATACCATTACTAGCTTGATTACTAGGACGAGAAAGGATTGTGGGTTCACTCGTCTCACTTTAGAACTATGAAAAAGGTTTATTCGTTAGGGCAGATTCAGAAGCAAAATCTCATTTACTGGCACACGAGCTACAAGACGATTCGTAAGTATATTGACTACTACCAGCACATTCTCAAGCCGATAAAGACGGGGAAGCGGTCTGGTAGCCGATACTACATTGAAGAAAAGAACCTCAAAGAGTTTGTGCGGATGTTCGAGAACAACGAACTGAACTTCTAGTTTTTTGTGATTCAACCACTGCCGAGGTCGGTCTATAAAAACTTTTACCTCTAGTTAAAAAGTCCTGAGAAATAAATGAGGAGTAAGGAGAGTATCGTAGCACCTAGTATTGCAACGATTTTCCCATATACACTTTTTGCAACATCAACAGTTAACTTATGCAAAAAAGAGAGCAGAATACTGATTGGTTTCCATACGAACAACCACAAAAAAACAAAAATTCCATTCAGAATCCAACTTACAGCATCTCTTTTTTCAAAATCATACCTCATATTCGTGTAAGTAAAGATGTGTTGCTTGCCAACTTCCAACCCATAGCTTCTTGGCTAACGATATACTTCCACGCAAGTGACTTTACATCAACTCCTTTTTTGAAATCGCTCTTTAGCAGACCTAGTGGCATAAGCAGTTCAGACGCAAACTGATTTGCCTCTGTTTCGTTTATTGATTTTGAATCGTACGACGACACTGCCGAATCCAAGCAAGTGGTATTAAAAAGCAGATGGCCTATTTCGTGGGCAATAGAAAATCTTTTTCTGTGCCAACTATGATTCTCATTATAGTGAATCTCATTTCGTCTAGTATTAGCAGACTCATCTTCAATAGTTACGAGAATGCCAGAAAGTCTGTCTGTGAAGTTTGGGGCAGGGTATACGCCAAGGTCGTGTGTTGTCTTGAGAAGGTTGATGATTGTACGCAAAGATACGGGAGCTTCTTTTATCTTGCATTTCTTAATAAGACTCCGCGCGAGGTTTCGTGCTGTTCCTATCCGTGCTTTTTCATTTGGTTCCATTGTCTTTAGTGTGCTTCTTTGCCATTTCTATAATATGCAGAATCGCGTCCTGGTCTTTCTTGTCCAGTCCCGTTTCGGCACGCAAGGCAACACGAACATTAAGTTGTTCGCCTTCCTGACCAATAAAAAAGCGGATATCCTTGTCGAGCAGTTGAGATATTTTTTCAAGGTCTACCACAGATACCTTTCTCTCTCCTGACTCCATATAGGAAACAGCTGTTGAGGATTCGAAGCCGAGCTTGTCGGCAAGTTCCCTTTGAGAAAGTCCGGATGCTTCCCGAGCTTCCCTTATCTTTTTTCCAATAAATTGATATTTGTTTTCTTCATTCATCATACTGGTATCATACACTTACCGAATTGTGTTGACAAGGGCTTACCTATCCGTTAAACTGTACTTAACATTGTGGTAAGGGTAGTGACAGAAACCCTTAAGCGCAACCACTTTGGATTATCAGCTTAACGTAATACTACGATGTCTAAACTCGAAGTTTACACTGACAAGGCAGGACAACACCGCTGGCGGCTAAAGGCAAGCAACGGCGAGATTGTCGCCGTCAGTGAGGGATACACAACACGCTATTCCGCGAAGCAGTCAGCCCAAAAGGTGAAAGATTGGGCTAGCTACGCCACCATAGTGGAAATCAACTAAAGTATAGCAAACATCGCGATGTTGGGAAGACCCCGTACGCACAGTCGGGGTTTTCTTTTTGGGTCAGCACTGCAAATAGACCGCTATAATTTCGCGTACGCACGCGAGCGAGTCTTTTTATAGAAGCAGAAACTTTGTTGGTGCGAGGCCAGTAAAAGTGGCCTATGGATGAGACATTCAAAAACTTCAGGAGCAAGTCGAGCTTCAAAAAAGAATACCGAAACAGGCAAATTTTCATAAAAAGTGTTGCTCTGCCTTACGGAAAGGGCATCTTTGCAAACCGACCATCCTAAATAGAACGCCCCTGTGGGCTAATGTAATCTCTCCCGGTTTTGGAAACGCGCCGCCGCCAACTAAGGAGACATACGAAGATGTATGATGCGGACTTCGAAATGGCCGCTCGCTTAGAAAAGAATTTTTTAACGCCCCCGCAACGCTATGAATAGTTGTCACTTCAAACGCCTCATCAAAAGAAAGGGGAGGCAATATGCTCGGCAAGGCACGAGCAAGAAGTGTTTTGCCGGTCCCGGGAGGACCCGACATGCCTATATTGTGAGAACCTGCAGCAGCAATTAAAAGAGCGCGCTTTGCGACATCTTGCCCGCGAACATCCCTCATGTCAAAATCGTAATTTTGAATTTCTGCTTCAAATTCTTTTTTCTGGAATGGCGGCATCAGCACATCTCCGGCAAGATGGTCAGCAACGTCAGCAAGCGTGGGCGCTTCGTACACAAACATATCCTTTACAAAAGATGCCTCCTCTCCGTTTCCTTTTGGGAGAATAACTGACGTAAATCCTTTTTCTTTTGCTTTTTTGATAAGAGGCAGCACCCCCTTTACCGGACGAAGCACCCCGTCAAGCGCGAGTTCTCCCAAAAAAAGCGTATGTTCCGGGCTGCAGCTAATTTGTTTTGAACCCAAAAGATACGCGACCGCTATTGCTAAATCAAAATACGGCCCTTCTTTTTTCATATCCGCGGGCGCCAAGGAAGCAATTACTTTTTGATTTTTCTTATGGGGCGGGTAATACCCGACATTCGCAATTGCGTATGAAATCCTATGGCGGGCTTCATCCACCGCCTTGTCGGCAAGCCCGACAATCGTAAATGAGCGAAGACCTTGGGATACATCCAATTCAACATCTATTATTTGCCCTTCAAGCCCAATCGTCTGGGCCGCATACACTTTTACTGACATATCAAAAAATTATACACAATAATGGGTGTAGTGTATCAGATTTTTTCCTTAGGAACAACAAAGACCCCTCACATGAGCGAGGAGGGTCTGTATGTCGCTCCACACACCAGAGTTACACGGCGGGGGGAGCAGAAGAGGATATGCTGGACACTTCTCCCTTTTTCTTTTTATCAACAAACCGCCAGACGAGTGCTACCGCAAGCATTGCTCCGAAAAAAATCGGCCCAAATCCGAACAGAAAAAAAAGACCGACTAATATGACCGCCCATACGCCAATCGTTATCGCATTTACTCCTTGTACCTTCATATATGATAAAATTTAGTGCTAATACTTATATCTCAAGACCATTTTGCGCAAGACACGTCCTATATTGAGGCTCAAAAAAAGTCGGGGAATTGGGAAGACGCGCCCCTGCATAGCATTGCTTTCGGATAACGATAGGACGATATTCAAACCATATAAATCCGAATACGGTTAACACAAACCCCGCGATAGAAAGCCAAATAACAACATTGTTTCTTATATCTTCATGAGACGTTTTTTTTGTAGCCATACTATTCATTCTATTATACCTGCGAATCTCTCTATGGTACACACATGCACCTGTGAATATTCGGGACAAGCACAGCGCGCATCTATGGTATTCTTAAATTAATGATTGAACTTGCAATTGTCATTGTGGTTGTCGCCGTGCTCGGCATTCTTGCAACGCTTCTGCGCCAGCCCTTAGTGCTTGCGTATCTCGCGACAGGAGCAGTTATCGGCTATTTCGGCTTTTTCCACGTTACAAATCAGGATTTTTTCCAACTTTTTTCAGACCTTGGAATTATGTTTCTGCTTTTTTTGATCGGGCTTGAAATCAATTATACCTCGCTCCGACTGGTCGGGAAAACATCTCTTATCATAGGTATAGGACAAATTCTTTTTACAGCCCTCATCGGATTTGGGATTGCAGCCGTTCTCGGCTTTGCGCTTTTGCCTTCGCTGTATATTGCGATCGCTCTCACATTTTCAAGTACTATTATTGTCATCAAAATCCTTTCTGACAAAAAAGACCTCAACAGCCTCTACGGCAAAATAAGCATCGGGTTTTTGCTCGTACAAGACTTTGTGGCAATCCTCGTCTTGATAGCGCTTGCGGGGGTCCACCAGGACGGGGTATTTAGGATTGGATTGCTCCTTCTTACCCTCGCGCAAGGCATAGGACTTTTCCTTTTGATGCTCTGGCTCGGAAGAAAAGTGATGCCGAAGATATTTGATATCATCGCTCATTCCCAGGAATTGCTTTTTATCGCAAGTCTTGCGTGGGTATTTTTGATCGTCGCTATCGTATCAAAAATCGGCCTTTCTATTGAAATAGGAGGGTTTCTTGCGGGGCTTGCTCTTGCGAACTCATCTGAACATTTTCAGATAGCACACCGAATAAAATCACTTCGGGATTTTTTTATTCTTATTTTTTTTGTCATTCTCGGTTCGTCCCTCGCTCTTTCCAACTTTGACGGATTAGCATTGCCTATCATTCTCCTATCTCTGTTCGTACTCGTAGGAAATCCTCTTATCGTTATGGTTCTTATGGGACTCATGGGATATCGGGCGCGCACAAGTTTTTTTGCCGGTGTTACGGTCGCGCAAATATCAGAATTTAGCCTCATTCTCGCGGCACTCGGACTGAAAACCGGGCATATCACCGAAGAGACTGTTGCCATCATTACCGCGGTCGGCATCATTACAATAACACTCTCGTCCTATCTCATGATCCATTCGGAACGGATCTTTAAGATATTCGGCACGCGCCTCCGCGTGTTTGAACGTTTGCACCCGACACAAGAAGCGCTCCCAAACATAGAACAAAAACCGGTCATTCTCATCGGATTTCACCGAACCGGAAAGAGTGTGGCAACCGAACTTCCTAAAAATAATTTTTTGGTGATAGATTTTGACCCGGAAATAATACAGGGCCTGCGCAAAAATAACATTGCCTGCATATTTGGGGATATGCGGGACACGCTCGTGCTGGATGAGGCGGGGATAAAAAAAGCGAATGTCGTTATATCAACCAATCCTGATTTTGAGGACAATATAGCGCTGCTGCAATATTTCAAGCATACAAAGGAGCGCGGCATGATAATCGTCCGGGCACGCACCGACTTTGAGGCAGAAACACTATATCGTTTAGGCGCCCATTATGTCATCCTTCCTCATTTCACGACCGGCAAATATATAGGAAAGATGATTGCGCAGGGCGTCTCAAAAGCAACTCTCAATTCGCTTAAGAAAAAAGATACCGCTCTCTTTGAGCGGCGAGCTGAGCTCTTTGGATAAAATACGCGAGCTCTTGTCCTGGGGTTTGGTGCCTTTCATGCAGAATGTTCAATGCATGTTCTCGCTGCGGGATTTGCCTCCAGGCGCTTCGGGTCCATGCGTTCACCTCCTTTCTCGCATACCCCGTATGTTCCCTTCTCCATCCGCTCAAGAGCCAATACAACTTCTTTGAGACGCTCCTCAAGTTGGTATTCAATGCCTACCATGTTATCCATTTCCTCAAAGGTATCCGCCATTTCATTTGAATCGGAAATCATGGGATTCATATCGGGGGATGACACCTCCCAATCTCCTTTTACCTGCGGGTTTGGACGCGCTATTTTTGAAAGCTCGCCCTCAAGGCGCGTTTTTTCTTCTTCTAATTTTTGACGAAAATTGCTGAATTCATTCATATGACTTTTATCATACAGCACTGCGCATAAAAATGGAACTTCTCAAACACGTATTCACGCCAAAATATGCGCTGCATCACGCACCTTTTGCTGGAGCAGCCGTACGTCACCCAGCTATAAGGCAACGCCCATGAACTCCATATCGCCAACAAAAGAGTTTTCCTGCTTGAAAAAAAGAGATCATTCCTATATATATAAGGCATATATTGTATGAACGAACCTGCTCCAGCAATTCATTCTCTTATAGAAACGCACCAGCGGTTTTTGGTTGCAAGCCGTCCGCAAGCGGGGCGCGCAATTCTATATGCCCGCGAAGCACTTCGTTTTTCGCTTGAAGTGAAAGAATCAAAAACAATAACGCTCCCACCGCTCTCCCAAACCCACATAGAAGAGTTGGGCTCTTTTCTTCCCCCCGCGCACAAATCGCCAATCCCGTCAAAAATAATTATCTCCATCCCAAGAGAAAAAACAAAGGAAGTACAATACGAAGAAAAAGGAGATGAAGCGCTTTTTATCATTACCCCGAAAGAAGTCATGGAGCCCGCGGAAGTTCTTGTAAAAAAAGAGCTGCCCCAAGTAGACGTTGCGTTTTTTTTCTTCCCGTACGAGGATTCGTTTCGCAATGAAGTTATGAGACACGTATCTCTTCCTTCAAAAGAAAGGATGGTGTTTTTGCTTGAAAACGAAACAACAATGGCAGAAAAAATATATACCATTTCAGAATTAACGGTATTTCGTCCCGAAGAAGAAACGCAATGGGCAACGCTTTTATATCTTTCGCTCATATGTGAAACGGATAATTTCCGCATCAAAACAAGCGCGGGTTCATTTCATTTGGCAGGCGAACTTCTCAAGCGGGGGGCGAACACAGAATCGCTCGCCTCTCTCGAAACTAGAGAACACGGGGAACAGCGGACCCTTTCCTACGCCCAAATTTTAGGACGCGCGCTCGCGCGCACACAGGTTGACGAGGCAACACATTCATCATGGACATTCCTCACGCAAAAAGATTTTCAAAAAAGCGGCATACAAAGCGACAAAAAAGAACCCGCCGTAAAAGATGTGCTTGAATATATAGAACGCATAGTACCTCTGGTTGAAACTTCATTTCTGTTGTGGGAGGGGAACCCGTATGTTTCCTGCATCATAAAAAGCAAAAACAAAGCGTTTATAACGCACTGCGCAGAAACTGATTCGTTTTCATGCGGGGGCCCCATATGCCGGGGCGAGCAATTTTCTTCATTCACTCACGCGGAATTAAAAATTCGCGAATTGTTGAAAGAAGCGAAATACGATACAATTATGTAATGGCGGGCTTTGACTTGCAAGAAGAACAGGAGAAACGATTACAAGAGTTTCGCACAAGAGAAGCCGAGGACCTGACACGAATCCTCGCACGAAAATACGATCTCTCATATATCGATCTCTCCGGCATCACCATAGACCTCGACGGACTTCAGATACTCAAAGAGAAAGACGCGCGTCGAGGACAAATGGCTATTTTCCAAAAAATAGGGAAAAAGCTTCGCATCGCAATTAAAAGTCCGAATTTGGACGGAACGAAAGAAGTGCTCTCAACGCTGAAAGACATGGGGTATTCCTATGAGCTTTTTTTGTCGTCTGAACACAGCTTAGGACGCGCATGGTCGCGCTACAAAGAAGTTCCTGAATTTTTGGAAACAAAACGCGGGTTTATTGATATTTCGGTAGAACGACTGCAGGAGTTTTCTGAAAAAATAGAAAACATCAAAACGCTTCGGGACACGCTTGATCCGATGACTCATACGACCCAACAGCGGAAAGTTTCTGAAATTTTAGAAGCGGTAGTCGCAAGCGCCCTTAAACTCGGCGCATCCGATATCCACGTAGAACCGCAAGAAAAAGAAGCGCGTCTGCGTCTGCGCCTTGATGGCATGCTCCAAGACGTTGTTATGCTTCCGTTCCCGGTCTATAAACTGCTTCTTTCCCGAGTCAAGCTGGTTTCTGAATTAAAACTGAACATTCACCAAAAACCGCAAGATGGACGTTTTACCATCCGCCCCGAAGAACGAAGGGATATTGAGGTGCGTACATCAATTCTCCCGGGCGCATACGGCGAATCAATCGTTATGCGTATTCTTGACCCGCAAACGATTTCTATTGAAGTTGCTAATCTCGGGATGAGGCCAGACCTTCAAATAATCGTAGAAGACCAGCTCAAAAAACCGAACGGCATGATTCTTACCACGGGACCTACCGGATCCGGGAAAACAACAACGCTCTATGCATTCATTAAAAAAGTATACACACCCGACGTAAAAGTAATAACAATTGAAGATCCTATTGAGTATCATGTAATCGGCATTAATCAAACACAGGTTGATGCCTCAAAAGGGTATAGCTTTGCAACGGGACTTCGTTCCATCCTGCGCCAAGACCCCGACGTTATCCTCGTCGGAGAAATACGAGACCTGGAAACGGCAAATACCGCAATGCACGCGGCATTGACAGGTCATCAAGTATTCTCAACCCTGCATACAAACGATGCCGCAGGAACAATCCCTCGCTTAATTGACCTTGGCGTTCGCCCCTCCATTATCGCGCCGGCGGTCAACATGTCCATGGCGCAACGCCTTATACGAAAGCTCTGCGAGGCGTGCAAAAAAAAGGATGCGCCAACCCCGGAAGAAAAAGCAAAAATAACCCATGCGATTGAAACACTCCCGAAAGGAATGGCGCGTCCGGATATATCGTCATTTTCTTTGTACCACCCGCAGGGATGTAATGAGTGCAATGATACGGGTTATAAGGGCCGTATCGGTATTTTTGAAATTTTATTGATTGACGACGAAGTAGAACGGCTCATTTTAGAATCGCCATCGCATGCAAAATTACGAGACGAGATGAAACGGCAACGCATTCCAAATCTTTTCCAAGATGGTATGTTAAAAGTAATAGAAGGAATTACATCCCTTGAAGAAGTAGAGCGAGCAGCAGGAGCAAAATGAACAACTGCGCTGCGCCCAAGAGTAATAAAAAACCCCGTACTCTCTAGGCAATACCCGCACAAGGCGAGTAAGAGGATACACACAGAGAAACACCACAGCCGGAGCCACAATGCCCTTCGTGCAATACCCAAAACAAAGTTATACAATTGCCTAGAGGATATGGGGTTCTTTCAGCAGAATAAATCGTGGTTATTCTAGCAAAAAAACCTTGCTTTGTCAACCCCGTTTGGCTAAATCGAAAGCTGTATCTACGTCTGACGGATACTGTATGTGGTTAAAGAAACAGCGGTCCGTTGAGCATATTGTCGAAATTTGCTGGTAGATACAGCGAGGAAGACGATTCGATTTTGCCTAACGGGGTCAACCCCGTTTGGCTAAAATACCAAAAAAATTTTATACGATACCCATAGTATGACCTTACACAAACCGGACCAACCACAAGAAGATCATTTCACCGATTCGGCATTACGACCGAATATATGGAAAGAATATATCGGGCAAGACGCGATCAAAGAAAATATCACGCTTCTCATTAAAGCGGCGCGCGAACGAAACGAACCCGTAGAACATTTATTTTTCCATGGACCGCCGGGACTCGGCAAAACTACGCTTGCGTATCTCGTTGCCCGCGAAATGAATACTCAAATAAAAACAACGTCAGGCCCCGCGATAGAACGCGTGGGAGATTTAGCGTCTCTTCTCACCAACCTTTCTCCAAACGATATTCTTTTTATTGACGAAATCCATCGGCTTAACAAAGCAATAGAAGAGGTATTATACCCCGCGCTTGAAAATAGAACCATTGACATTATTATCGGAAAAGGACCGGGCGCGCGTTCAATCCAGCTTGAGCTTCCTCCATTTACATTAATTGCCGCGACAACACGCGTTTCGCTTTTGTCGTCTCCTTTGCGTTCACGCTTTTCAGGAGGCACGTTCCGCCTTCAGTATTATACGGAAGATGAAATCCAAAAAATCATACAGCGCTCATCACGCATTCTCAATATTCCGCTTGACGCCCAAGCATCTTTCGCTATCGCAAAACGCTCGCGGGCAACTCCGCGCGTCGCAAACCGACTTTTAAAACGATGCCGCGATTATGCGCAAGTTCATGGATACACGCGCATAACCAAAGAAGTGACGGAAAACACGCTCCGCATGCTGGGGGTTGACGAAAAAGGGCTAGAAGATTCCGACAGACGAGTACTTGCAATCCTCATAGAAAAATTCGGCGGGGGACCGGTTGGGGTGCAAACCCTCGCGGCAGCAACGTCTGAGGAGGCTGCAACCATAGAAGAAGTATATGAACCATATTTACTGCGTCTTGGTTTTATAGAACGTACGCCTCGAGGACGGCTTGCGACAGAAGCGGCATGGAATCATCTCAAAAAAAATCCGCCCCAAAAAACACTTTTATGAATATAGCCATTGCCATCCATATTCTTCTTTTAATAGGCGTATCCGCTTTTGTGGGGGTTCTTTTCCACTACAAAAAAGAATATTCATTCCAACAAGAACACAAACAATCAATTACTGTTCTGTTTGGGATTATTATTACGCTTCTCATGATTATATCCACCATTGCGTTCTTTCGTGTACCGTGGCATATAATTTTTTCTTCTTTTCTATGATAGCGCTTCATCCCGGAGAAAACATCGTCCAATCCGTCCATCGCCACTGGATTGTCATCGCGCAAAAAATGACGATGATTATTGTTCTCTTGCTTGTTCCTCTTATAGGACTGTTCGTGATTCCTTTTTTCTCTTTCCCCGATACATTCACGCCCCTTATTGTGTATCTGTTCTCTCTGTATATTCTTTTTGTGGCAAACATCGCGTTTGGCATGTGGATGGATTACTATCTTGATATATGGATAATCACCACAAAACGCATCATCACTATTGAACATAGAGGAGTCTTTCATCGTGAAGTATCGGAATTTTTAATAGACCGTATACAAGACGTCACTACTCATAATCCAAATTTTATTTCGCTTTTTCTCGGATATGGAACAATAGAAATCCACACCGCGGGAGAAAAAACATTCACGGGGAATGAATTCCCGCATATAAAAGACATGAAAGACAGCATTATTCGTATTCGAATGGCGCGTAATCATGAGCGGACATTCTAAGTGGTCTCAAATAAAACATAAAAAAGCGGCAAGCGACGCGCACAAAAGCAAAGCATACGGGAAAATAGCCCGTATGATACTTGTTGCGGTCCGCCACAAAGGACCGGACGCAAATACAAACCCCGCGCTTCGCGTTGCAATACAGAAGGCAAAAGAAGCAAATATGCCTTCTGACAATATAGAACGCATTATAAAAAAGGCGGGAGGAAAAGATAAAGAACAATTAGAAGAAATGCTTTTTGAGGCATACGGGCCCGGCGGGGCAGCGATCCTTCTTTCGGCAATCACGGACAATTCAAACCGCACCACAAGCGAGATAAAGCACATGCTTTCAAAACATGATGGCAAGCTTGCGGGCAAAGGAGCCGCGCAATTTCTTTTTGTAAAAACAGAGAAAGGATGGGAGCCGAACACGCCCCTTATGGTAGGGGAAGAAGATGAACATAAGCTCATGCGCTTATTTGATGAACTGGACGAACATGATGATATACAGGGCTTCTATACAAATGCCGAATTTTCTGAAGAATACATGAGGAATTAGGAATTATGAATGAGGAATAAGGGGGTTCCCCTGATTCATTCTTTATGATTCATAATACAAAAAAGGTTCTCGGCATTGATCCCGGATACGGACGCTTAGGATGGGCGATTGTTGCTTCTGAACACGGGAAAGATGTTTTGATTGATGCAGGCTGCTTTGAAACATCAGTAAACACTCCGTATCAAGAACGACTCCAATTAATAGGAGCGCACGTGAAAGATTTGTTCCAAGCGCATACACCCGATCTTCTTGCGATTGAGAAATTGTTTTTTTACAGCAATCAAAAAACCGCGATGAATGTCGCTGAAGTCCGGGGCATGATATTGCATATAGCAGGAGCTACCCCCACAAAAGAATTTACCCCTGCTCAAATTAAACAGGCGATATGCGGATACGGAAAGGCAGACAAAAAACAAATGCAGCATATGACCAAGCTTCTGCTGCAATTAAAAGAAACCCCCAGTCCGGACGATAAAGCAGATGCGATAGCGGTTGCTCTTACCGGAATGCACCACAGTGAGTTATAAGTTATGGGTTATGAGTGATGAGTTATGAGAAACCTTCATATTAAAACCCAAGATACTGTACTTCTTCTTCAAGCGTAATGCCGTATTTTTTACGTACTCGTTTTTTTAACGTATCTATAATATAGAGTACGTCTTTTGCCTTACCGCCCCCCGTATTTACAATAAGATTAGCGTGATGGCCGGCGACTCGTATGTTTCCTTTTTTCATCCCTTTCGCGCCTACGCCCTCAAGAAGCACGCCCGCGGGGATTTTTCCTTTTATAATTTTTGTATGAGAGATGTTCGGCAAAATTTTTTTCCCTGTACTGCTCTCCACTAAAATATTCTTAAAAATACTCCCGGCACAACGAAGCGTTCGCGGGTATTTTTTTATACGCATAGCGCGAATCTGTTTTGATGTTCGTATAAGATTTTCTGCATTCTCCTTTTTACAAAAAAATACGGCAGATACTATAACCCAGCTCCTTTTCTTAAAAATACTTTCCCGATAACCAAACGCGCATGCTCGCCGCGAAAGCGTTCTCATTTTTTTGCCGTCAAACACAGAAACGCTCTGGACGACTTCTCGTATCTCGCGCCCATAGGCGCCCGCATTCCCATACAGCGCCCCGCCTACCGTTCCCGGAATGCCTGCAAGCGTTTCAAGCCCCGCAAGCCCCTTTCTGTTCGCAGTACGCACAAGCGTTTCAAGCAGCACCCCCGCATCAGCGCGTATACTGTTTTTCTTAATCCGAATATTTTTTGTTCGTATCGCGAGAATTGGCCCCGTATATCCCGCGTCATTCGCAATAATGTTTGTACCCCCGCCAAGCACGAACATTTTTTCGCCTCTGGCATGAAGACGCCTTACCAAAGAAGGGACACGCTCGTCCTTTTTTACCTCAAAAATATTCGCCCTCCCGCCGACTCCGAATCGAGTAATATTCCTAAGAAATATCTTCTTCATACCGAATATCATATCACTGCATACGAGACTTATCCACAAGCATTTTTGCAAGGGTTTACAAAATACACGGTACTTGCTATATAAAAATGTTAGGAGGGGATTTCCCAAAAAAACACTCCTCTGGGGTCGCAATTATCACTATTAATTATTACATGTATGGCATACGAGGACATTCTCTTGCAAGATGACGAGGAAACTGATGAGGATGGCGATATAGATACGGACACGGACGATGACTCTGACGAATTGGGGGATGACGATGAAAACTCTTTGAAGGAAGACGAAGAATAAGAAATAAAAAATCACCGCGCTACAAAAAGCGCGGTGATTTTTTATCCGCCTTCGCAGAGGACTTTATTTGCTTGCGCAGAATGCGCAAGAGCGGAGGGGGTCGGGGAACCGCGTTCGGTTCCCCGTGGAGGAAAGTAGCGAGCGAAGCGAGCGTTGAGAACCGACGGTTCTTAAAAATGAGATACCGCGGCAGCGTGTTTGGCGGTATCTCATTTTTTTCTCTTCACCTGAAAAAATGTTTTTTTGCCTATACGCAGTACGCCGTCTTTCGGATATTCAAATGAAAATGAAGAAATCTTTTCTCCTTCAAATTCCACAGCCCCCTGCTTTATGAGACGCCGCAACTCTGACTGAGACATGCCAATCGCTTTTCCCGTATCTCCCATGGAATGTACGGCGATATCCCGAAGGTCTCGGGGTTTCCCTTTTTGGAACGCGTCTTCAAAATATTTTTTTGCCTGTTCCGCCTTTCTCTTGTCAGACAATAGCTCCGTGAGAAGAAACGCAAGGCGCTTCTTTGATTCCATCGGGGGTTTTTCTTCTGAAAAATTCTCATCAACCAGTTTATAATAGGAGGATAAAAGATTGTCTGGGATGGACATGCCTTTGCCGAATATATCATTCGGCGTATCAGAAAAATTAATACTATTCCCAAAGCTTTTAGACATCTTTTTTATGCCATCGGTCCCTATGAGCAGAGGAAGGGTAATAATATCCTGCTCCGGCATGCCAAAACGGCGCTGCATCTTTCTTCCCATAAGTAAATTAAACTTTTGGTCTGTCCCTCCTATTTCTATATCGGCCTTCACCGCGACAGAATCATATCCCTGGAACAACGGATAAAGAATCTCAAGTACGCTGATATCGGAACCTGCCTGCAACCTCTTTTGGAAATCATCACGCTCTAATACCCGCTGAACAGTAAATTTTGAAAACATGTCGGCAAAAAAAGAAAATTTCTTCTTAAAGAACCACTCTCCGTTGTAGTGGATTTCGCATTTTTTTATATCAAGAATACGCGACGCTTGAACAACGTATTTTTTCATATTATCCCGGACCTCTTTCTCGGTAAGAACTTGACGCACATTCCCTCTTTCAGACGGATCTCCTATCATGCCGGTAAAATCCCCAATAACAAGAACCGCGTCATGCCCCATGTCCTGAAACCGCCGAAGCATACGCAAGGGGATGATATGCCCTATATGCAGATCGGGCGAGGTCGGGTCAATGCCGAACTTCACCCGTAAACGGCTCCCCCTCAACCGTTTCGAAAAACTTTTTTCATCAATAATTTCGGAAACGTAAAAAAGGATTTCCTTTGCTATACTCCCCCTTGATTTTTTATTTTTTTCTTTCATAATACTACCCATCATCCCATGGGTCGGATATACTTAAAAGTATACCAGAAAAAAACGATCCCCAGAATAATGAAAAAAAGGATTGCAAAAAAACTAAAAAAGGCCATATTTTCTCATCAATTTCTTTTCATAGGCACGGGTGTGGGATTTTTATGCATCGCTACTCTTGCGCTATGGACTATCACGCTTGATATCCCCGATGTCTCGCTTTTCACCGAGCGAAAAATAGAGCAATCAACAAAAATCTATGACAATACAGGGAAAGTGCTTCTGTATGACGTTCATGGTTCGGTAAAGCGAACCGTTATTCCGTTTGAAGACATCCCGCGCAATGTAAAAAATGCCACTGTTGCTATTGAAGATTCGGACTTTTACAACCATCACGGCATAAGCGTTGAAGGAATTTTCCGGGCATTTTTTACAAACATACTTTCAGGAACAGTCGCGGGGCAAGGAGGATCCACCATAACTCAACAACTTATTAAAAACGCGCTTCTCACGAATAAAAAAACATATACTCGAAAAATCAAAGAAGCAATTCTTGCGCTCAAATTGGAACGAATACTCAGCAAAGAAGATATTCTTAACCTCTACTTAAACGAAATCCCGTACGGGGGGCAAACATACGGCATTGAAGCCGCAAGCCAAACGTTTTTTGGGAAACCCGCGAAAGAACTGACTCTTGCCCAAGCCGCGTATGTAACGTCTCTTCCGCAATCGCCAACGTATTATTCTCCGTATGGACTCCACCGAGATGAATTGGAAAAACGAAAAGACACGGTACTCCGGCGCATGAACGAACTTGGCTTTATTTCTAAGGAGGAAGCCGAATCAGCAATGCAGGAACATGTTCAATTTATAGGACGGGCAGATGAAAGCTTAAAAGCTCCTCATTTTGTCATGTACGTACTTGATGTACTCGGAGAAAAATACGGAAGAGATACGGTTGACACGGGAGGGCTTAAAGTTACCACAACGCTCAACTGGGAACTTCAGCAAAAAGCGGAAGAGATTACAAAGCAATTCGTAGAAGACGAAAAAGAAAAATTCAATGTTTTTAACGCGGGCATGATAGGGCTGGACCCGAAAACCGGAGCAATACAAGTTATGGTTGGATCAAAAAATTTTTGGGGGGAGCCGGAACCAGAGGGATGCACGCCCGGGAAAAGCTGTCTTTTTGACCCGCAAGTAAACACACCGCTGAGTCTTCGCCAGCCAGGGTCCTCTTTCAAGCCCATAGTGTACGCAACGGCGCTCATGCAAGGATACACGCCTGAAACTGTCGTGTTTGACCTCCCCACCGAATTCAATTCGTCCTGCAACCCAGACATTCAATTAAATGAATATGGCGAAGATTCTGAGTGTTATGCTCCTAAGAACTACGACAGTATATTTCGGGGACCGATCACGTTTAGAGACGCGCTTGCGCAATCAGTAAACGTACCATCGGTAAAAGTGTTGTATCTTGCGGGACTCACACGTTCTCTTTCCACCGCGCAAACGCTCGGCATATCAACGCTTAACGATCCGAATAGATACGGGCTTACGCTGGTCCTCGGAGGAGGGGAGGTGACATTATTAGAAATAACAGGAGCTTATTCCGTGTTTGCGAATAACGGCATACGAAACACCCCCGTTCCAATACTAAAAGTTGAAACAAATGAAGGAAAAATATTAGAAGAATACACGCCGCCTCAAAACCAGGTACTGCCTCCCGAGATAGCCCACCAAATAAACAGTATGCTTTCTGATAATGCCGCGCGGACTCCTGCTTTTGGCGCGCAGTCATTTCTCCATTTCCCTGGCCGAGAAGTCGCGGTAAAAACAGGAACAACAAACGATTACAAAGACGCATGGGTCATAGGATACACGCCGAATTTTTCACTGGGCGTTTGGTTCGGCAATAACGATAACACGCCTATGGAAAAACAAGTCGCAGGATTTATCGCGGCTCCCCTGTGGAACGCATTTTTTGCCGAGGTATTTAAAACGCTCCCAAAGGAAAGTTTTACTCAGCCGTCACCTCAAAATATCCAGAAACCGGTACTACGAGGCGAGTGGAGAGGGTCCTATTCTTACATCATAGATTCTATTTCAGGGAAATTGGCGACAGAATACACCCCGCAAGAATTACAACAGCAAAAAGTTATTACTCAAATCCACTCTATACTTTATTGGGTAGACAAAAATAACCCACAGGGCAATATCCCGGAGAACCCAGAGAGAGATTCTCAATTTACATTATGGGAATACCCGGTAAGAACATGGATGGAGTCACAACATATCCAAGAACAAACAACGGACAACATACCAAAAGAATTTGATACTATCCACAGACCTGAAAATAAACCGGTTATATCCTTTCTTGGGAACACGCCAACTCGCATATACCCCGGTCAATCATTTACTTTTTCAGTCCAAACACAAAGCACATATCCGATAGAACACATTGATACTTTTATAGGGAATTATTTTCTGGGGAGCGTCCCGGTATATCAAAATAAAAATACTCACACAATAACAAAAGAAGTTCCTTTTCTGGACGCTTATGAAGACACGATGCTCCTCATACGCATATATGACTCCGTCGGGAATTCGCAGTTTATAGAAACAGCAGTGCTGGTATGCCGAGCGGGAGACGAATCCCAAGAATGTAATTAACCATTATATCATTTCTTGCGGGATACTCCGCGCATACACACAAAAAAGCACCCCGCCGCGTCAGACGCGGCGGGGATGTTTATATATTTTTCATTGGCATCGCCAAATAAATATAATTCGCGTTATAGGGATTTTGGATGAGTACGGGTTTTGATTCTCCATTAAAACGCAGGAGAATATCATCAGAAATAATTTGATTTATCCCGTCAATAATATATCCGTAATTAAAATTTATACTTAATCGTTCCCCGGTAATTTTTGAAGGTATTTGGTTTGCATATTCTCCTATATCGCTATTTTTTGTGACGACCTCGAATAAATTGTCTTCAGGGTATACATTAAAACAAACTTCTCGGAGACGCCCGGAAAACACGCTCGCGCCGCGAATGGCTTTTAAAAAATTAATTTTCTTTAACGTTACTTCGGTTGAAAACGACGTTGGAATAATTTGTTCATATTGAGGAAACGATGCGTCACGCAAGCGAGCGAAATACGAAAATGTTTTCCCGTTAAAAATAACTTGATGCGCGTCAAATACAACCTCCAATGAAGATGGGAATATTTCAAGAATTTTAATTAACTCAATAATATGACGGAAAGGAAAAAGAAGTGAATGATATTGATTATGTTTAAATGATAATGTTTTTTCCGCAAGACGGAATGAATCGGTCGCCACAAATTTTATATTATTTTTTTGTATACTAAAAAGAACACTTGATATTTCCGGTTTTATTTCAGACGAAGAAGCAGCGATAACAACTCCGGAAAGTTCTTTTGAAAGATTAATATCAGGAATTTCTAATGATGTTGGTTTTTTTATAATAGGAAATGGCGGAAAGTCATCAGATATATATCCTTTAATAGTTGTTGATGTTGATGGTGTTGTTATTAATAAATTTCCATTTTTTACATCAAGTAATACCCGATCATCAGATACTGTAGATAAAAAAGAAGAAAATGTTTTTACAGGAACAACAACATTTCCTTTTCGTTTTGTTTTTGTAGGTATCCATAATTCAATACCTGTATCAAGATTTGTTGAACGAATATATAATCTATTCTCTCTCGCATCTAAAAACACCCCTTTTAATAACGGAAGGTTATCCTCGTTACTTATATGACGTTCTGTTATAGTGAGTGCTTTTTGGAGGTCTTCTTTTACACAAGACGTATTCATATTAAAAAATAATTATATATAAGTAATAGTTGTAATAAGGTATGTGTATACTGTGTAAAATTGTAAAATATATTGTTTTATAATACATATTATATTATTTTTCTGTTGATAGGTTGTGGAAGATAGTGTGGATGTACGGTGTATGTATATATTATTTTTTTCTTTTTTCTTTCTTATTTTTTATATATCCACAACTCGTGCACATCATACTACCTTTTTATTAGTCTTGGTTATAATAAAAATTTAAACGGATTTGTTTTAATTCTTCTTGGAGTTGTTTATTATTTTTCAAATCACGTGCTATTTTTTCATATGAGTGAATAGCGGTTGTGTGGTCTCGTCCTCCTAATTTTTGTCCTATATATGGGTATGATCCGTTAAAATCTTCTCTCAGTAAATACATCGCGATTTGTCTTGGTTTTACTATGTCTTTTCTTCTTGTTTTTTCTATAAGAAATTTTTCTTGTGTGTTGTAAAATTTACTTACAGCGTTGATAATTTGTTTTGCCGTGACTACTTTTCGGGGCTGGATGTGTTTAGAAAGAATGTCTTTTACTTCCGCGAGAGAAAGAGAGCTTTTTTGGAGTCGTAGGCGGACCGCAATGAGATTTAATGCTCCTTCAAGTTCTCTGATATTTGATTTGATGGATGCCGCTATATATTCAAGAATGTCATCCGTGATAATGATGTCTTTTTCTTTTCGTTTTGTATGGAGTATTGCTAAACGAGCTTCATATTCCGGTTCTGATATATCTGCTATCATCCCCCCCTCAAAACGCGACCGAAGACGTTCTTCGAGGTTTTCAATGAGCTTTGGCGGCCTGTCTGATGAAAGGATTATTTGCTTGTTGTTTTCGTATAACGTGTTGAATGTGTGGAATATTTCTTCTTGGGTTTGCACTTTTTTAGATATAAACTGGATGTCGTCAATAATAAGAAGATCTATTGCGCGGTATCTCTCTTTGAAATAATTTGTTTCTTTGTTTTGTACTGCGGTTATAAATTCATTTGTGAATTTTTCAGATGATATATATTTTACTTTTGTATGAGGATTATTTTTTCGGATCTCGTTTCCTATTGCTTGTAAGAGGTGCGTTTTTCCTAATCCGACGCCTCCATAGACAAAGAATGGATTATACACCGCCCCTAGGTTATTAATAATTGCTTGAGAAGCGGCGTAGGCGAGTTCGTTAAAAGACCCAACGATAAAATTATCAAACGAATAGCGCGGATTTAGATTTGTCTCCCTGTCTATGGAGAGCTCTTGTATTTCTTGTTGTTCTTGAGGAACCTGTTTTTTTACTACAGAAAGCGGCTGTTGTTTTTGTGAGAGTTTTGGCAGTATTGAAAACTCAATAGAACGAATGTCGGGTATAAAATTGCGTACGATTTTAAGTATGGGTTTTTGATATTTTGATTCTATCCATTCTTTCACAAAGGCATTCGGCACGCCGACCGTGACATTTTGATCTTTTTGTTCGGTGATGATTGTGTGTTGGAACCAGGTAATAAAATTAGCTGTTGAAACTTCACATTGTATTTCATCAAGTGTTTTTTGCCACAGCTCTTCGTTTGTCATAAACAAGAATGGATTTTTAATAAAAAAGAATAACGAACATAGTAGTATTATACCACTCAAAATTTTGAGGAAAGAAACCTTCGTAAGGTTACTACGTATGTTAACAATCTGTGGACGAGCTGTTAATATTGTATGTTAGCGACTTTAGTGGTAGAGTGAGAAAATATATGCCAAAACGCACCTACCAACCAAAAAAAAGGAAACGAAGCCGGTCTCACGGCTTCCTTAAGCGGAAGAGCACAACAGCGGGCAAGAATGTTATGCGAAGAAGGCGCCGGAAAGCAAGAAAGCGGATTATCGCGCAATGAATAACCGCACCACAAACAGTGCGGTATCCGCGCTGATTGCGGTCTTGCGGTTATTCCACCCCCTCCTTTTATATCTGGGGATGATATACTATATCACCCTTGCACACAGCAAAATATTTTTTTAGAAATGTTGCTTTGCAAAAGGAGGGGGTTTATTATTTGCATACCGCATCTACCTCCGTGGCAAGCGAAGCTCGCCACGGGTAGTTGCGGGCAGATAATAAAAACGACTATGACCTCTCTTTCTAAAATACATAGGCTTGCTTCACGCGAAGTAAAGCTCGTTTTCGCGCATGGGGAAAAAGAAAAAGGGAAAGGGATTTCTTTATATTGCAAAAAAAATAATATACGCGAGCCTCGATTTGCCGTTGTGGTCTCTTCAAAGGTGGCAAAAAAAAGTGTTTCGCGGAATAGGTTGCGCAGGCAAACAAAGGATGTGCTCTATCATTTTGTCTCTTCTATAAAAAGGGGGTATGATATTATTATTGTTTTCCATATGGTGTTTTCTCATAGAAAAGATATTGAAGACAGCATCCGGAGCGTGTTAGAAAAAAAATCATTATTATCCGGAAAGAAAAACACATGAATACTATTATCCGATATGGCATTGTGCTGTATCAGAAAACAATTTCCCCGGATAAAAATATATTTATAAGACGAGCGCCGTCATGCAGATTTTATCCTTCCTGTTCTGAATATGGGCTTATGGCATTTGGGCGCTACGGATTTTTAAAAGCGCTTTATTATACCGGAAAGCGAATTTTTAAGTGTCACCCGTTTTCACAGGGGGGCTATGACCCGCTTCCGTAGGTATTCTTATGGACACTATCCTTTCACTATTCCATACGATTTTTTCTCAGCCGCTTTTCAACGCGCTTGTGTTTTTGACGGGGCAGATGCCTTTTCATGATCTCGGGCTTGCGATTATTATTCTTACCATTCTTGTGCGTTTTATCATTTTTCCATTTACGCATCGCTCTATCGTAACGCAGATACAAATGAGAAAAATTGAGCCGGAAATAAAAAAAATACGCGAAACGCATAAAAATAACCAGCAAGAGATTGCCCAAAAGACCATGGCATTGTATAAAGCGCACGGGGTTTCGCCCTTCTCCGGGTGCCTTATGCTTCTTATACAGTTCCCTGTGCTCATCGCTCTCTATACCGTATTTATTAACTCTATCCCTGATTCAGCTCATACGCTGTATTCGTTTGTTATATTGCCTGAGATGATCAATGTTCATTTTCTTTCTCTGGTGAATCTTACTAAAGCAAGCTTTGTCATTGCATTTCTTGCCGGCCTTTCCCAGTTTATCCAAATGCGCCTTGCCATACCTCCCAGTACCGAAAAGAAAACAACAAACGCTTCCGAAGATATAACAAAACGATTTATGAAGCAGGCGCAATATATATTCCCGGTTTTCATTATTGTGATATCGTTGCGGTTCCCCGCAGCACTCGCGCTCTATTGGACAACATCAAATATTTTTGCTATTCTACACGAAGGCGTGGTGAGAAAACGAGCTTTCGTATTAGCGAAAGCAAAGGAGTAATATTCTCTTGCGCCGACACCATATGGATGCCACAATGCAAGAAAACATTTCTCAAAAAATATCAGCGCTCATTGGAAATATGGGAATTGTTGTCTCCGTAGATGCTGTCACGCATATGGACAGCGTTACATTTAGCGTAAAAAGTCCGGACGCAGCGCTTCTTATAGGAGAAAATGGAACGCATCTAAAAGCGATTAATCACATTATCCGGCGCATTGTTGATAAAGAGTTTGGTTTCGGGGGAGAGAACAAAAGCGAGCGAATCCAATTTATTGTTGATGTCAATGATTATCATAAACAAAGAGCGGACCAGCTATACGAAATTGCCCGCATGTCTGCTCAGCGCGTTCGCTATTTCAAAAAAGAACTTGAGATGACGCCGATGTCTCCGTTTGAAAGGCGCATTATCCATACCGCGCTCATGGAATATCCCGATATCGCAACCGAGAGCAGGGGAGAGGGAGAAGAGCGTCGTGTGGTGATAAAACCACTCTAAATAGTTTGCTAGTTTGCTAGCCCCCGGTCTGTTTATTTGTTGGTTGTATAAAAAAATCTACTTGAAACAAGTAGATTTTTTTATACCGAGTAAATCAACCAACTAGCAAACTAGTCAACTAATCAACTAACTGGAGGCTCCAAAGCGCTCCGTCTTTTTTATTTTGGAAATAGAGATAATCTCCTTCGGCACTTATGCGTATTTCGGATATATCAATATTGGGCAGGGTTTTTACGATTGTTTTTTCAAGCGTGTCCGTATCTATCCACCAGATACGATCGTCAAAAGAAAGAACGCCCTTTAGCCAATCATCCGGGTATGCTCCTTTTTGTATTGTTGTAGGAATCGCGCAGTATACGAGGAGGTCGTCTTTCCATGCGCATTTTTGGGCGAACCCTTCTGTCTCCAAGTCCTGGGTTGCTCCCGTTTTTATATTAAGTATGAAAAGATTTGATTTGCCTGTCCCTATATTTGCTTGAGAAAAGAGGATCTTTGTTTTATTTTTTGACCAGAGAATATCAAGCCCCGGGATTCCTCCTAATAATTTTTCAAATGATCCTATATCAATATTATAGCGGTATAAAAATCCTTCCGCGAAAGCAGACGGCGGAGTAAGAAAAGAAATTTCGCGCGGGCCGTACCAATGCGCGATAAAATCGGCGTTCGGAAGACGCATGATCTGGGACTGGGAGGTGTTATCGATGTTTGCGGCGATTCCGACAGTGTCGCCTGATCCGGGGATAGTATAAAATATCCGGGACCGGTCAGGTGAATGTGTGAAGGAAAGGATGTTCGCGGGGAGCAATACGCCGTTCGTTTTTGCGTCGGTAAATTCCGCCGACGCTGTTTTTATTTCCTCGTTTTCTCGGTAGCGCATGATCGCGTAGTTGATATGTGACGACCA
Organism: bacterium; assembly: GCA_030690215.1. Classification (GTDB taxonomy): domain Bacteria; phylum Patescibacteriota; class Minisyncoccia; order 1-14-0-10-42-19; family 1-14-0-10-42-19; genus 1-14-0-10-46-36. The sequence goes on along the minus strand of JAUYHD010000032.1, from coordinate 4,742 downwards.
TAGGACATTAATTGTTTTTGGTATGGTGGTATTTGATATTTTTGTTTGTGTTTGTCCATCGGGAGACGCGTCAAAGACGTGACCCGTCGCTTTTTCAACGAAGCGCACTCCTGTGGGTGTCAATGTAAATCCGCTCACCGCGCCGTTTGTTATTTTTATGAGGTCTCGTTCTGAAGGAAGCGTCCCCGGGGCTGCAGGTATCTGGGGTTTTGTTCCCGATTGCGGAAAAGAAGAACCACCTGTATCTGGCGGAGAGGTGATGAGTGTGGGGTTGCCCCGGAATGCGATAAAAACAATCCCGAGAGCGATTATCCCTACAAAAAATATGATTAATCCTATGGCAAGCGGTTTAGACATGATTGCGTTCGTGATTAAAAAACAACGTGAAGATGCTCTTCTATTTCGACAAAGCCGCAGTCATGGCTATATTGTTGTTGGTGTGCTGCGTCCGTACATATGGAGCTTATTCCTAAAGCGGAAGCGTTATCGTGGAGATAGCGACCAAGCGACTCATCAAATGAGAGGTCAACAATAGGGATCCCTGGTCCGTGTGTTTTATGGCCAGCTTCTGTTCCTCCTGTCACGGTAATGGAACAGACGCATTGTTTTTTTATAGCAATAAGGCTGTTTATTGTTGATTCGGGTATTCCTTCAAGTGACGTGCAACCGCCAGGCACGTCTTTATAAGATACCCCTGCGGGGCAGGGCGCTTTGTTCACAGAAATTCCTGCTGCTGCAAGTTTGTCTCTTGCTTCTTGTTCGCTCAATGTGTCCCCGGGGGCTGTCGGGTCTGAAGGATCTGTCGGTTCGGCAGGGTCTGCCGGTTCTGTTGGGCTTGACCCACCGCCGGGAAGGCCTCCACCCCCGCCTCCCCCGACGAGCGCGGGGTTTATCGTATTTAAAATAAGCCATCCTGCAAACGCGAGCACAAGACCAAGGATTGCTTTTGTAATCATGTCCTTTGCGTCTTCAATTCCGGCGGGATTGCCTGCTGAAGCAACCCACTTGAACCCCGCGATAACTATCATGACAAACGCAAGGATCGCGGCAACCGAAAGAAGCGCTGAAAAAAGCCAGTTTAGGAATTCTATAAACTCGCTCCCACTTTTACTTGGTGTTGGTTGAGCGTTAAGAAATGAAAAAGGAGCAATCACTATTGCTATGATAATAATTATCCCGAATAGAGTCTTTATGTTGTTTAAATTATTGAACATTGATTATAAGTTTTGCTAATGCTTTTTGGATTGCGTGCACCGTGTTGGTAATGCTTATCCCGAGCGTTGCGGGGTTTTTATTTGATGCTTTTGGAGAAAATCCAAAAAGATGCGGAGTCGGAGTGTTTTTTTGTTCGTCATTTAAAAGCCATTCGTATGCGAGAGACGACGCGTGTTCTTTCGGGAAAAAATAAGGCGTTGCGCGAAATATTTTTGTATCATTCGCGTTAAGCGTTATTTGTGAAAGCGCTTTGCCCATGAAAGGTCCTTCAAGAGGGCGTTCTTCATGCAGTAGCACCTCCGGTTCAAACACCCGAATGGCAACACTTTTTTCAAATGAAATGTTTTTTATCTCATTTCTTACCATTACAGATACTTGGTATATTGCGGGGGACGCGCCTGCTATTATTTCAAATGAACTTTTCCCGATTCCTGACGCGTTTGCGTCTCGTTTACCGCCCACGAACCAATCAAATACAAGATCGCCTGCGATACTTGCAACTCCTCCTTTTGAAAAGTGGGGTATTGCGGCAACTGTGATAGAAGAAAACGGACTTGGGAGCGCCTTCCCTTTATATTCAGGGGGTATTGTGGTGGCAGCCCTCCACAAAAGGTCAACGTCCCCCAGCAAAAAATTTTTTTCGGCGGTTATTTCTTTGCCGTCCGGCGTTTTGACGGTTGCCACGAGGCGTTCGGTTGTTCCTATAGCACCGGTTTTAAAACGAAAAGAAGAGACGCCTATGCCTTGTACCCCAACACTACCGTTTCTGGTCCATGTAATGGTTGATTTTTTGAGATCGGCGCTGAATGTTTCTAGAGTTGCTTCAACCGTCGTCTCAAAGCTTGGATATTTCGGGTTTGTATGGATAATAGCAGAAGCCCCCGTGATAGATTGGGCGCGGGAAACATAAGCATACCCTGCCAGGATATATATAAGAGATAATAAAAATATCGTATATTTCATTCTATATATATTGTATTGCACATGAGTATATCCTATCAATGATATGTCTTGGGCGTCCTTAAGACAGCCACGCTTGTTTTTTTAATTTTGCAATTGTTTTTTTATACAGATGTTCCACTTTTTTCCGGGCATCATGCTGGTAGTGAACGACACGATTTACTGACCCGAGCCACGAAGGGACGATTTCCACAAAGGGGATAAATTCTATAACGGTTCCCCCGGTTATAATAGCTATTTGGATGACTGTTTTTCGGAAAACAATTGCCTTGTGTGCCGGGGATTTTGTATGGCCATAATCCAAAAACGCGGTTACGAGAACCCATATAATAAGTATACCCGCCATACCAACATCTATGACATCTCCCAATACCTCAATGGCAACTGCGATTGGGGCCCCAATCACCGTTGCTGCAAGAACAGCGGTAAGCAATGGAAATATGATGTCAAGAACCAGATCGGCGAACACCGCGATAAAATAAAAAGGCAATTGCTCAAGCAAGTTAATCGCACGAGGGTATGAATTTTTAATGTTCTCTATCGCTCGTATTGTCTCTTCCGGGTCTAGGCGTTCTTGCTCGTCATATTCAGGCGACGTTGTCTGTGTGTTTGCCATGAAGATTACGATTGCGATTCTTTAAATTCTTGTTTTGCTTTCCGTATCGCGAGCAGTTGCGCCGGATCCGAGGTAATGATTTGGTCTTCGGTATAGGAGGCGACTATTTTTATCGCGACGTGTTTAAGCCCCGCAAAAAATATACCTTCTCCCACTTCGGCTTCCAATAAAAGAAATTTTTCTTCTTCAGTAAGATTAAATGTTTGCTGTACCATATCAATAGTAGCCGGGGACTGTTTCAGCAGAAGCTGCATAGAGGAATTTGTGATAATAGGGACGCCGTAGGGAGAGCGAAGAAAATCGCCTACGTCCTGGGTCACTGTCGCTACTCCCAGATAATATTTCCGGGCGCGCTTCGCAATGCCGAATAAAAACGACGCTCCGTCTTCTTCTTTCATAATCCACCATGCCTCATCCACTACCAAGAGGCGTTTTTTGAGGTTGCGGCGGATGACATTCCAGATATGATGCACGATAAGATAAATCGCAACCGGCCGGAGTTCGTCTGCCATATCCCGAACCGAAAATACCACCATTTTTTTGTTGATGTCTACATTGGTCGGCTTGTTGATAAAATCAGCCCATGTGCCTTGCGTATATTTTCGAAGGCGCATAGCAAGCGATTCTCCTCCTTCCATGTTCGCGAGTATCAATTCAAGGTCAGAAAGGGTGGGGGGCACAACTCCCGTGAGGTCTGACTCCGCGGTGATATCTCGGGATGCGTACGTTTCTGTTATTGCTTGGTCAAGAACCGCGTCTTCCTGCGGAGTAAGCCCGCTCAACATAATACGAAAGAGGCCGACAAGGTTAATGATGTGCTCTCGCAAAATCTCTCCGGTGGATTCGTCTTCTTGGGGGACAGGAAGGTCAAATGGATTTATGTGATTATTTGAAGAGAGCGAAATATTAAAGTAGCGTCCGTCGGTTGTTTCGGCGAGGTATTCGTATTCGCGTTCAGGGTCAATAACGATAACCTCTCCCTCAAACATAAGAGCCCGGAGCACTTCTAGTTTTGTCGCGTAACTTTTTCCTCCTCCCGCTTTCCCGAAAATTACAGAATTATAATTTTCTAAGCTATAGCGGTCAAAAAGCACCAAGCTGTTATTGTGGCGGTTAACGCCGTATAAAATACCCCGGTTAGAAGTGAGGTCAAATGATACAAACGGGAAAATACTTGAAAGAGGAGAAGAGTTGAGCCGCGAGTTTACTTCTAGCTTGTCTGATCCGAACGGAAAAACCGTAATAAGGCCCTGTTCTTGCCGAAAGAGCGCGGGTTTTGTATAGACAAGTTTGGATTCCAGGATTGAGCGAATTTCGGATTCGGTTTTGTTAAGTTCTTCAATGGAATCCGCGTAGAGCGTGATATAAAGCCCGAATGAAAAAAGATGTTCTTGGGCTTGCTGGAGCTTGTCGCGGAGCGTTTCTAAGTCGCCGTAGGCGGTATCAAGCATCGGGTCGCGCACAAATCCTTTTTCTTCTCTGATATGAATTTGCGATTGTACCTCGGCAACTTTTTTCTGGAGCTGTCGGAGGACTTCGGCGGTGTCAATGGGATGGATAAAAAGCGCTACATCAAAGACGCGGTCAAGATTGATGACGGGCGAGAACCAGTTTACCGAAAGAAAGCGAGGATACGAAAACACATAAATAGTGCGCGTAAATTTTTCGCCCAGTTTTACAAAATTTGAATTTATTTCAAGCGCGGACGGCGCTATAACATCGCGCAACTCTAAAATACCCGTTTCATAAATCTGTTCGGGGAATATGGCAAGAATATCTGTCTTTTCTTCTTTCTTTTTTCCAAAGCCAAGCATACCCCGTTAGGCTACATCAAATGAAGAAGACCAATACCCCCGCAGGCGATTCCTCAAAAATCTGCGTCCCGCAGTAGATTTGAGATAACGCTCACGCTGTATGGCGTCTTCTTGATTTGTGCAAGCCTCAAGATAAA
>JAUYHD010000019.1 GCA_030690215.1 bacterium | reverse complement strand
ATATCATTCTCATATTCAGCTACGATTGCTTCGGCACGCTCGATTGCTTGACCATATGCCGATTTTGGACCATTATATCGAGAGTCCACTTCCGTTGCTACGCGAATCTTCTTCAAAATACAACGCGATCGAATGTTTTTTACAATTCCCAACGAAGAATCAACAATCAAAACCCATACATTGCGATTGCGCACATATCCTCGCGCCTTACCGTGGTTTGGAGCGCTGGGAGTATAAATAACCATTTCAAATCGCATTGTGCTCGTTCCTTTGTTGCGGTGTTCAATGAGTTATACGATCGTCGACATACTTTCTTTTGAAGAAATCTTCAAGCCCTATCACAAAAAATAGATCGTGATCAATAACATATTTATTTGGATCTCTAACACAGTTTAACAACAAATGGCTTAACTCGTGAATAAATGTAATATATACTTTATATTCCGCGCCATTCGAAACCTTAAACATATGTTTACTGGGAAAGGCGATGCCGCCACATTTATCAATAGCGTTCGAACACACCACATAATCAGCGTCAGTAAATGCCACTTGGATAATCGAAAGTTCATTATTCATCATACAATCGATAACAGAACTATCAAAGATATTTCCCCAGAAAGCGAGTAGTTCGCTTGTCCACGTCTCGACTGTTATTTGATCCGGATTTTCATCAATATTTTCCAGTATAGCGCGCATTCCGTGAAGTGTTTCATATGTGTAATGTGGATCCGATTCAAACGGTTCGATCGGTTCGATTATTTCGCAACCGATACAAAAAATACAAAAGACGATCGTCGCCAAAATGTTTTCTTTATTGCCCATAGACTTTACCTTCGAAGGCATAAAGATCATAAGATCCAAAAGGCTTTGATTTTTCCGAAAGCTTATCTCCCAGTTCCCCAAGTCCACGATCCCAAAACCCCACGCCGTGGCCATTTCGCGTCAACCAAAAATCGTGCCCAGCGCGGCTTTCATCGTATTCCTTGTAATATTGCGCAAGTTCAACTTTCGCATACTTTTGAAAGTCTTCGCATTCTTTGATCATTTCCTTTAGAGTCTTTGGATCGATATCTTCGATTCCATAATTATCTTCTAGTGACGCTCCCATATCGCCATCTTCCGACCCTTCGGTTGACGACCACAAAGCACACTCAAGATAACCGGTTACGAAATCGCTGAAATCGAGATCGAGATTGTCGGTGTCCATTTGTCCGCTCGCTTGTTTTGTTGGTTGCTTGTGGAGTTATACGATCGTACGCTGGCAATATTCAAAAATTATCACTACTCATCTTTATTTGTTAGAATCTTTGATAAATGAACAATTTTTATAAAATGAGCCATCTATATTTTTTATCATAATAAAACTAAGTTTATTTCTATTTTCCCCAAAAAGAATACCATATAAACTCAAGATTGATTCTGGATTACCAACAACACTATTGCACGAAGAATCTTGTTCGTCATATGCCCATTGCAGTATTAACATTTTTTTGTTTTCCTTACTTTTTTCACTCGCTATCCGGAACTTCATTTGTCAGGGCATCATAATATATTTCTTCAATGTAATCTTTGATCTCATTTCGATTCTCTCCGGAAACACGAACATTGATTTGATTATTCAACGAAGCCGTAACAGTGATCGTGTGGTTTGTCCAACCATCATAAAAACCATTTTCGTTCATATGATGAAATGCGGTAAAAAACACAAGCTTTTCGCCGGTAGAGTGAATAAGATCAATGCTTGTTTCGTGATCAAAACCCGATCCGTTGGGCATTCTGTTTCGCACAAGTTCTTCGATCTTTGCGGTATGCTCGACAAACCATTCGTTGTTGCCGTGCTTTTCGCAGTGATGACGTGCGTGAATCGTCCGAGCGAATACTTGATATAGTTTGCGTGGCATTTGAAAAACCTTTGTTGTGGTGTTCAAAGGGTTATACGATCAACGACTGGATTTATTTATAAGTCTGGAATAATGAACACAATCAAGAGTATGGTTTTTTAATGCTGGAAGATATTGAATCACGGCGCTATAATTCCCATATACATCATTTAACAATCCGTAATACCTAACTTTTAGTGTTTCACCATCCGAATATGTCAAAGTAACATCATCCATAATATTTATTTCTTCTTTTCTTATGTGTTCTATCGCTTGAGTAAGATTATTAAGTTCTTCGTATGACATTTTTGTTATCTCCGGAAGGTTATACGATTGTCGATCGGATTTATTTTTTCATTTCTTCTATAATTGCCATCAATCCGATTCGCATAGCATCTTCCGGACCCATCCGAATAATATGTGAATCAGAGCCATCATATTCTTTGATAACCAATCCGTTATTTCGTTGATTTGAAATACGAGCGTTTCGAAACTCAATCAAAGCCTCTTCAATCTTTTTTCTGGCGGCTTCCAAAAGATTTTCATCATTGCCAATCGCAAGTAGAAAGTCAATCTTATCGTTGATTGTCATTGTCATTTTGTTGATTCCGAAAGCAAACTGATATTTTCTACATACTTAAAACAACTATCACTTGGATCACGTTTAAGAATATATCCTCGCTTTGCAAAACAATTTTGAGACACTCTTCCATAATAGGCACAACTTGAACAAGTTTTACCTTCCCAGTGTTCGAAAGATTCACAGTTCAAATTGCCGATCGACAGATTAAGTTTACACTCGACATAATCGCTTGGATCGTCTTTTGAAAGCGCATCAAAATAACAATGCTTACATTTATCGCAAGGAGGAGGAGTGTTCATTTTTGTTTCCTTTGAAGGGTTATACGATCGTCAACCGGATTTATTTCTTTTTTGTTGTGCCCGACGCAAACATCGGGAATCGCTCGCGTATGGTAATACCGATCCATTTTGATACACATTTGCCATACTATCAATCAAATCGGACGGCAGTGTTTTCGCAATGATGGCTGCCCAACGATTGATATCGCGATCGGACAAGGGAAGTTCAACCGGCGCAATGCCATTTGCTTGCGATTCAAGGCACCTGTGCGGCTCGTGGTGGCGTTTTTCTTTCTCGATCAAGCACGGCAATCCAAAACTCTTAAATCGCCTCTCACGAGAAAAAAACGCTCTCTTTTTGATAATCCTTCCCGCGCACCAAAAAGAAATCCATCCCACAACAAATCCAATGAAATATACGCTCATTGTCCAAGATGGAGATCCCCACGAAAATGCCCAACAAATCAAAAAAGCTGGCGATACGATCAAAAACAATCTTAAAAGTTTCATTGGTTTTCATTTGGTTTTGTTTTTCAAAATTCCGGCATATCCGGTTCGATCATTCCCAAAAGCAACGCTTGTTCCGCCCCAACAACCTTGTGTTCGCCACATACCGGACAATTGTAACCTTCCGCGTCAGGTTCGGTTGTGTCTCTTGTAAAACTCTGGCAAACCGGACACCATCCTTGATACGAATCAACGGCATCTTGATAGTCTTCGAAGGAAACGGCGATGGTTTTCATTGTTCCATCTCCGCGCAACTTCCGGAGCAAACGGAACGAGGTTCGCCCATATCGCACTCGAAACGGTCATCATCGTCTTCGTCGTCAAGTTCATCGATCATCTCGAACGTCTCTTGACGGTTCCGGGAGCGATTGTAAGCCACCTTACTTTGATGGGCGAGATCCCATTTTGTCCGAATCGGATGAAGGTTCTTGTGTCGGTTGATCTTCATTGTCGTTCTTTCATTTGTTTCGTTAGTAATTCGTTAGTAAGTAGGTTCGTTATGTTATACGATTTGAATCGAAAATTATTTCTTATATTTTCTTTCAATACGCGTCATAATATCTAACGCAACA
>JAUYHD010000017.1 GCA_030690215.1 bacterium | reverse complement strand
TGGATACTTTAATGATGTTAAAAAAGAGCTTGCCATAAATTACGCTAATATACCTGATATTGAAAGCATGATTAACCAGGTTTTTGTTGTTGAATACAAAAAATTGATAGAAAACGCACTTTTAGCATTTGATAACTTAGGAAGGGCCACAGATTTAAACACAGACGAGAAGATTGCGTATTTTACAATGATTCCCATTCGGCATTGGCCGAAAATGGTAAAAAGAAGAGGAAAATTTTTAGCGGGCAAAAAATTTAACGAGAGGTCCTTAGTAAAAGAAGATCGCTTTTGGCAAGATTATGAGTGTGTGGCCGAAGAATTTGATAGAATGGGCAAAACGCGCCACAAGCAGAAAAATAAAAAAAGGGAAAGAAGATAAAAAAGAAGGGCTTTTTGTGTGGTCTTACCCCTTGACAAGGTATTATAATATGGTATAATAAATATATAGGGTAGAATGAGCGGAAAAGATGAATGCAGAAATAGTCGGTAGGTAACGTCTTCTAACCAATAGCTTGTAACCACTCGTGTGGTGTTGAATAATTTAATCCGAGGTGCAATCTTTGACCGTTGTAATACGGCAAATATTCATCGATTGCTTTCTGAAATGACCTTGGATTGCAACTAACTTTGTTCAAACATTCTTCTTTGAGTGTGCGGTTGAATCTCTCAACATGTCCGTTATCGTTTGGTTTTCTGACCCTGCTGTGTCTGTGTTTCCCACCGAGCTTTTTTAAATTTTCCGTAAACCATGCAGAGAATTCGGGACCGTGATCTGATTGTATCATCTTAAAATTAAATCCCGAATATTTCAATGCTTCCTTAACAAAATTCAAACTTCTTTTTGCGCTGATTCGCAAACTCACTTTTGCATAAGCCCAACGGGATGCAACATCAACCAATGTGTAAACGTAAAATCTTTTATCTCCGATTACAAAATGTATCGTATCTATCTGAACCAAATCCCCAGGTAAAACAGCCTCCGGACGAGCTTGTGAGAAATGCCAGCGTTTCCACGGACTGCGATGTCGGATTAACCCTTGTCGCTTCAATGTCCTTTTTACGGACGACAAGCTGACAAAGATTCCTTGATTTTTTAATTCACGATGCACAATTTCTGCGCATCGGTTCCGTTCCTTCCTTTTTACAACAATTGCATTAACAATACCCGGCGTTAATTCTTTTGCGTGGTGATGCGGGCGGGAAGACGCGGTCGGAATTTCCATTCTTCCATGCCAACCGTAAACAGATTTCTTTTTTAACCATAAACGAACTGCGCAATGGCTGAATCCGAAGTGTTTTGCTGCTTTGCGTATCGACCATCCTTGTTTTACTAACTTAACTGCCTCGGCCCTAACCCATGGCAGATTGGGATTTGATGAGTATGACATATACATACATTTTACCCCCAAAAGCGGTTACAAGGTATTGAACCATTACG
>JAUYHD010000015.1 GCA_030690215.1 bacterium | reverse complement strand
CGTACAGCAAGCCAACCCGGGTGTACGCTGTTACGCTTGATGAATACGTAGAGCACCATACACCTCCAACAGTCGTTAAAATTGACGTTGAGGGGGCTGAGGAGAATGTGATAGCAGGCGGAGATCGGTTCTTGAGGAAGCACGCTCCGACCATCTCGTTAGAGGTGTGGCCCACACATTCCGGTGGAGAGATTTCAATGAACGCTGTTGAGAAGGTAAGAGACCTTGGGTATCAAGCGTACCGCGTCAATGACGCGGGAGATCTTATACTTGCCGACGGAGATTTAGCGCAAGACGTGGAAAATCGCCGACTTAACTTTGACAATTACGTCTTCATGAAGAAACGATGAAGACTCGCCCAATCGAAGGTACTGCGTAGGTGGGGGCACGTGGAGCGGGTGGTAAGAGGTTGACGAAACCCATCATTTAAGTAACAATATACAGCGTAGCGTATTGGCTCTTCAAGGGACACACCGGGGCGGTTAGCTCAGTTGGCTAGAGCGACTCGTTTACACCGAGTAGGCCGGGGGTTCGAGTCCCTCAGCGCCCATTAGTTGCAAGCAAATTTATTTGCTTGCATTGAGGGACGAGAAAGCCGCAGCGTTGCGCGAGTTGTCGCCTTAGGCGACAGGCGAGCGCCGCGAGGCGGGGTCGCACAATTCCGCCGTCAGGCGGAATATTTGTGACCGAGTCCCTCAGCGCCCATACAGCATACAAAAACACCAGCAGTACTGCTGGTGTTTTTGTATATGGTATTATAAAAATAATGGCAAAGATATCTTTTTCAAAAACAATCCGAAAATGGGACGCCTCAATTATCAAATGTTTTAAACATATCTACATTGATTTTGCGCGCATTGCAATTTTTGTCGTGTATTTTTGGTTCGGGCTTCTGAAAGCAATAGACATAAGCCCTGCAAGCCCAATCGTGCAAGCTCTCTTTGACCATACCATGGGGCCCTTTGTGTCGTATGGGGTTTTCTATTCATTTTTTGCTATTTTTGAAATGACCATCGGAATCCTGTTTTTAATCAAAGGAGCCGAGCGCCTAGCCCTTTTTCTTTTAGCCCTTCATTTAATTACAACTGTGTTGCCTCTTTTCCTTGTCCCAGAGGCAACCTGGCAAAGCATTATGATACCGACCCTTGAAGGGCAATACATCATCAAAAACATACTCATTATTGCCTCGGCAATAACTATAGGCGCCTCTCTTAAACAAACAAAAAAAACAAAAGCGCAGTGATTATCTGCGCGCCTCATTCGTTGCTATGTACTCCAGTTATTCTGCGGGTGAATACATCTTCCGCGCTTTTGCGTCCTGCTTTAGGTGGCGCGTTTACCCCGCGCCAGAAAGCCCCCGAGCGCTCGCCTCGTCTTCGTCTTGGCGAAGCGGGTACGCTTGGGGAGCGATTTAGCGTGACGGGTCAGGGACTGTTGGCGCTTGCAAGATATCCTTCAGCGCGGATTCGTTGCGAGGGAGCGCGGAAAGAATAGTATCTAGCGCCCGTTCATTTACCGTACCAAGACGCGCGCTTGCATCAAAAAAATCATCGGGGACAATAGTATAGGCCGCATCAAAATAGAGAAAAACATCAAAGATAAAAATAGCGCCCAGAAAAATAAACACAAACAGCACAAACATTCCCCAATATGCACGCGGCGGACCACTTAGCACGAAAAAAATATTTTGAGGCACCTGTATTATTTTTTTTATACCGCGTTCCATAGAGAATTACAATTGGGGCATAAAACTTAACACTGTTAATTTGATCGTGGATGACCATTCTTCCGCCGTGTCAGACATACTCACATGCAATACATCAATTGAAAGTTGGAACGGCAGCACTTCCAGTATTTTTATATAGCGATACAACGCGTCAAAACTCCCGGAAAGACGAATCTGGATTTCGGGACCTCGCGTTGCTGACGCCGTAGGCAAAGAAGCGCTATCCACACGTAAACTAATGGCAAGATCGCGCGCGCGCGCCTCAAGCGCCTCAATAACACGAACAACGGAACGTTCACTGACAAAGATATTTTCAATGTCTTTTTCCCTTTTTTGCACCTCTCCAAACAATGCCTCCAAATCTTTCAAATTTTGCTGGCGCGCTTCCATCTTTTGAATTTCTTCTTGGATAGTGATAAGGCGCTCGCGCTTTTCGTATATCGCATCAATAAAAAACTTGCCCAATCCTCCCAAAAGGACAAAAACCACTACGCCGATGATACTGATAATCGCGATTTTTTTCATTGTGTTCCGGATATGCGAAGAAATGAGGGTATAATTTCAAATGTAAGCGTAAATACAATGTTTGATTCCTTCAAAAAGTTTGATATTGGCGAACGTACGTTTTCAATCATCGGTTCGGCATCCAACGCGTCGCTAAACGCCACAAGCGCGCCTCTATCGCGCGCGACCCCCTCAATGCTAAATTGCGGCGCACTCCCCGCCCCGTGAGAACGCGTATACGAGAAAAATAAGAGTGAAATACCGCCCCCAACATGAGCGCGCACCGCGTCAATACTGCGTGATGCAATAAGAATTTCATCTTGGTTTCGCTCATAGGCATCCAATCGATCGTTCAATAAAGACAGGCGCCCTTCAATTTCTTCAACATGCATAAGAAGCGGCGATTGTTGCGCAACACGTAATTGTTTTTCAAGTTCATGTTCTTGCAACACAAGCGTTATCCATGGAATCCACAACAGAAACATGCCGCCGCTTACAATAAGAGACACTGTTACCCCACACACAATAAGAAAACGCGCAAATCGTTCTTCTCTCAATCCGTGCTTTGCTTTTTCAGGAAGCAGATTTATCATATATCAAACGAGCGAAGCGCTGCGCCAATAGCGGAACCATACATCAATGATTCATGAAATGTAATTTCCGGGATATACTCGTCAAACGAAACGACATTCGCCCAGACATTTGCGTGTTCAACGGGAATATGAATATTGTGCGAAAGATATTCAGCCAAACCGATTAAATTAGAATCCCCGCCGCATAACAGTATCTTTTTTATAGGTCCGTACTTTTCTCCTCCATGAAGCCCGGGTGCGTGCGTCTCCCAAAATGAAATATACCGCTCTAATTCATCGCGTACCGCCGAAAGAATAGGGAGCACCTCATTAAAAAGCTTTTTGTCATACGACCCCGCAATATTAAAATTCTCTTTTTTAATCTGTTCCGCCTCAGAAAGCGGTGCCGACATTTTCTCGGCTATAATACGATCAATATCCTTGCCCGCGACAGGAACAGTTGACGTAAAACGAACCTGACGCTCATGCACGATAATAAACGTGGTGCGGGTTTTGCCGAAATCAATAAGTAAAAACGGGTCTCGTTCTTGTCGCGGTATAACGGCCCGCGCAAGCGCTTGTACTTCTGCATCAAACGCAAGCGGCATGAGACCCGCATCGCGCACCGCATGATAATAACTATCTACGAGAGCATGCGGGAACGATATCATTGCTACCTCAAGCTGTCTTTTACCTTTCCCTGACGACTTGGAATGAAGAACCTCAAAATCAAACACGGCCTCCTCCGGCGGCAAAGGAACATATTCTGAAAATTGAGATTCAAGCGCTGTTCGTATCTCTGAAGTGTGCATTGCGGGCAATTCCACAACATTCATGTATCCTTTCTCTTCGGGTAACGTGAGATATACATAGCGAACACCGGCGGGCTTACACGTATCGCGCAAAAACGAGGCGAGCTCTTCCGGCTTTTTTACTTCTCCCGACTCAATAACACCCTTTGGAATAGTTTTTTTTCCAAATGAAGCGATACGAAAACCACCCTTGAATGGCTCAAGTTTAATAAACTTAAGCGTTTCATCTGAAATATCAAGCCCAAAGGAGGGCATAGAGAGGTAGGCGGGCGGAGGAAATTGTTTATATAAAAGAGACATATATATAGTATTGTATAAAATTACTCGGCTTCCTGCCATCGTTTTATATCAATGCCGCCGCCCGACGGACCGGAGGTAAATAAAAGATTCGCAAGTCCGCTTTCATAAATTACTTTCGCATTATTCTTGAGGTGAATTTTATACGCTGTTATTTCACGGAGGTCGTTATTGTTTTGCTGCAGTATTTCGCCGTGTGGGGCATACAGCAGGAGATCTCCGGACGCTGAATTTTTAAGTTCAATGGCAATTTCTGATCCGCCGCTCTCTGAACTGTTATTTTGAGATATAAGAAGAATATAAGAATTGTCAGCGCCAGATCCTTCAAATACGGCACTATTTTGAAGCATTACCTTACTGCTTGAGAGCCGATTGACAGGATTATCGGTTATTACCGCGATAGTCGTTTCGCCAAGCGATGGGTCAACCCTAATGAGAGGTGAGTTGCTGATAGTAAGATTGCCCGTAATCCAGACATTGCCGGTAAGCGTAACGGTAAAATTGTTTCCTGAAATCTCAACATCACATGCAATTTTTATTGGACCTAATGGCGCATCATCTTGTATTTTGTACGGGCACGGTGAAGTAATACTACCCCCCGCTTCTGCTTCCTGCTCCCATGTATTAATTTGCTCGTCAGTAATTGGCAAAGATGATATTGCCTGATCCGAGCTTCCCGGAAATTGAGCGCCTCCAACTATAGTATTGAAAATTGTTTGGTAATATGCGTCTCCATCAATCACTGCGTTTTGTATGGTATGGGCGCGACCGGTGCTTGTAGCGTGAGCGCCATCAATAAGACCCGCGGGCCCCGCGGAAATAATCTCACCCCTTACAACATTATTATTATTGCTTGTAACCGGCCCGTTTGAGAAAACATTGCCAAGCACCTCTGACGAATTTTCCATAAAAATTCCGCCCGCGCCAGCTTGCACCCCATAATTAAACGTGTTTCCTGCCGGCGACACATTAATGCGTGTCACGATTTTTCGTATGTGCGTATTGTGATCCCCAACTGATGTAATTTCTTTATCAGCATCAATGATACTAGTGCTCACAGTTGCGCTTGAATTATTGAGGGTAAGAACCTCTGTACTGTCCACGCTTCTTCCGGTCGCCAAACGATACATCACATCTTCAGTCCCGGCTTCGGCCAAAAAAAAGCTCGCCTTGCCGTCAATAATTGTCCTGGTTATTTTTTCCGAATGGAGCGCGATAGATGAAAATCCATATGTGACGGCAACCATGAACGCGACAAAAAATATCACAGCGGCAATCGCTGCTTGGCCTTGATTTTTTATCCGCCTTCGCAGAAGACCACGGCTGTAAAGCCGTGGATGAATGCGGAGGTTGGACCCTCCGAAGCTAGAAGAGCGGAGGAGGGTGCTTCGGCGGATTCCGCCGAAGAAATGAAGGACACCACGGGCGTAAGCCCGTGGAGGCTTCATTCTTGGAAATTGCCCCGACGCATCATTAGAATTTTTTAACGCCAACATCGGCTCCAACTTTATCAAAAGCCCCTTACAAAATTGAAGGATTCTGACTTTATATTGGGATATATTAAAAATTGGAAATTGCATATTAATAACTTCCTCTAAGAACCGCTGCCCCATAAAAAGTTTGCGTTTGTTTGGATGTTCTGTTCCCATCCTCTATGGTAAGGACGACTCGCACTGCCTCTGACGTATCCGCGTTCTCTATACGATAAAAAATCAAATTGGTTATAGTAACATCTGTTATAAGAAAGGTGTCCGTGCCGTTTTCGCGCAACTTCAACGCAGAAGCATCGGCAAAAAACTCACGCGTCGTGGGCGTAGCATCATCCGGACTTACAATTGTGTTGACCTTTACCGTCCCGGGAGAGACTCCGAAGACGCTGCCAGCAGCATCAACTGAATTTGCTAAACGCAATTCATACAATATCCGTTCTAATGCCGATCCGCCCTGTGTAATAATATTCCTTTTTACTCGGGCATTGTTCCATATTGAGGCTACCGACAAGGTCATGTTTACAACAACCACAAAAACCACCGCGACAACACCCACATACATTATCATTTCCACCAATGAAAACCCTTTTTGTTGTTTTGCTTTTTTCTTCAAAAAATTCATCTTACATTCGTACGTATGACATACTTAATTATCAAACACATTAGTAATATAGGTAGATATTTCCAATAGTTCGTCGTTCCAAGTAACACGGGCCTTCACCAGTTTTGTGCCGTCATCAAGACTTGCGCCGGGTGTTGCGGGCGCGGTTATATCCGCATTTGCATCCCTATATACATCACTCAATATGACTATTTGAGTAAACATATTATCAATAAGACCGGGGCTCAATGATTCCAAAGTCCAGACATTCGTTACTGTTGAAAATTTTGGATAATATAAAAATTCCGATGTGCGCGTTGAAATATTTTCCGACCAGCTTGTATCCCGCAAACTGCGTACGGCCTCAATCGCTTCTTCTGCCAAAAATTCGGCCTGGATCCGTGCGGAATTTTTGGAGACGATTTTAAATGCGGCATGCGTTGTTGCAATAAGCGCATACAATGTTATCGAGATAATAGAAACAGCTACCACTATCTCTATAAGGCCGAACCCCATAGCGCTGGTTTTTCGCCGAATGTTCATATACCTACAGTATACAATCTTCTGATTTCAGAGGTATCTAAAGCGCGGTTGTACATTCGAACTTCGTCTATAGTACCGATAAATCCCGATGAGCCGCCCTGCCCTCCAATTCTTACCTCGCCATCAGACCCGGTTAAACGAAGATTGCCCGAAAAATCATTGCGGGAGTCAACCAAAGCCCCATCAACATATATCTCAAGAAGCGTGCCTAAGCGCCGATATACGACGTGGTACCACGTGTCTGCCGCAAAAAAAAGATTTGCGCTGAAATCAAAATCAGTGCCGGTTTGGTTATACGGTTTAAAACGAGGGCCATTCGTATCATAATAGCCAAGCTCATATTTTGTTGTTTCGGACTGGTTCGGGTCTTTATGCCATATAAAATAATTCCAACTGGAATGAAAACCAGAAGAAGACACCGAAGGCTTCACCCAAAGAGAAATTGTCATATCGTCCGCTACGTCTAACGCATCCCCGAGAACACGCACATAATCATTTGCGCCGTCAAAATCCAAAGCGCCGCACATCTTGCCTGAAACCCAGGCACTTGAAGTATTCATATTAGTGAGAGCACCGTCGTTGCCGCCCACCCCGCGGTCACCGGCAACACTACCCGATCCGTCGTTAAAGTCCCAATAGCCGATAAGACCCTGCCTCCCTTCATCTATAAAGATGGTGCCGGCTTCGGTTACGGCAACTGTTCGTATAGCGTCCGTCTCGGACCTAAGGCGAAAATTGACGAATCCATATTGAGCGGTTTCCCCGGTAAGGCGCGCAAATACTGCGCTTGAAGCGCCCCCTCCTAAACTTATACAAGAAACTTCAACGCTGATTGGAAGAGCTACTGCGCGGTTTGACGCATCAGACGGATTGAAAACACTTCCCGTAAACAACGTTATTGTGTTTGGCTCAAAATGAACTCCAAACCGGGATGCGCCCTCTGACGAGAGGGTGCGAGCGCGCGCTTCTATAAGCAATGATGCCGCAACCTGTGCGGCAGAATTAAGATCGCTATTTTTTTTCAAACGCGGCAATGCAGTAAAAACCCCAAGCGCAAGAAGCCCCAAAATAAGCGCCACCACAAGAAATTCTACTAACGTAAATCCTTTCATATTTTTATGTGTGTCGGTGAATGGTTTTAAGCAGAAAAAATGAAACTATACAAGATGCAGTGTAATCCGCCAAAGCATATTATATACCCTTCGACTTCGCTCAGGGTATCCGTGCCGCATTCATTCATGAGCTTACGATCATGGTTTTCTGCGTCGGCGGATAAAGAGCGATTACTCGGCAGCATATTAACAATTTATACAGTAGCTGGGATGGTTTACGGGCTTCGCGGAATGCGCTCTGCATGGTCCTTGGACGCAAAAATAAACAGCGCTTTGGACGTCAAAATTAGCTGCCCACGACTCATCCGGGAACCTGCACGCAGAAAGCGGCCCTCCTATCGGGCAAAACCGTATACTGATTTGATATACCTGCTCTTTTGGATCATAGGACAAAGCACTCGGCGGCCAATTATCCCAATCAAAAACACTCCCCGGCCAGGCGGCATCGGGCCATATCCCAGGAGCCAAATACACTTCTAAGCCAGGAGGGATATCACGGTTTGCGTCCTGGGGATAGACGCCGTAATCTTCATGATATTGTTCAAGCGATTGATAAATACTGACCAAATCAGCTTTTGAGCGTTGCGTATACGTACTCTCATTGCCGCGCCTTACATAAGCAAAGATAATCGTCGCAAGAACACCTATAACGAAAATAACAATCAGAATTTCTATAAGCGAAAACCCATTTCGTCTCTGCGGTAAAAAAAACACGCTCATACATCAAAGACTCCCCAATGAAGAATAAAGCGGTGTGATCATGGCAAACGCAAAAAATCCGACAACCGCGCCGATAACCACCATAAGTATCGGCTCAACAACCACCGACAAATCTTTTGTTTCCGCGGCAACTTCTCCTTCATAAAATTCCGCAACACGGAAAAGCATGCCCGAAAGTTTTCCGGTTTCTTCCCCAACCTGCATCATCTCGCCCACCAACACGGGATAGAGCCGTTCGTTTCGTATGAATGCGGCAGATATAGGATTTCCTTTTTGGATTTCTTCTTGGGCTTCCGTAATGACATGTTTGAAATAACTATTTTGGATAACATGCCCCGTTATCTGAAGCGCCTCAATAATATTCACCCCGGAATTAATAAGCGACCCAAGCGTTCGGGCCATACGCGCTGAATTTATTTTTTGTGTAAGCCCGGAGAGAAGAGGCATATTCAAAAAAAAGATATCAAGAGCCCGCCTGCCTGTGCTGCTTCGGAAAAATACGCCGAGGAGCGCAAAAAAGACAATCGCTCCCGTTGCCGCAAGAATGCCGTGTCCCACAAGAAAATTACTTATACCAATTACGAGTTTTGTGCTTGCCGGAAGATCAATCGCTAATTCCTCAAAGGTAGAGATAAGCGTTGGAATGACATATATCATCATCACTATCCCTATGAGAATCATCACAGCAACGATAATAAGAGGATACATGAAAGCCCCGCGCACTTTGCGGCGGAGATCATAATCTCGCTCCAGCTGGTTGGCAATAAGCGTTAACGATTCCTGGAGTTTTCCTGACACCTCACCCGCACGAACCATAGAGCGAAATAAAGACGAAAATACGCTCGGATATGCTTCCATTGCGTCCGAAAACGGTTTTCCCTTTTGAATATCATCCCCCATACGAGAAAGGACTTTTTTAAATTTTTTATTCGCGGTCTGGCGACCAAGCACTTCAATGCCGCGTGTAAGAGAAACTCCCGCTCCTATCATTTCGGCAAGATTGCGCGCAAAAACCATTTTATCAACAACAGAGACACCGCGTATTCCCCCTACCATAAACGAGAATGGCGATACTTTTACTTTTTCTTTGTATGAAATCAGAATATACCCCTCCGCGCGCAACAACGAAGCAAGCTCCGCGCGCGACGCAACATCCCGCGCCCCCGAGATTTCCTCTCCGCTCATTTTTTTTGCACGATAGGTAAATGTGGACATGCCAAATTATAAAAATTTTGAATTATAATGTCCCGACGCATATTATAATCTATTTCAATAATGAAGTCGGGATCCCGATATCCTTTATTATATTTTTTGATGGATATCGGGGAATAAATTTTGTTTTAATTTGAGCACCCCGTTAGATGAGCGAGCTTGCGAGCTCTATCTAACGGGGTAAAGGTTTTGCGGTCATTCAGGCTTCGCAGTTGCTCGCCTTCATGAGCAAATTCCTTTACTCAGACGACACACGCAACACCTCCTCAACAGACGTAAGACCTTGAGCGGCCTTTGCGATGCCATCTTCAAACATTGTTACCATGCCTTCTTTTTTTGCTTGCCGAGCAATTTCATCGGAAGAGGCGCTGCGGATAATCATTTCTTTTATTGCCTCGCTTACATACAGCGTCTCATGGATGCCGATACGCCCCTTATACCCATCCGCGCATTCGCTTGATGCTTCCGGATGCGCGAAAAAAACATCTTTCCACATCGCTTTCTCTTTTGCCGCTTTGTACCGTTTAATTACCTCAAGAATGCGCGCGGGGTCAACTTCTTGCCCGAATTCTTTAACATCTTTTTCGCTCAGCGCGTACTGTTTTTTGCTTTTGCAAAGCTGGCGCACCAAACGCTGTGCGACAATAACGTTCACCGTAGAAGCAATCAAGAACGGCTCAACGCCCATCTCAATAAGACGCGGGAGAGCCCCCGCCGCAGAATTTGTATGCAACGTTGAAAGCACTAAGTGCCCGGTGAGTGCCGCGTTTACCGCGAGGGCTGCCGTTTCTGCGTCGCGAATTTCTCCGACCATAATAATGTCCGGATCTTGACGCAAAAGCGAACGAAGGCCATTCGCAAACGTGTAACCGATATCCGGACGCACTTGGCTTTGGTTAATGCGAGGCATACGATATTCAATCGGGTCTTCAATGGTTGAAATATTTACTTCGGGTGTATTTAAAATATCAAGAACCGTATAGAGCGTCGTCGTTTTGCCGGATCCCGTAGGGCCGGTTGCGAGTATCATCCCCGTAGGACGCTTGATTGCTTTTTGGATTAAATCAAGCTGATCGTCATGAAACCCGAGCACCTCAAGCGTAAACCCTTGAGAACCTTCGTGCAGAATACGAAGCACCGCTTTCTCGCCTCCGTATATCGGGAGAATGGAAACACGGAAAGAAATTTTTTCGTCCTGTGTTTCCGTTTTAAATCGTCCGTCTTGCGGCAGGCGATGTTCATCAAGCTTGAGATTTGAAAGCACCTTAATACGCGCAATAATACCGGGGGCAATTTGGCGAGGCAACACCATTGCATCATGCAAAATGCCGTCAATACGATAGCGCACAATGACTTCATTTTCTAACGGCTCAATATGGATGTCTGATGCTTTCTGCACAATTGCATGTTTTAAAAGCGTCTCCACAATACGAACAACCGGCAAATCTTCGGCGAGTTTTTCTAAATCTTCTTGCGATTGCTCTTCTCCTTTCCCGCCAGACGATCCCAAGCTAATGCTCGCAACATCCTCTTTAATGATGTCGCCAAATTCTGCTTTCAGGCTTTTTTGGTATTGCGAAAGCGCGCCTTTAATCCCTTCTCTGCTTGTAAAGCGCGGGGCAATTTTTAAATTTGATTTTTTCTTGATAAACTCAACCGTTTCCAAATCTTCGGGGTCAAGCATCGCCACTTCAAGCACATCTCCGCGCTTGCGATACGCAATAATATTGTGCTTGCGCGCAATGGGCTCCGGAATAACGCGCAATACATCGGGGTCAATATGTTCCTGTCCCAAATCCACAAATGGGATCCCCAAAATATAGGCCTCAAGACGAATAAGGTCGCTTTCGGATATCTTCCCCTGCGTTACCAGCACATCACCAAGCGGTGTTTTTGTTTTTTCCGCTTCCTTCTCAGCTACTTCAATATCTTTCGGAGAAACAAGATCCGAGTCTAAGAGAAATAATTTGAGACGTTTTGATTCTATGATCATTTTTGCTTTTTGACTTCATACGTATTCATGATGTTCTTAATCGCAGCAACAATTTCTTCCATAGAATAATTTACTTTGATTAAGAATCCTTTCGCCCCCAGCGTCATCATCCGTTCCACATCATGAGACCCCTCAAGATTCGTAATCACCACAACAGGGATAGATGAAAGCTTCGGAGACCGAGAAAGATATTCCATAACCGTAAATCCGTCTTTTTTCGGAAGAATGACGTCAAGCACGATAAGATTCGGCATCTCTTTATCTGCAAGCCGAATACCTGCCTCGCCGTCGGATGCGACCGCCGTTTCAAACCCGGCATCCTCAAGAGCCTGCGAGAGGACTTTTTGAAACACCGTATCGTCTTCAATAATAAGAATTTTATGCTTCATATTTATATGCCAACTAATGGTTCGCGAGACGCGTCTGCTTCACCTAATGGGCTTACCGGGAGTGAAAACCAAATCGTAGTGCCCTTGCCTTCCTGCGACTGCACTCGGATTTGCCCCCCCGACAATGAAATAAGCGAACGCACAAGATACAATCCTAACCCCAAACCGCTTGTGTGGTAGCGCAATTTATTGTGCGCGCGGAAAAATTTCCCGAACACCAATTCCAATTCCTCTTTCGGAATACCAACCCCCTGGTCACTTATAGTCCAAACAACAAACGGCTTTTTCTGCTGAATTGTAATCATAATTTCACCCCCCTCTTCGCTATATTGGATTGCGTTATCAATCAAATGACCCATAGCAACTTCGATCTTCTTTCTGTCTGCGAACACGAGCGGAAGGTCGGATGCCGCCATGAGAGACATGGTAATGTTGAGAGCTTTCGCAAAGTGCTCAAAATCATTCATCGTTTTTTCTGTCAGAGCAGAAAGAGAAAAAGGGGCAGGGGCGAGCACCACCTTGTTATCTTCAATACGGTATACTTCAATAAGCTCATTTACCAAACGGATCGCCTTTGTATTTTGGTCCTGAATGGTCGCAAGACTTTCTGTTAATTCCGCATTTGCTATTTCCTCCGATGTTTTTTCAAGAAGATTCAACTGCCATTTGATTGTTGATAGGGGGTTGCGCATTTCATGCGACACGACACTGATAAATTCTGATTTCGCAACGGACGTTTCGGCGACTTCTTCAAACGCGCGGACCAATACCGTACCCACGGTAAATAAAAGAGCTGTCACCACAAGCACAATGAGTGCTGCAACCTCCGGCTCCGTATACAGACGCGCGGTCAAGTTGGTAAAAATAATCGCCGCGATAATAACAAAGCCCATGATGATGAACAAAAACTGGGGGCATTGCCATAACCCCACACGATATCTGTCGCATGTTTTTCTGATATTCAACGAATCAAAAATAGATGAAGGTGAGCTATTTTCCATTATCTATATTATACATTGCAATGGGCTCTGATGGAAAATGAATCTGGGGACTACAAAGAAACAAAAGAAAAACCGCCCAGAGGGACAGCTTTTCTTTTTACGATACCCTGTTATCTTATTTTTTCTTTCTTTTGGAGGCGGGATCTTCTGTACTCGAACCATTCTTAGAACGAACAATTTTATCAATAATACCGTACTTGCGGGCTTCTTCCGGCTCCATAAAGAAATCCCGGTCAGTGTCTTTTTCAATTGTAGATATTGACTGATCGGTATGATGAGCCAAAATTTCATTTAATTTCTGCTTCACCCGTAAAATATGCCGGGCAGAAATCTCAATTTCGGTCGCTTGCCCCTCTGCTGCTCCGAGCACCTGGTGAATCATAATTTCGGCATTCGGCAATGAAAAGCGCTTTCCTTTCTCGCCCGCGGCAAGAAGAATAGCGGCACCCGAAGCCGCAAACCCTACGCAAATCGTAGATACATCGGGTTTAATGTGCTGCATCGTATCATACACTGCAAGCGTTGCCGAAACAGACCCGCCCGGAGAATTAATATACAGCGAAATATCTTTTTTAGGGTCCTCTGATTCCAAAAATAAAAATTGCGCAATGATAGTATTCGCCAATCCGTCATTAATCTGGCCGCCAAGAAAAATAATCCGCTCTTTGAGCAGACGCGAATAAATATCATACGCACGCTCGCCGAACTGCGATTTTTCAATCACGGTAGGGATAAGATAATTATATGTTTCGTTTGTCATACTATTTTTATTATACCATTTATAACGACTTAATAAATTGTTCTTGTTCTTCAATATTTTCGTCAAGTTCGCCGATTTTTCTAAATGTCCCTTTCCCAAAGCTCCTATCTATCATTTTACCAAGTTCATATATATTCCCTGTAAAATGTGCCTTCACAAACATATCAAATATTGCTTCGCGGCCCTCACAGTTTTCTTTGTTGTGCTCGTATAGCGTATCAATCAACGTATTAAGAATTGACCGCTGTTTTTTGTAAGAAAAAAAATATTGATTCCCTAATGTGAGGTCTTCGTCTATACCTATGCGCCCATGTAATAGAGCATAATATAATTCGGGATTCGTGATAGATTTTTCGAGATCTGACCCTGAAACTTTTTCTTTTGCCTCCTCTTGTAAGTTTCGAATTGTCTGTATTCCTTTTTGCAATAACGGATGGGGATTTTCAGACGCATACTCATTTTCGATAAAACGCTTTGCGAGCTCTTCGGTGAGGGCCTCATTCATATTTTCAAAATAAAACTGCCCTTCTTCTCCCCGTTCTTTAAACATGCCCATGCCAAACCGATAATCATAATCTTTCAGCTTCCGGCCTTCCCGCTCTGCTACCATAAGAGCCTGATAGCCGTGAAAATGAATAAGCTCGTGGTATGCTCCTTTCGCAAACGCGAGGGGGTTATCAATTTCCATTGCCGCAACCCCCTGCAAGCTATTACTAAAAAATGCTGCCGTATTACTCTTTTCATAATCCATACCTTCCTTCCATTTTTCCATTGGAACAATATGGAAATTGCTCTCCGGAATCGTAAACGGCTCAAGGCCATATTTTCCTCGTAACGCATTTATTTTTTCATTACAAAAAACAATCAATTCAATTTCTTCTTTTGTTTTTTCGCGCTCTTGCATCAACAGTTCTTGGAATGCCTCATGATTGACTTGGTCTTCAAAATTTTTTTTGTACATACTCAAAATTTCTTTTCTTTCCTCCGCCGCAACATCCTTCCCGTACAATCTATCAATTGAAGAAAAATTCTCTTTCATGTAAAATTTATTGCTGTTCCAGCATCTGAAACACTTTTTCGTTTTTTAACACGCCGTATGCATAGTCACGAAGATGTTCAGAGGCGTGCGCGTCTGTATGTTCGTAGCCATATTGTTTTTTCAATCTTTCCACAAATGCATCAAGCTCTGTATCATCAACTACGATGTTTTCTTCCTTAGAAAGAGCCCGTAAGATAAGCCCGAACATAACGCGTTTTCGGGCTTGGTCACCCCATCCATTTTTTATTTCTTCTTCTGTTTTTTTTACATGCGACGTATAATCATCCCATTTCATTCCCATATTCTCAATGGAAGAACGCAGTTCCCCCATCATTTTATTTTTTTCGCTCGTAATCATAATATCGGGGATAGTAACGGTTATTTTTTCCGCCACGCGCTCAAGAATCATCATTCGCTTTTCTTCTTTTTTCTTTGTTTCCTTCTCCATCATTATATTTGCGCGAATGGCTTCGCGTAACTCCGCAAGCGTCTTAAAATCGCCAACGCTACGCGCGAATTCGTCATCTATCGGAATATCATTTACGGCCTCCTGGTCCGGTTGTTCCTCCCCCGATTTTGAGCTTTGCTCCTCAACTTTTGAGTTTTGAGCTTTGAGCTTTGCCGCCTCTGGCGAGCCTCGCTTTTGGCGGGAGCTTTTAAGGTGTTCAAGCGTATCGTCAATTTCTTT
Organism: bacterium; assembly: GCA_030690215.1. GTDB lineage: Bacteria > Patescibacteriota > Minisyncoccia > 1-14-0-10-42-19 > 1-14-0-10-42-19 > 1-14-0-10-46-36. The sequence continues at coordinate 18,558 of JAUYHD010000015.1, read as the reverse complement.
TTCTTCAACCGTTACCTCAACTTTTTTCTCCATAACTTCTTTCGCGATTCCTTTATAGTCCGGCAAAACAAATTTCGGCATAGTCGCCGTAATCAATGTTACGCCCAAGGGGTTATTACGCGCCATTTTCGTGATAGAAGCATTGGGAGCGCCGATCGCTTCAATATTTTTTTCCGCAAGAAACTTTTCATACCATGCCTGGATTGCGTCTTCGGCAGCGTCCTGAAGAAGCGTGCCCTCTCCCACTTTCTCGCGAAGAATATTCTCGGGAATATGCCCGGAACGAAATCCGGGAATCTTGAGCTCTTTATTATATCGTTCAAGAGTTCGTTTGTACTCCTTCTCAAAATCAACCGCGGGAATTTCTACGGTGATTTCAATCTGTGATGAAGAAATTTCTTTTATAACTGCTCCCATACACACATGTGTTACACAAGAAACGTAAGAATCAATAATGCGACAATATTTACCACTTTAATCATTGGGTTAATCGCGGGACCTGCCGTATCTTTGTATGGATCGCCGACCGTATCTCCGGTTATTGCCGCCTGATGGGTAAAAGAGCCCTTCCCTCCGTAATTTCCCTCCTCAATAAATTTTTTCGCATTATCCCACGCAGCTCCTCCGGCGGTCATAGAGAGCGCTACAAAAAGCCCCGTTACAATAACACCAATCAAAAGCCCGCCAAGCGCTTCCAACCCAAACGCGAAACCAACAAACAAAGTGACGGCAATCGGCACGAGCGCGGGCAAAATCATTTCTTTGAGCGCCGCTCGCGTCACAATATCCACGGCACGAGCATAATCCGGTTTTTGGGTCCCTTGCATAATGCCCGGCATTTCTTTAAATTGGCGGCGCACCTCGATAATAATGCTTTGCGCGGCTTTCCCTACCGCCTGCATAGAAAGCGCGCCGAGGAAATACGGGAGCATCGCGCCAAAAAAAATCCCGACAAGCACAAGAGGGTTGGATAATTCAAATGAAACGACTCCGCCCAATTTCTCAATATCAAAAATATACGAACTGAAAAGCACGAGGGCCGCAAGCCCCGCAGACGCAATGGCGTATCCTTTTGTAATCGCTTTCGTCGTATTGCCAACGGCATCAAGCGCGTCAGTTGTATCACGCACCTCACGAGACATACCGCTCATCTCCGCAATCCCGCCCGCGTTATCGGTAATAGGACCGAACGAATCAATGGCGACAATAATACCGGTCAAGGAAAGCATGGACACCGCGGCAATTGCGATGCCGTATACGCCAAAAAGCCACCACGCAACAAGCGTCCCCAACGCAATCACGATAATCGGGAAAATAGTTGCTTCCATGGACATAGCAAGTCCGGTAATGATGTTTGTGCCATGTCCGGATTCTGACGCTTTCGCAATTGATTGTACCGGCCTAAAATTTTTAGACGTATAGTATTCCGTGGATACAACAATAAGAAGCGTTACTATAAGCCCCACGAGCGCTGCCCCATAGAGCATCCCCGCGCTTCCTAACAGCGGGGCGATGTCATCGCCCAAAAAAGAAATGGGAAGATTTGTGGATTTTACAAAAAGTCTGGTGAAAGGATAAAAGAAAATAAGTGAAAGAACCCCCGACGCGATAAGCCCCTTATATAGACCCTTCATGATTGACCGCTTATGTTCAGCTTTTACAAATAGAACGCCTATCATTGACGCAACCAGCCCATACGCCCCCAACAGAAGAGGATATAAAATCGCGGCGTTCACACCAGGGAAAATCAACGACCCCAAAAGCATCGCCGCAATCAAGGTCACCGCGTACGTTTCAAAAAGGTCAGCTGCCATTCCCGCGCAATCTCCGACATTATCTCCCACGTTATCGGCAATCACCGCGGGATTACGCGGATCATCTTCAGGAATTCCTGCCTCAACTTTACCCACCAAGTCAGCGCCGACATCCGCGCCCTTCGTATAAATCCCTCCGCCAAGTCGAGAAAACACCGAAATCAAAGAACCGCCAAACCCAAGCCCAATCAATGCTGAAATATCGCCAAACAAAAACCAAAACCCCGCGACAACAAGAAGCGCTAAACTTACCACCAAAAATCCGGTTACTGACCCGCCATAAAATGCCAACCGGAATGCGGCAGATACGCCCGAACGCGCAGCCTCGCTGACACGCACATTAGCAAACACCGCTGTCATCATTCCTAGGTAGCCGGCAAGAGCGGACGCAACCGCCCCAATCACAAAGCCAAGCGCGGTTGTCCAGCCAAGAAAAAGAAACAATATAATAGTAAGAGCAACAGAAACATACCCTACATTTATATACTGCCTGCGCATATATGCCCGCGCTCCTTCTTGGATGGCAGACGCGATACGGCGCATATCTTCGTTGCCCGAGGGCGCGCGAGAAACACGGCTTCGCATCCCAAGCGCAAAAAAAATGCCGAGTATACTAATACCTATAATAAGAGAGAGGGAGGCTGGAGTATCCATAGAATAATGTTACATGTCTAATGATTAATGTTCGCATTATGCTTCGTGCGATTCTTTTTCTGTTTTTGTACTGGCTTCTTGCAGAAGAGACGCGTCTTTTTTCTTCTCTTTCGCTTTCACTTTCTTTTGCGTATCACTCTTCTGCTCTGCTTCTTTTGGTGCTTCTGATGCTTCTTCCACATTTGTTGTTCCTTCTTCGTCCGCCTGTGCTACTGATTCGCCTTGGCGGGAACGAATATCAATCTTCCAACCGGTGAGCTTTGCGGCAAGCCGAACATTCTGTCCCGCCCGTCCAATCGCAAGAGACAATTGGTCGTCAGCGACTGTAACTGCGGCTTCCTTGCGAGATTCCTTCATTTCCACATCAAGAACACGCGCGGGAGAAAGCGCGTGCGCAATAAACGCCCCTGGCTCTTCAGACCATTCAATAATGTCTATTTTTTCTCCGCCTAATTCATTAATAATCGTCCCTACGCGAATCCCTTTTTGCCCCACACAAGAACCCACAGGATCCACATTCGGGTCATGCGAGAAAACGGCGACTTTGGAACGCGACCCCGATTCCCGCGCAACCGATTTTATTTCAACAACTTCATTGGCAATTTCGGGCACTTCAATCTCAAAGAGTTTCATTAAAAAGCGGGGGTGGGAACGCGAAAGATACATGTTTGTGCCACGCGCTGTTTTTTCCACTAAAAGCAGATATGCTTTAATCCGCTCTCCAATACGATAGCGCTCGCCGCGAACCTGCTCATCAAACGGAAGAATAGCGGTTGCGCGCCCTAAATCCAAAAATACGCTTCGGTTTTCTATCCGCTGCACAGTACCCGATATCACTTCGCCCTCCTTCCCCTTATACTCGTCAAATACGGATTCGCGTTCCGCTTCGCGAATGCGCTGGATAATAACCTGCTTGGCGGTTTGAGACGCAATGCGGCCATATTCCTCTTTGTATTCCAAAGGAAACACAAGCTCCTCGCCGAGGGAAACGCCTTTTTTTATCTTTTTTGCCTCATCAGCCATAATATGACGCTCCGGATTAAAACGAACTTTGCGATGGACTTCCTCCCCTTTTCCTACGGTAGAAATTTCTTCCTCTTCTCTCCGTTCTTCCCGATATTCTTCTCCTTTTTCTTTCGCTTCAAGCATTTTTTCTTCGCGCACGCGCGTTTCTTCGGCAATCTCTTCTTCGCTTTTAATCATTGACTCGTCCACAACTATTTTTACCTGTTCAAAGCGCGCGTTTCCTTTTTCAAAATCAAAATGAGCGCGTACAATTTGGTCTTTTTTCCCATACTCTTTCTTGTAGGCTGCCGCAAGCGCCATTTCAATCGCTTCAATAATTTTTTCGCGAGGCACCCCCCGATCAACTTCAAGCTGTTCGAGTGCTGCCTTAAATATTTTTATGTCTGTTAACATGCCAAAGATAAATGAATGATAATGTCCCGACGCACATTATACTATATTTCAATAATGAAGTCGGGATCCCGATATCCTTTATTATATTTTTTGATAGATATCGGGAAATAATTTTGTTTTAATGTGAGTACCCAGCACATAACATTATGTAAGACTGAGCTGGATCCTCTCTTTTAATCGGCGTTTCGTTTGCCCATGTTGCTTCAATTTTGCTTCCCGTATTCTTGCATCTTACTCTGATTTATACGCTTCATAATATACCAATTCAGGATTTTTTGATCTATGTTCTTTCAGTCGCCGCTGCAAGTCATTGGAATACCCAATATATATTTCGCTCTTTGCCTGATTTTTTAAAATATAGACGTAATACATAATGTTATGTGCTGGGTTTAGGTTTTGCCGTCGCTCAAACTGCGCGTTCCGCTTGTTTTTGCGAGCAAATCCCTAAAAAGAAAGCCCGCTCTATCCAAGCGGACTAATAATATACCTACAGTATAGCAGGACACTCCCGTATGTCAAGCCTTGTCTGATTCAAGAAGTGCGCGCGGAAGGAACATCGCAACAATAAAAAAAATACACATCAACACCGCGCCGATAAAGAACGGTGTTTGTATAGTAAAGGCGTCGGCGACCGGACCAATGACAAAGGACCCGATAGCAAGCGCCAAGAGTACAAACGAACGGTACACGCCGTTAAACTCGCCGACCTGCGCTGGCGGCATGCAGTTCGTCATCATGCCTTCAATAAGCGGACGCACAAGCGCGAACGCAATACCGAGCAACAGTGAAAAGCCGAAAAGAGCAATAACTGAATGTGCCCACACCATTGAAAACTCTATCAGAATCGCTGCTCCCGCGCCAAGCAAAAAGAGTGTTTTTTTATTCGCCCGGTCGGCAATAACGGAAAATGGTCCTTCAAAAAATGCCGGCATCATAAACACCGCGTAAATAATACCTATCTCCCAAAGCGATACCCCAAGCGCGCGGTATACGAGCGGCAAGAGCACGATAACGCCCGCGGCCGCAACATGATACAAAAAAGAAAGCGCTGTAAGATAGATTGTTCCGGGGACGGAGAAAAAATCACGGAACTCGTGGCGAAACAATCGCTGTCGAAACACATCCTTTATACCCGCGAACAATGAAAATGCGCCGTCAGAATCCGGTAAGCGCGAAACGGCAATAAGCGCGCCGATACTGAATACCGGCATGATATAAAATAGCGTCTCTATGCCGAACCGCGTAATAAGAATTCCTCCGAGAATCGCTCCTACGACCGAAGAGCCGGCAATAGCCATATCGAAAAAACCGATGCCTTCTGACGCCTGCCGTCGTGGTGAATGGCTCCGAACATACGCCTCGGTAGACGACCACAGGCCCGTTGCAAGAAATGCGTGATACACGCGGAAAAGGACGGCATGGCCTATCGTACGAATCGTTGCGATGAACGGACCTATCGGCACGTAGCAAATAAGAATGATGGTCATAATGGTCCGCTTTGATGCCTTATCGGCAAGGTCGCCAAATGGAAGCGAAAGCAACATTGAGAATACATACAACAGCGAGAAAATAATACCTACCGATGTATACGAATCAAATAAATCATTGAAATAGATGCCTAAAAACGGCTCAATAATACCCCACCCGAGATAATAGAGGAACATCACGAGCGCAATCCAGCGAATTGAACGGGGAAGAAGCGAGAGATCGCGCGGAAATGAATAAATGGTACGGAAAATGCTCATATGTTTACCATATTATAGGCGAAGCAAACGCGGCAACAAAGAAACCCCGGTCATCTCACGCGGTACAGGAAGACCCATAAGCTCAAGAGCAGTCGGCGCCACGTCAGTGATAACACCCTCGCTATGCGCGTACATTGCTTTGATGTCGGCGCTAGTTCGGGGAATGCTTTGTTTGATATCACTCGCGATAAGATAACATGGGACGGGATTTGCGGTATGATTTGTCCGACGCTCGCCCGATACCGGAAAAATCTTCTCCTCCGCGTTGCCGTGATCGGAAGTCACGATAACCGCGCCTCCCTGCTCAAGCACTTTTGGGATAATCATACCAAGAGAAAAATCCAATACTTCAATCGCTTGCACTGTTGCTTGAAAGTTGCCGGTATGGCCCACCATATCGCCATTCGCGAAATTGGCAAGTACAAAATCATAGGAACCTATAGCATCAAGCACGGCTTCGGTAATGTCTTTTGCCGACATTTCGGGCTTCTCATCAAAAGGAATATTTTTTAATGACGGCACAAGCTTTCTATCTTCGCCCGGAAAAGGATTTTCTGCCCCGCCATTAAAAAAATAGGTGACATGGGCATACTTCTCACTTTCAGCAATATGAATTTGTTTTTTCCCCGCGTCAGAGACGACCCGCCCCAACGAGTACTCTATGCCGAGCGGCGGGAATGCGATATGCGCCGGGAATCGTTTGTCATATTCCGTCATAGTCACAAAAAAAAGATCATCAATAGGATCCCGCAAAAAGCGGTCAAACCCGATTTCGGTAAACGCTCCCGTAAGCTCGCGCACGCTGTCTTCCCGATAATTTACAAAAATAACCGCATCCCCCGACCGTATTCTTCCCACCGGGGCGTTCTCTTTATCTTTGAGATAGGCAGGTTCAATAAATTCATCGGTTTTATCTTCGCCGTACTGTTGCTCCATATAGAAAAGCGGGTCATCAAACGCATTCCCTTTCCCGCCCGAAAGCAGCATATACGCCCCCTCAACCCTATCCCAATGCTCATCGCGATCCATCGCGTAACGCCTCCCCATAAGAGAAACGAGCGCTGAAAAGGGGTACTCGTCTTTTATTTTTTTCTGGAGCATCTCAATAAAATGAACGCCCTCTTTCGGCGGGGCATCACGACCATCAGTAATCACATGCAGGGCCGTTGGTATGTCGCCTCCTTTCTGACGTACCAAATCTAAAAGCGCGTACCAATGATCAGCGTATGCATGAACCGACCCCGATGAAAAAAGTCCAAGGATGTGGAGAGTGCTTGCGTTCTTGCGCGCGTGAGAAAGCGCCCCCAACAATGCTTCATTCTTAAAAAATGAGCCATCCTGAATAGAAACGATAATGCGCGGAAGATGGTGATAGACAACACGGCCCGAACCCATCGTAAGATGCCCCACTTCGGAATTCCCCGGCTCGCCAAACATCAGCCCTACCGAGATGCCGGATGCCTGAAGCGTTGTAAACGGATAAAATTTTTCAACTTCTTCAAACGTCGGCCGTTTTGCGTACCGCCACGTGCTCTCAACAAGAGAGGGATGTACGCCAAAACCGTCAAGCACAAGCAGTACAACGGGCGTGTACGGAACCTTGAGACGAGAAAATTGTTCCTTGTCGGTCATTATAATTCCATTGTACCACAGCATCTTTACGCGAATCGCACCATGCTGGACATACAGGCAATTATTTGCTATGATGATGGTATTCTTTTATTACAATTTTTGACAAAAACGTGTCCTTAATTCCAACAACCGCATCTATGCCAAACAAAGACCCAAAAAACACACGGGGAGTTTTTCTGCGTGTAGCGGATGCGAGCGGAAGACGAACACCGTTTGAATCATATGGTTATATCAACAACATTTCTTGTAATCATAATGGTAGCCGCAGTCATCGGAGGGGTGGCCGGCTACATTACGCGCCAAATACTCGTACAGCAGCGGCGCGACTCAATTGAGCTTAAGATAAAACAGCTCATCTTAGACGCCAAAGGCGAGGCGCAAAAAATAATTACCGAAGCAAAGCAAAAAGCGGAATCCGCGGTTGAAACCGCGCGCAAAGAAGCGCGGGAACGCGAGTCCCAAATCCGTGAACTTGAAAGCCGAATCGGGCAAAAAGAATCAAACATAGAACGGCGCGAAAAAGACTTTGAAACAAAGGTAAGCGCCATTGCCGAGCAGGAAGAAACTATAAAGAAAACAAAGGAATCCCTCGCAAAAGCCGAGGAAGAAAAACAAAAAGAGCTTCAAAAAGTATCGGGTCTTTCGGCTGAAGAAGCGCGCGACCAGCTATTCAAAAGCTTTGAAAAGCGCTACGAAGACGACATCGTGGCACGCATCAAAAAAATAGAAGCATTCGGGATGGAAAAACTTGAACAAACAGCGCGAAATATCCTTTCCTCCGTCATCCAAAGACTCGCGCCCGCGAGCATATCGGAAATCACGACTACGACAATCCAAATTCCATCGGAAGACCTGAAAGGAAAGATTATCGGAAAAGAAGGACGCAATATCCGCGCATTTGAGCGCGCGGCGGGTGTTGAGGTTATCGTGGACGATACCCCCGGGTCAATCGTTATCTCAAGCTTTGATCCGGTGCGCAGGCAAATTGCGAAATCCGCGCTTGATAATTTGATTTTGGACGGACGCATACAGCCCGCGCGCATTGAAGAAACAATAGAAAAGGCAAAAAACGAAATAGAAAAAATGATGAAAGAAGCAGCGGATGCCGCGGTATATGAGATCGGCGTTTTTGATCTTGACCCGCGACTTTTGATGCTTCTGGGACGCCTTCATTTTCGCACCAGCTTCGGACAAAACGTCCTTCGCCACTCCATTGAAATGGCGCATATCGCGGGCATGCTCGCCGAAGAATTGGGAGCGGATGTCGCGGTCGCAAAAAAAGGAGCTCTTCTCCACGACATTGGGAAAGCCGTTGACCATGAAATCCCCGGAACCCATGTTGAAATCGGACGGCGCATTCTTCAAAAATTCGGCGTTGATGAAGCGGTCATCAAAGCAATGCAGGCGCACCACGAAGAATATCCGTATGAAACAGTAGAATCTATTATTGTACAAACTGCTGACGCCATATCAGGAGGCAGACCGGGCGCGCGCCGCGACAGTATTGAACATTACATCAAACGATTAGAAGATCTTGAGCGTATTGCAAATTCATTCACCGGCATTGAAAAATCATATGCGATCCAAGCAGGCCGTGAAATACGCATATTCGTGTCCCCCGAGCATGTCTCCGACCTTGAAGCAAAAGAGCTCGCGCGAAAAATTGCCGAGCGCATTGAACAAGAACTCAAATACCCGGGTGAGATCAAGGTTCACGTCATTCGTGAGACCCGGGTTATTGATTATGCTCGGTAGATACACAAAGTGGGGGAGTAAAAAGCATCATACATCCATCAAAAAATCTCCAGATACAGATAGTCTCAAACAAAACGGGGCGGTTTCACAACACTTTTTTGTCTTTTAACGCATACACATACACCACAAAAAATGCGTTGTTGTCCAAAAAGGCCTGTGATACTATAGAAATATCGCAAAAGGTCATGCGTTCTATTATTGATAATCTCTTTTCTTATGAAAAAAACAGACATCATTGACCTCGTCCATGAAAAGATTGGTGGCACAAAGAAGCAAGCGGAGGAAGTGGTAGACACCATCTTTGAAGCAATCACGGGTTCGCTTAAAAGGGGCGAAAAGGTTGCAATCAGCGATTTTGGCATCTTTGACGCCAAAAAGCGCGCGGCGCGAAAGGCGCGAAATCCTCGCACAGGCGAGATGGTTGATGTAGCGGCAACAACCGTACCAAAGTTCCGCGCAAGCCGAGCTTTGAAAGAAGCAGTTAAATCAGCATAACTTCGTAGGCCTAAGAAGTACCCCCTCCTTCGCGCAAAGGAGGGGGTTTTGTTTTCCCCGTTAGCAGAAAACAGTATGGTTATCCTCACGCCTCACCACAAGCAACAGAGACAACAGAAGATAACATGTTGCCCATCATTAAAAGAAATTCATCTGTCGGACAACAACGGCGTAATACTGTTTTCGCTACAGGGTTTTATAGAAAAACAAAAATTCCTTGAGATTTCGGAAGTCGGACTTCCGACATATATTCAATGTATGGAAGTCCGACTTCCCTAATTTTTGGGTAATGTTCTAAATAAAAAACCGCCACACAGGGTGGCGGATATTTTATAGAATTATTTTTCTTTCCTTGGGTTGATAAAAGCAAACAAAGCATCTTTTGGGTAAAGAGCATCCCAATAAGACCAAGAAAAATCAACAGGAGAACGTTTGTTACGCGTTTTGAACACCTTGAATATACAATCAAGCTTCCTACTGCTATTACACATTACATTGACAGGACTCATCCCAATAAAAGTTTCTTTGACTTTGTCAGCAATCCGCTCGGTCTGAAGAAATAACTGGGGCCCAACTTCTGCGGGGCACAACTCCAAACCAAATCCCAAGGCCTCTTTACAGATTTTTTCTGGATAAGCACCTATACCACCAGATAGACACCACACCGGGACGAAAACAAGATCCACCTCCCGCTCAATAGGGCTTACTGACAAATCCCCAATCATACTGATCATATAACTAGACTCGTTCATATGCTTTCGCCTTATCGCCGTTACTAAATCAGAAAGGGGCATGTTCCCAAGAACAATAGTATTTTCCCGCAGTATTTCGAATGGAAGATACGGATTCTCTCCACGAAGAAATTTTTTTAATCCCCTTAGCTGCTGATCCCTATCTTCTCCAGAAAGCTTAACAAGTAAATCTTTAAGAGGTCCAAGTATGTCTCGGAGCTCTAATGTCGAGTGTTTTTCCATAACAGTCGACCTCCTACAATTGGATTTCATTTCTGAATTCATCAGAAATTAAATCAAAGAACTCAAAAATGATTATTAAAACAATACCAAATATATACTAAAAAGTCAACCCCGTTTGGCTAAATCGAAAGCCGTATCTACGTCTGACGGATACTATATATGATTAAAGAAACAATGGCCCATTATGGGAGTCATCAAGATTCGTTGTTAGATACAGCAAGAAAGACGATTCGATTTTGCCTAACGGGGTCAAAAGAAAACTGCCGAGATTTCGGAAGTCGGACTTCCGACATATATTCAATGTATGGAAGTCGGACTTCCCTAATTTTTGGATATTGTGCAAAACCCGAGATTGCACATCTTAAAAAATCTATTCGCCTATTCGCGCGAATTAGAGAAATGAATTAAGGGATACCCCAAGCCCCAATTTTGCAAAACAACGCATCGTTGTGCAAAACCCGAGATTGCACATTTTGCGGGTAAATAATAAAAACCGCCGTGCTAGAGACACAGCGGAATGTTTATTTTAAACGAATAAGAGGGATGCCTTTTTTACAGAGTGGGCAGGGTGATTCCCAATCTTCTATCTTTTTATTGATCGCTGAAAATATTTTTTTAACGATAATATCTTCGGCATCTACTCTCCCCCTATTCCAAATGACGCCCGCGTATTCAGCAATGCCCCCTTGCAAGCGGACTGCGTCTATCACGCCCTTGAGTGACATGCCTGTCGTCAAAATATCATCAACAACAAAGACATTTTTAAAACGGATACGTCGAACAAATTCTTCACGGAATTCAAAGACGTCATGTATGTATACATCCAGCATTCCCCTTTTACCGTATCCTTCCATCTGGTCGTATATTTTCTTGCTCTTTTTTCTTTCCGCATATACTGCAGAAACGTTCTTGTGTATCATTCCTGAAAGATGTTTTGCTACAAGATATCCGAGATTAATGCCTCCGGTCGCGGGGGCCGCAACAACATCAATGTCAATAAGATTTCCGTCGTAGGCGAAAAACGCAAGCTGTTTGCATAACTCCTCTAAAAGATTATCAAAGCTCGCGTTTGCAGTGAGCACGTCTTTGCTTATATATTCGGATGTATGCCGTCCACTCGTCAACTCAAAGTGTCCGGGGATGATAACATTCTTTTCCTTGAATGCATCAAAAAAATATTTTGATTTTCGTCCGCTGAATTCTTCCATCGTAACGCCTCCTTGTCCGCCGTAGTTTTATACGAAGGCGGACTTGTCTCGCCGTAGCCTTAGGGTAAGGCGAACGCTATCTCTTGTACGATTTTCTCAAACGCATTTTTCATAGAACCGATCTCTCTCGGCGGATGCGTAATGGGACGGCCAACAACAATAAAATTCGCGCCCTTACGAATCGCGACTTCAGGCCGTTCCACATTTCTTTGATCATCCGCCAGCGTATACCACGATGGACGAACGCCCGTAACAACTTTAATCGTGCCTGCGAACTTCGCTTTATTTTTTTCTTGCAAAATCCACGGGAGATCGCCAACCGAAGACACAAGGCCATCCGCGCCGGCGCCCACTGCAAGCCCCGCAAAATGCATAACCGCTTCGGGTCTCGACATATGAAAGGTATGGCGCACATCCCAATCATCAAGCGATGTAAGCACGGTAATCGCAAGCATTTTCATATTCCTTTTTTCTTTCGCCGCTTCCAAAAGCGCTGCTTCTCCGGCATTGGCATGAATCGTAAAAAAATCAATCCCCGAATCCGGCAACGACCTGATTGAGTCCGCCACTATCTTTGGGATTTCGTTAAACTTTCCGTCAAAAAAAATGCCTGCGTCAAAATGACGCACAAGATTAATCGCTTTGGGAACGCCTATCGCGTTAAAAAGCGTGGGGCCGATTTTAAATGTTTTTACATGCCCCGAAAGCTGTTCAAGAATGCGTGTGGCACTTTGTTCATCAGAGACATCAAGCGCAACGATTATTTTTTCTGCCGCCTGTCTTAATTTATCCATCTGTATTCTCCTTTCAAAAAACATCCTGCTTCCTGTAAATATATATAAAAAACACCCAAAAAGCAATCCGTATAAAAAAATAGGAGGGCCGTTTTGCTGTGGCCCTCCCCGGATACAATATATAGGTTATCGATTATTCAATTGTCATGTCATACAGTAAGCGTCATTGCTCTCTCATGCGCTTGCTCCTTTCCTCTGGTATTTTTTTGTTGAAATTACTTCTCCTACAACATTCTAACATTCTGCAGAATGTTAGAATGTTGTGCCCCTCCCCTGTGGTATTTTTTTATCTTTTTGAGCATGTTGCTGCTCCTTTTTTATCTTTGAGATCATCACGCACTTTGCGTTCCCGTCACGCGTAGTCATCAAAACGCTTCCGCGCACTTTGCGAAAGATTACCGCCGGAGGCACGCCCTTCCATGTCTTGGATAGATCCGTAACAACTAGCATGTCGCCCATTTTTTTTGTTCCTCCTATTTTATTTTCAATAATTCAATTCTATTTTTAAACTACCGTTCTAAAACAGTGGCTTAAAAATAGAAGGAGCGCGTTTTCCCTTCTCCTTTAAACTCGCGCTCCTTTTTTATATTCGATACCCGTTATACATTTCGGAAATGGTTGGACAAGATACCCTGTCGCAGTTTTCGTATCAAAATGCATAACGGGTTGAATTGGTGAGGATCCTTTTCTCCCCGAAAGGTTCCTCTTTGGGGTATTATGCTCTATTAAGAGTGGGGGAGGTAATAAATGAATACATATGCGACCCACCAGTCGCATTTGTATTACCCTCTTCATAGAGATGAATCTACCACATATGTTACAGGAGGTTGTAACAGACAGTAAAGGGGGTTCTTCCTAGAAGGAAATAATATAATTTTTAAAATAATGAATAATGCCTCTGGAATAAGCCCCCTTTACTGTCTGTTATCAAATTCCTTACTTTCTAGACGCAATTGTAGCATATAAAAACGCAAAAGTCAAGCCCTAAATTGCCCTTATAAATAAGGGTAATCGGCATTAAAAATAGGCCCTTTTTAGCCCATTCCACATAAAAACTCTTCTAACTATTCGTCGTTTACTGCACAAATACCCTTGCGTAGATAAGCGTGTGGCTCGCGTAAAAAAGACCCGCCCCCCATTGCTGGAGGGCGGTAATATCTAATACTGTCATTATACTCAATATTCGAAGAGCGTCAAGAGCGTTGTGAATAACTAGCTTTCATCATCCGTGCGTTCTAATTTTCCTCTTAAATCATCCAAAAGTTTATAATTACATCTTGGATTTTTTATCGCAAAATCCTTAAGCTCCCAGGAAAGAAATTTTTCAAAAGAAAATATTCTTACGTGTTTCCCCAAGGAATGAAAATGCTCTACTGCGGAAAGAAAATCACTATCTCCACTGAATAATATAATATTTTCTATATCGTTCGCATATTTATGCATAGCCATAGTGATTTCGACATCTGTGTCACACTTGGTTCCATCCCCTATGTGCTTTAATTCCTTTTTTATCACATTATAGCCAAGACCGTCCAAAACTTGAAAAAATTTTTGGGTATTCTTTGCGTGCGTAATGTAGGGTTCTTTTTTGGGACGACTATCTTCACATGCATAATAATGATAAAAACTGGGGGAATAGTGCCTTTTTAAATATTGTTTTAATTTTTTAAAACAAATATTATAATGGATTTTCTTTCCAGTTTTTTCATCTTTCTGCTTCATGGCCCAAAGCAAATTTGAAGCATCAATAAATACCCCCGATTTAATAACTTTTACCTTGCCACTACTCATTAGGATCAATTTACTATAGAAAATTGAAACATTCAAGAAAATATATATTCTTCATATCACCAATATATCGGGGCAAATCAAAAATATGCACTTTTTGTGCCCGCATAAAACAACGTGCGCAGAAAAAAAATTACCGCACAAATACTTTCGCGTAAATGAGCGTATGGCTCGCGTAAAAAAGACCCGCCATAAACACAAGGAGAAAAACGCCATATACTATATGACGCACATGATGTTTGCGTATCTCGTAGGCAAAAAATGAAGAAAGCGCGAGCAAGATAAACATCGCAAGAACCCCATAGAGCGCGTACAAAATGCGTTTGGGCGAAGTAAATATAGTATCAACCATAGATGCGTACACCGGAGATTCTTCCGCCTCCGAGAGAGAACGCACCGTATCCAAAAGCGCATAGCCATTAACATCAACCGCGACGAATGATTCTTCCTCTTCGGTAAATTCAAGCTCGGCTTCTGCTAGAGACACCTCATCCCCTAACACAACCGTTTCCCGCGGGGCTATTGCTGTTACGGTCTCTTGTTCTTTTGGAGCAGATTCTTTTACTGCTTTTATTTCTTCGGGCAATGGATTCCCAAATAACTGGACTACAAATGTAGTTTCGCGCCCCTTATAAAAACCGTGCGCGGTCCCTATGCCTATTTCAGAAAAATGTTCGCTCAAAATATTTTTGCGGTGCAACGGCGAATTCATCCATGCGCGCTCCACATCAACAGAGTCAGAAAAGTTAACCGCCAAGTTTTCGCCCGCGTACAAAAAGTCATACCCCGCTTCTCCGAACCAATACCACGGGCTCAATCCTTCGGGAGACGTATGCGCAAAATAACTTTTTTGCGCCATGTCGCGCGCTTTTAATTCCGCGGCGTACGAGAGCACCGGGTTAATGGAAAGCGTATGAACGCCGTTTTGTTGGCGGTCCCCGTTTGCAAGATCTATAAGCACGGACGAAATGATTGAGGCAAAATTGGTGCCCGTAATAATCGCATGCTGTACAAACGACACAAGAAACAAGAACAGAACGACAAAAGCAATGACCATAACCGCCTTCCCGCGAAGAATATGCGGTTTTCCGTCGTTATCTTTGTGCGCTATCAGATATTTTTTTGCCAGCTTCTTCATATGTCTTTATTATATCATTTACCCGACCCCGCTCTTAGCGGAATATGGGGCTTCCCCCTTCACTAAAATACCCCGCTTCCGCGGGATATTTTAGTTATCTATTTTCTTTACGGAAGAGTTGGGAACGGCTCCGAGCCCGGACAGACAATATTATTTATCTTCCACTTCGTTGTTTTATATACATATCCCGTTGGAGTATTTGTATCGGGATGGCCGAATGGAATCCATGGAGCAAGAACATCATCTCCATATTTCAGCTGGAATTGATTTACAGCCGCTTCGGTCAACGCGCCATAAAATCCCGTAATAGGAAGGTTTACGCCCAGATGTTCATTCAAAAACTCTTGAAGTTTTTGCACGTCACCAACATTATTTTCTGCTCCGGATTTAATGTATGAATTGATAAGGAGCTCGCATGTTTCTCCCAATACTTCTTCTTCGGGTCCTGTGCTTTCACCAAGCACCTCGCCTCCCGTATTGCTAGGAGGGGGGTTAAGGTTTCCGCCGGTCGTGCCCAATTGAAAGTTGTCTGTCCCGCCACCGCCTGTTCCGCCGCCGCTAGAAGGCGGAGGAGGCGGGGGTGGAGGAGATTCAGAGGCTGGAGGATCATATGCGAACGGTCCCGCGACACCGGTATGTTCTATGTTCCCCGCATTATCTGTAGCGTGTACTAAGACACAATAAACACCTAAACTAGGAATGCTCCAGTCATGATTCCAAGAAACAGTTAAAGGACTGACACTGGTCAAGCTAAGAGCTACTATCTCAATCGGAACCTGCTCGCTTGATAATTCTTCACAACTCAAACTATCAAAAATTTCGTTAAAGTTGGGAGACGACACCATTTCCGGACCACCAAGCTGAAACATTTGCATCTCGGCGCTAGCGACTCCGGATTGCGGATCTCCCTCGGGGCCTACGTCGTCGGTAGACTGTCCTCGAAGTTCAAGAGAAACAATTTCAGTATCAATTATTTCGTGGCCTCTTTCGTTGTTGAAAGTTGAAACTGGCGGGGTTACATCTTCGGGGTCATCAAGAGAAGGCGGGTCAATCTGCGTCTGTTCGTCTTTGGTGTTTTCAAAGTAACAGGTGACATGGTCGCCATCTTCAACAAAGATAAACTGTCCGTTTTCTATAGATTCTCCAATGCTTTCATCGTAGTATTCGCAATAAAAGTCATCCAGAATCCACCCGTTAGGCACAATTTCCTGAACTGCGTAAGACCCTTCGCTTAACTCAACTTCTACCGAACCCTCTCCCTCTGAGGTTTCGATAGTGACATTTTCGTTATCGGATATGGTAAATTCAAATGTACCGTCACCTCCCTCGGTAAGTTTTACGATAGTAAGAATTGCGGGGTCAGGAGTGATTTCCTCTTCTTCAACTGTCAGAGAAACACTTGAGGAATTGTCAGTTTCTTCATTGTCTTCGTCCGGGTCATTTACGTCTGATGTTGCGGTTGCAACGTTATCTACATCGCCAAATTCACAGTCTACGGTGACTGTTATCTCCAAAGTGGCGGATTCGCCATCTTCTAAGTCACCAACCGTCCACTCCCCGGTATCGGGATCATAAATTCCTTGGCTCGCAGATGCCTCTTCAAATATTAAACATTCCTCAAGGTTATCGGTTACTACGACATTAGTCGCGGTGTCGGGACCGTTATTTGTTACAACAATAGTGTATGTAACTTCTCCACCTTCAACCACAGGATTGGGACTAACCGATTTTGAAATTTCCAAATCGGCTGAAGGGTCTTCATCTATAAACGTATTCGTAAACGTACAAGTCACATCTTCGCCATATCCCAAAAGAAACGACACGAGAGAAAAACCGCTTTCTCCATTCGTACATTCAACAGAGGCTTCATAATCTTCATTAAAATCTTCCTCTATTGTATATGCGCCCGGGAAAAGATTGCCAAAAAATTCGCTTATTCCGCCGATCAACACAAAATCTTCAAAACCAGTGATACTAAAATCAAATTCTGTATCATCCGATTCGGGTTCTGTGACTTTTTCTACAGTTATAGAGCCGAGTGGCGCATTGTAGAATGTGCAGACGATAGTTTGGTCACTGACCGCTGTAACGCTAATGACACCGTTCTCTGGTTCATAAAATTCTCCAACCTCGCCGTCGTCATCTTTACAAACCGCGTAAACCAAAACAAATCCATCCTGAGGGGTTTCACTAATATCATATGTATCGGGATTTACATCTACCACTTCGGTTTCGCCATTTCCGTCTGTTGGACCGGCTGAGGACGGTTCATCGCCATCAATATCAAAATCCCAGCCCTCGGCTCCACTTTGGTCTTCGGCCGGAGTCAATTCATCGTCAATAACAATGACTTTTTTAATCTGAATAGTCGGGTTTTCGGGTGCATCAGGAGGAGTAATGCATACTCCTTCTATGTCTTGAAGAACTAAATCGCTCGCATCTCTTCCTCCAGGCTGCCCATGATATAAGAAAACGCTTATGCTATTACTTGTAATTAAAAAAGTGTGACTTACAAAAATAGAAAACGGCTTATCCTTGCCAATTGGACCACCATCGCCAAGTTGAATAGATTCAATAGATGATCCATCACCCCAATCTATATCAATAGAATAATGTCCGCCCTGGCTTCCCGTAGTTCCGCTTATGCCAGCGATAACAGGACTCTCAATACATTCGTCAGATTGCGGCGCTTCACCATTTATAGTATCAATATTGACGCCTGCTGCCGCATACGCGACAGGGACAAACCCCGTAAACGCGAATGGATAAAATGCAAATGTAAAAATCACAAAAGCGGAAAACGCCTTGTGTGCAATTTGCAATATATTTCGACCGGAAAGTATCTGTATGTATGTATTCATAGTCTTAAATTAATTATTAACGACTTAATTATTAATAGCTTGTTACTAAATATTATAATCTAAATGCCTTTCTGATATGGTGTTCATATCAGCTATCGGAACAAGTATAACAGAACATCAAAAAAATGTCAATTCCCTGTTTCCTACATTCAACCTTGAAGTGCAACACTTGCTACTTCTAATGGCGTCTTCCAACCGTGACGCTTTCTTGGTCTTGTATTCAATAGATATTCAACATATTGAATTTCTTCTTCTCGTATCATATCGAAATCAGTTCGTTT
>JAUYHD010000009.1 GCA_030690215.1 bacterium | reverse complement strand
TCTCTTCCGCTAAGGGTTCTAATTTTTTGTTAAGAATCTCATATAATGCATCAAAATTATTCCGTCTGTTGGAATAAACATCCGGAATTCCCCACGTAATTATCCTTCTTGGTTTTACCTGAAAGTTTGTTTCGATTTCTCGTTTCACATCATCATCAAGAGCGACAGTAATATCAGATTTTTCTAATATTTCATTTGTAAGCTGAGTTACATGGTCAAGACCGAAAGCCTCTCCTAGAAGTTGCGGATCGCTATCTTTAAAATATGCATCAGTTCCTGCAGATTGAACTTCAATATCAAAACCTTTCTGATCAGCAAGCTTTCGAAAAACTTCAGCTGCCCGCGGGCTTCGGTTGAGGTTTGCATGGCAAACGAATAACGCAATCATAACATTGCCGATAGTTTAGCATAGGTTGTCAAAGTTTTTCAAAACTTCGCGTGAGGTTAAAAATACCTGCGCCGCCCCCTCGTCCTCCCAGTCGTCATCGAGGTCTAATCTTACCTCTTGTCATTCCGAATACTCCTCTGTGTACTTCGCTCGTTTCGGAATCTCATTTTATATTTTTTTTTGTACTTTTGTGCCGACAAAAGTACCAAAAACTCGCGAGCTATGAAAGTCGCGCTAAAATTATCTCGTTCGCTAGTCGGGTAATTTCACCCCTTCCTCGACAAGTTTGCGAGGAATTCCCCTGACAGCTCACTTAATAATTTTTTAACGCGCTTGTTTCAGCGCTCACAAAAATAATTTTGAGTGATTGCATTGGAGCCGTCCCGCTTTTTCATTGGGTTTTGAGGATAATATATACGTAGTATATACTACGTATATATCACATTATGATTAGGAAGATTATAGGTTTGGGAAAGTATTCGGGGGTTATTTCTATCCCCAGAGAGTTTTTGAAAAAACTTCACTGGAGAAGAGGGCAGAAGCTGGAAATTGATTCTAAGAGAAAATCCCTCTCCGTCAAAGACGCAAAATAGGACTGCGTCGCCGCCCCCTCGTTTTGCCGGTTGTTATTGAGGTGTAACTTGTAGTCTTTTGTTTTGCCGTATATAATAGTTCATATGCCCAGAAGAAAGCATTACCGGAAAAGTAAGTTAAGATTAAAGTTAAAAAAAGGTACT
>JAUYHD010000007.1 GCA_030690215.1 bacterium | reverse complement strand
GCTCAACGCCGCCAGGCGGCACGCCCCCTCGACCCGACAATCCGACGCCGCCAGACAACAAGGTCATTCAGCTTCACATCAACGCGCCGGGCCCTTCGGGACCCGGCCGCGACTTTTTTGGACAAATATTAATGAAGGAGTAGCATTTGATAATGACTCAAAAAGAAGTCGAGAAACTTGCTTGGGGAGTAGCCGCGTTAGGTGCGCTAATTTCTTCTGTGTCAATCTTGGAAGACCCCAACGTCTTGACCTCAAGCGGTTTAACGGGGATTGAATACCATCCTGCTTTGCTCAGCCCGCACGGATTAATGCTGGGGAATGCTATCTTTGTCTCGGGTCTCGCGCTTCAATTTATTGCGCAATTAGAAAACGATGAAAAAGTCAAATCTTCTCCTTACATCTACATTGTTCTTGCTTTCCTGGTCTTTTCAATTTTTTTGCTCCAGTCGGCATTACAAAGAATATTTTTTGTGTGAGGTCTGACGAAACTAATTGCAGCACAGTTGGAACGTCTATAGTTTTTAATAACTCTTGAGTTGTTTGGCTCGCTCGTGGAAGCGGATTCGCTCCAATGCCTTGGCTTCGATCTGACGGATGCGCTCGCGCGTGACGCCGAATTCTCGGCCTACTTCTTCGAGGGTATAGCACACGCCGTCGTCGGTGAGGCCGTTTCGCATTTCGAGAATTTTTCGCTCCTTGGGAGAAAGCTCCTCGAGAATTTCCATCATTTGCTCGCCGAGGATGCGGCGTGAGGCCTCCATGTCGGGCGCAGCAATCGTGTCGTCGGCAATAAAACTGCCGAGCGTTGAGCGCTCGTCGTCATCTTCACCCACCGGGCTCTCGAGTGAGACAGTGTCCTGATTGATCTTTTGGATGGTGTAGACCTTCTCCACGTCGAGCCCCATTTCAGCGGCGATTTCCTCCGGCAGCGGATCGCGGCCGAGGTGTTGCGAGAGTTCGCGCACCTTTTGTTTGTACTTCGCGATCGTTTCCACCATGTGCACCGGAATGCGGATAGTACGAGACTGGTCTGCAAGCGCGCGGGTTACTGCCTGCCTAATCCACCATGTCGCATAGGTAGAAAACTTAAATCCTTTTGTGTGGTCAAATTTTTCTACTGCTCGGCGAAGCCCGATGTTCCCCTCCTGCACCAAATCCATAAGCGTAAGATTGGGACTACGCCCCACATATCGCTTTGCGATGGATACGACAAGACGAAGATTCGCCTCCATTAACTTATTGGAAGCATCCTTGTCACCCGCCACAATACGCTTTGCGAGCTCGCGTTCTTCTTCAGAATTTAAAAGCGGGATTTTACCGATTTCGCGCAGATACATCTGGACTGAATCAGACGCGGGCAAATCAACAAAAGTTTTTGCTTTTTTCTTCCGCGACTTGCTTTCTTCAACATCCAAAAATTCCTTTCCCTCCAACACATCAATGCCTACCTCTTGAAGGCGGTTATATAAATCGTCTAAAAAGAAAATGTTCTGCTCAACGTGAGGAAAAATAACAAGAATTTCACTATATGTGACAAAACCGCGCATACGGCCGCGCTTCAGAAGTTCTTCAACTTTTTCTTCTGAAAATTCTTCTTTTTTGTTTATACGAAGCGTTTTTGCGTCTTTGGCGGTTTTCCCCTTTTTCCCCCTGGAAAGCTTCTTTTGTGCACCCGGCTTTCTAGCAAATGCGGGCATTTTCTTTTTCTTTATTTTTTTAGGTGTTTTTTTGGGAGTCATGTCTTTTACAATACTAAAAATGAGCGAAAGTAATGTATTTCATACAATACTGAAATAAAGGCATTTTGGCAATCAAGAGCGTTGTTCTTTATGGAGCTCTTGAGACAGCCGCCTAAACTCGTCCATTTTTTCTTTCAGAACGTCTGGTGAGCCCGTTTCTTCAGCGCGGCGCACCTCGGATGTAAGCATTTCAAGCTGTGACTTGATATGCTCTTTTGCAAGCGCGCCTGCAAGCATTGCTATCTCTTCTTCAACATGAGACGAATCAACGTATGCGAGTTCCGCTTCAAGCGCAAGCTTTTTTATATAATGAGAGTGAAGATGCTCCTTCCCCCCCCGCATTAATTCTTCGGCGAATTGCTGGCGTTCGGGCGAAAACCATGTCGTTTGTAATTCGGCGTATATTGTTTCGGAAATGTTTTTTCCCTCCCACGCAAGAATACCAAGCAACCGCTCTTCAATCCCGTCTTTACGAGATACCGCGCGCTTTTCATGGGGGGCAACAGGGTCAGAAGTTCTGGGGAAGGGTTTTGCGTTTTCTATTTCTTTCCACACGGCATCTTCCGCCAATGAAAGACGGTGCGCAATATTTTTTACCCAATACGCGCGCTCCATCTCGCTCCCTATTGATGCTATGTATGGGAGCACGCGTTCTCGTACGACACGAAGGAGCGCGTGTCCATCTTTTTCCTGTTCAGAAAATGAATCCATGAGGAATGTAATGAACGGAATTGGTGATTGCACGCTTTTCCTCCATACCTCGGGGGATTCTTTCACAATATCGGCGGGATCTTTCCCTTGCGGAAGCGAAATAACGCTCACATCAAATCCTTCGGAGAGCGCTTGTTTCATGCTTCTGTCTGCGGCGTTAAGACCCGCTATGTCTCCGTCAAACGATACCAAAAGAGATGTTGTAAATCGTTTTATTATTCCTAAATGAAAAGGGGTGAGTGCGGTGCCCGATACGGCAACGACATTTTCTACGCCTGCCTGATGTGAAAGTACGGCGTCCATCTGGCCCTCAACCAAAATAATTTTGTTTTCTTTCCGTATTGCGTCTTTCGCGTGGCTCAACGCGTAAAGAATTTTTGATTTATCATACAATATCGTCTGAGACGTATTGATATATTTTGAATCCGCGTCTTTTTGGCCTTCGGCGTCTTTTTGGAAAATGCGTCCGGAAAAACCGACAATACGTCCCGACCCGTCAAGAAGCGGGAACATAATGCGCGCACGGAATCTATCGTAATACCCGCCCCCTTCTTTTTTTACCGCAAGGCCAACTTTTTCTATCTCATCTTCACGGTACCCCTTCCCTTTTAAATGCATGAGGAGATAATCCCACTCGCGCTGGGCATATCCCATCCGAAACCGCTTTGCCGTTTCTCCCAATAACCCGCGTTCTTTAAGATACGCGCCGACATCCTTGCGCCGTACAAGATTTGATTCGTAAAAGCGCGTTGCATCATCCATAAGCGAGAGGAGACGCGTGCGTTCCGAACGCGCACGGGGATCTTCGCGTTTTAATTCAACGCCCGCGCGTTCGGCAAGAATGCGCAATGCCTCGGGAAAATCCACACCCTCCAAGTCTTGGACAAATTGGAAATGATCTCCCCCCTTGCTGCACGAAAAACAATGCCACATTTGCTTTGACGGTGAGACAAAAAAAGAAGCGGTTTTTTCGCTATGAAAAGGACAAAGCGCCTTAAAATTTGCGCCCGCCTTATCAAGCTTTACATACGAACGAATGAGGTCAACTATATTGAGCCGTTCTTTTATTTGTTCTACAGGAGAAGACATAGAGATATTCCAGTATACCCTATTAGAAGTCGTTAAAAAAGAGATAACGGGTAATGAGCTTTTTGCGCTATTGCATAAAAACTTCTAACGGGGCAAGTACCAGCATCATACCATATTCAAAGATTGGCCTATGAACACAAAATCCCGGCGTAAAAAACGCCGGGATTCCTGTATATACCTGTGGCAATTCTTATGAGAGATGTTTTGAGACAAGCTTGGTCATCTCAAACATATTTACGGTTGCCTTGCCGTCAAAAACCTTTTTGAGGTTTTCGTCGGCGTTGATGTTCCGCTTGTTGCTCGGGTCTTGGAGGTTGTGTTTTTTGATGTATTCCCAAAGCTTTTTTACGACTTCCGACCGAGGCATAGGACCTGCGCCAACAACTTCAGCAAGTTCGGGGCTGATATTCATCGGCTTCATAAATGCAGAGTTTTTCGCCATATGTATGGTATTAATTATTAATTATTGATAACGCTTTTTATTATAGCAGATTAATAAAAACTATGCCACCAGGACACCGGACTATAATTCAAGAAAGAAAGCAAGCCCGCATACCGGTACGACCGAACGGACGCTCAATCCTGCAAGGATTTTTTGAGCAATTTCAGTATATCACGATTGCCCCTCCCAGTATGCCTTGAAATATAATAAATGTGGGGGTATCTTTAGTTTATGGAAGACATAACCAACCCAAAGAAAAATGTAGGAAAGTTTTTACTCATAGGAGTTCTCGTTGTTATGGTTGCCCTGGGACTTTATTGGTATTCCACAAGGGAGGAAAACAATGATCGGGTTGAAACCACCGAAGAAGCGTTGGAGGTTTTGAGTGCAACACACGATACAACGATAGAGACCAATCCTATCAAAAAAGTCCCTGAACTTAATCCGGTTGAAAAAACAAATCCTTTTAAAACACCGAATCCTTTTGAATAATATGCTGAATACTATGAAAAGATATCTTCCGGTTTTTATAGTCATCATAGGAATTTTTATCGGAGCGCTGGCATATGCTCAAAACGAAGCGTCGGAAATCATCTTTCCTGTTGCAGAATTGGATAATTGCCAAAACAAATCAGAATGCAAGGCATATTGCGACCAGCCCGATAACGGCAAACGATGCATTGAATTCGCCAAAGAACACGGACTTTTGCCAAAAGAAGAAATTCGTCGCGCTGAACAAATATTGGGAACCGCCAGTGGCCCCGGAGGATGTTCTTCAAAAGAGCAATGTGAAAATTATTGTAACGACATCAGTCACATTGATGAATGTGTCGCGTTTGCCGAAGAAAGCGGCCTTATGACGGGCGCAGAACTTGAGGAAGCCAAAAAAGTGCAGGCGGCAGTACAGAGCGGAGTGGCGTTCCCTGGCGGGTGCCGCAACAAAAACGAATGTCAGACGTACTGCGAAAATCCCGAACACGCCGATGAATGTTTAGCGTTTGCCCAAGCCGCGGGATTTATTCCGCCCGAAGAGTTGGAGCAAGCGCGAAAATTTTTGCCACTTATGAAAAGCGGGGAGACCCCAGGCGCGTGCAAATCCAAAGACGAATGCGAATCTTACTGTAATGCAGATGAACACTTTGAGGAATGCATTGCGTTTGCCGAGCGCCACGGACTTATTCCCAAAGAAGAGCGGGCGCACATTGAAGCATTCAGACGCTCGGGCGGACGAGGCCCCGGAGGATGTGTGGGTAGGCAATGCGAAGCATACTGCGAAAACCCGCAAAACCAGAAAACGTGTTTTGAGTGGGCTCGAGACAACGGAGTACTTTCGGAAAGCGACGTGCGCAGGATGAAGGAAGGCAACAAACATATTGAGCGCGCATTTGCAGAAGCGCCGCCGGAAATACAGGAATGCCTTGAGCAAGCAATCCCCGGAGGATTGGGGACCGTACGCTCCGGAGAGTTTTTCGGCGGACCTGAAATAGGGGAAAAAATTGAATCATGTTTTCAAGAAGCATTTGGGAGCTTTGGTGGGCCAGGTGGACCGCCGGGAGAATTTCCTGGAGAACAAGGTGAGTTTCTGGGCGTACCCGGAGAATTTTCTGGAGGCCCAGGTGGATGCAAATCTATTGATGAATGTATGGCCTACTGCAAAAATAATCCCGAAGCATGTCATGGATTTGGCCCGCCCGAAGAACAAGGAAGATTTCCTCAAGAATTTCAACAACAATTTCCAAGCGGTAGTCCAGACGCTCTTCCCAGTAAATTTCAAGGCGGTCCCGGCGGATGCGTAACCGGAGAAGAATGCCAAAAATATTGCGAAGCTAATCCTGAAGCATGCCAAGGATTTAGACCGCCGGGGAGTGGACCGGAATACCAAACAGAAACCCAAACGCAATATTATCGCGGCGCCGAAGAGTGCCTAAAACAAGGGGGCCAATGGGCTGACGGCCGATGTTTTTTTGGTTCACAGCACCCAATAGAGCAACCCCCAATAGAGAAAGGCGAACATGTCCCAACTCCTTCTGACGAATATCAACAACAATACCAACAGCAGTATCCAACTTCTCAAGAAGATTATTGTAAGCAGTACCCAGAAAAATGCCAAACCCCGCCTCCGGAGTTTCAAGAATTCCACGAAGAGCCGCAATCCGCGCTCCCGCGTCTATTTGCTTTCGTCCTCGCGACGTTTGTGAATCTTTTGGTCAGATAATCAAACAAAAACGTGTTCTCGTTTCTTGCCGTTCATTCCGGCGAAACCGGAAAAAAACGGAGGAACCCGCGATCCCGCTTTTAGCGGGATACTCGCTTTCTCCCGACAATTCATTTCCTAACCGGCGGGCTGTTTCGGGCTGGAACCGTGGTCGGCCAAGCCCTGCAAGGTTATTTTCGGCGTTTTTAGTATAGCAATTTAAGGTTCTAACAGCACCTTACATTTTTCAAAAAGTTACAAAAGTGACACAGGATCGCTAGGCAAAGTTACATGTAGATGTAACCTTATTTCGAAGGTAATATATCCATGATAAAACTGTGTATAGAATAGTTTACTATCCTCTCAAACCAACGAGTACGCGGCAATTTCTCTTTCTCAGATATCTTCTTTCTATCGATACTCATACCCATAGACGGATCCAAATCCCACTTTTTCGAGTCGTCGCCTCTCATATCCATACTTAGAAACATTGGCTTTCCAGTGTGTAGGTATGCAGATCGTGCATCATAAATGCGTTTAGCGTATGTCACTACTTTATCCTTTGCTATAAAACAATGTGAGGCCCTTTCTGGAACCTCGCCAGAAAATCCGTCTGAATGTTTCTCAAGAAAGTAAGCAAATCGCTTGCGGATCTTCCTATTCTGTAGCCACCTTTCAACTTGAATCCATTCATCAGGAGTAAAGCTATCTTTAAGTCCAACCATCTTTTTTTCTATGTCGTCAGGTTCCATTTTAGAAATATCCAAGAGTGCCTCTATTGAAGAGACCATTTTTATGAAAAACAGCTCATGATCAACCCCCATCTCTTTTATAGCAACTGAATACCAATGAATCGCTCTGATGAGGCTCTGGTGATATTGTTGGTCAACTGCTCTTATTGAATCGAGAAAGTTGGTAAGATTATTATCTTTGCACCAATTCCTGTTCTGACTAGAGAACATCTCAAGATTTAAACATGTCAGATCGTCTTTTATGTTTTTATACAAAAACTTATGTTCCATCCGCATTCTAATGCTGTAAGGAGTCATTGCTCCAGTAATGGTGGCTTTGAGATAAAATCGTGCCTGAAAGTGAAAAGAGAATAAAGCAATGATTTCTCCAACTAAACCTTCTCTAAAATAATATCCGTCTGTTGAATAGTTACTCTCATCGTATTCAAAAACTTTTTCGACATGCTTGATTTTTAAAATGTATGTATAAAGGTTGTTGTCGTCGGCCTCTTGATACAATGAGCACTCAAACATTCCATTTCCATAGGTAAAAACGCCCGTGATTCTCACCTCCGAACATATTTCATACTCAGTAAAATAAACGGGGTTTCCCTCAGCCTGTTCCGGTTCCTCAAGTTTAAGTATCCATTGCATCCTATTGTCTATTTTTGGTTCATTCATAGCATTAAATAAAAGCTTGTTTAATTTTTTATTTTGTTTTTGATATTTAGATTCCCAACCTCTTCTACATATCGTTTATAAATACTCTCCAAGACATCTTTCTGGTCCCATTTAAGGATTGTGTCTGCATCTTCAATGATCATCCTGAACAAATCAAAAGCCACCACGAGTGTTTTTTCAGTTAAGTCTTCATTGGGACCAATGTTGATTATCACCCCACCCTCAGGATCTTCTTTGACGTACTCATTCATACTTCGCGCGTTAGTGTGACTTACCATGCACTGAAGCCTGTAAACAGTGGCGTACATATCCTTTCTGCCGATAGCCTCCGCCATCTGTGCGATGCTTTTATTTGACCATCCGGTCTTAGGTTTGAATCCATATTCTGCGACTACCCGCTTATACTCGCGCTCGACTTCTTCAAGAACATTTTGATTCAATTCTTGCGCCTCAATCTGTTTATTTAATTGACATAGTAATTCGTCTTTTGAGCGAACATAATCGTACATCTCCTTGCGAGTTACCCAATCATGTTCCATGTACCTCATGAGTCTTTTTTCGCTCGAATCTTGGAGTATGTATGAACTCATGACCCCCAATTCAAAGAGTGTTCTGGCTAGCATGAAAGCGTCTTCTCCATATCCATGGCGACACAAAAGCAAGATAGCCTCGTGCGTTTTGAATGCCTTCGCTGATACGAAAGACATAAATAATGAAAAACTGTTTTGGGCTTTTGTGTCGTCGGCAAGTTTGCCCTCAACCAAAGTATTGAGTTCTACATTAAATGCTATAAGTGTTTTTATATCTCTATTGTTAATCATGATTTGATTGCTGGACGTTCATATATCCTTCCCACGCAATATACAGTTCTTTATGGAATTCTTCCCTGGGACCTTTGAATTTATCTACTTCCTGAACATAGGCAACTTCAGCCACAAAAGAGAACTGCTCGCAAATCTGCGAAGCCGGCTGAACTACAAAGACAAAAAGATAACGATGATAGCTGAATAATTATTTATTCTTTAGAAGTTTCTGCTAGCCGCTGCTCCTCTTTTGTTATATCAGCTTGCGTTTTTGCAATAACGCCATTGTAATAAGCGTACTCTTTTTTATAAGCATTTTTGTCGCTCTTTTGCTGATCTGTGAAAATGATACCGAGGAAATCCAACAAAGCCCCACGCACTAACAAATCGGCGTTGCGTTTGCTGTTTTTATCAAAAAACTTCCCCATCCTTATGAGTGGATATGATTTGCCATCTTTCCCAAACTTCTTTTGAGAGTACGCTTTTCTAATCGCATAGCACGAACCATGTAGGAGTTTTTCCAAATCTGACTTTTGGAAGGCGTCGGTTCCAAATTCTTTTTGCGCCACTTTTCGAACAGACGATTCTTTAAAACTGGCATAGAAATTCTGGTCGGTTTGATACGTATTTCTTTCTTCGTTCCAAAATGCGGTAAGTCGGGTTTCGTCTGAAATAAGCGAAGCAAACATGGCTTCGTTTCGTAGCATAATCGCGATCAATGAGTAAGTAGAACCATAGTACCCCTTTTTCAAAAGCAAAATTGCACTTTCGGCGTCAATAATCATTCTATTGGCAAAAATAAAAAACACCTGATCCTTAATAGGTATTGGCCTCTGAGCCTTCTTGCTTTTCTTGGAGACTACTTGTCTTAAGATAAATAGCGTTGAATCAGTTGGAGTAAAAAACTTTTCAAAAATTTTTGTAAATAAACTCATTATTTTTTAGGTACTAGGGTCGCGCTACCTCATCGATTACTCGGGTTGCGCCGATAATAAATTGTCATGGCGGTGTCTGTTTGAAAATATCGCAAAATCTTAAATTCTTTTCTGTATTATTTTATACACTACGGAACGATGCTGAATAATGAATATTTTTACGGTTTTTCCTTCAATTTTAAAAATCACGCGATAGCCGCCTACCCGTAATTTTCTATATCCTTTCAACGATTGCCGAAGGGGTTTACCGTAGGCCTCCGGCCGCGTAGTGAGACGATTTTCTATGGCGCGTTTAATTTTCTCTCCCCACTCTAAAGATAATCGCGGGATGTCTTCTTTATGAACAAGCTCGTGATAACGTATGTCAAAGCTCACTTCCATGCTTTTTTGTGGGAAGTAAATTTTGCGCCCCTCTTGTCCCTCTTTTGCGCCAGCTTGTCCCACGCCAGGTCTTCTTCAATTTCAAGCGCCGCACGGAGCAACTCTGCCGCCTTGCTTGCTTGAGGAACTTTATCTCGCTCGGCTAACCTTCTTATCGCGGTTTCCATGTCCGGAGAGAGAGTAATATTTAATCTTGTTTTAGCGGTAGGCATACTTTAAGTGTATCAAAATCGTATCACCTATGTCAAGTATGTGAGAATGTTATTTGTGGATTTTTTCAATATGCCACTCCTTAGGCGGCCTTGCCGCCGGTCGCTACTTACCCGCGGCTACTCCCTCCTTCGCGCAAGGCTACGGATGGGCAAGCGGTCATGCCGACCTGTGGTGAACCGCGCCGAACCATAAAAAATTGCCATGGCGGTGTGTGTTTGAAAATACTTGTCCTGAGCTTGCCGAATGGATCCGAAC
This sequence comes from bacterium, assembly GCA_030690215.1. Lineage (GTDB taxonomy): Bacteria > Patescibacteriota > Minisyncoccia > 1-14-0-10-42-19 > 1-14-0-10-42-19 > 1-14-0-10-46-36. Next base: position 6,720 of record JAUYHD010000007.1, on the reverse strand, counting down.
CGAACTGGCTGGGCCCCGCCTGCGTTGAAACTTCGGCGGGCAGGTCGGCGGGCAGAATCCCCCCCACACACCCCCCTTCCGCCCGCCTGCTGGAAACCCTAGTGGATTTTTCGGGCGGCGGGGCCTCAAATTGGATGGTGGGCGGGGTTTTGATTTTTTAAATACCCCTTGATTCGTTCGCGCTCCTCGTTCTCTTTTTCACCCTTGGAGTATATCTCAATAAAATCAATCTTTTGATTTTGTTCAAAATAAGCATAGATTACCCTCAGAGAACGGTCACGAAGTGCGCGGCATGCCATACGCGCTTTTACCACCTTGATAGTTTCGGTTGAATGAATAATGACAAAATTTTTCCCAATACCGGTCGGAGTGGTTATCAGAATTTTTTTGAACTTTTCCAAATCATCATCAAGCGTTCTGTATTTCTTGGAAAGCCGCTTAAACTCTTTTTCAAATTCTGCAAGAGCATCAAAGTGGTTCATATTCTCTTACAGAGGTTTCTTCCGGTCGGTAGAATACATGCTCATATTCCAGCGGCTCTCTGTCTTTTGCTGAAACCCACGGCGTGTCAAGATGAGACAAAGCGGAAATTTGCGTAGCGGTTAAATCACCAAGACGGTCGATTTCCCAATCAATATGAGCGAGTTCTTGCGCGGAAAGCGCAGACAAGTTTAATGGCTCGTTTGGATTGACGAGATACTTAGTTTGTTCGTGCTTATAAAACTTGCTCTTGATTTTCTCCACCTTGCCTTTTTTTTCCAGACGCTCAATAAACTTAGCAAACATCACGGGAGTGGGTCCGTAGTGATTTTTAATGTATTTTGCTCCAATCAGTTGCTCCTCAAACTTTTCGTAATAATCAAAATCAATAAAATATAAGAGCTTGTAGAGCACGGTTTGCCCAATATTCGGCTTACCGCCTATCTTTGCAAGAATATACAAAAGCGTCTGTTCGAACTTTTCCGCCTTCTCTTGCGGAACATTGATGCGGATTGCATCCTCGGCTTCTTGCTTCTGTTTCTTTTTGCCCTCAATCTTTATAACTGTTTTCGTATCTTCTTTCCCCTCTAAAAAGTTTTCAAATGGAATATCAAAAACTTCTGCCATTTTTTTGGCTTCAGTAATGGTTAAATCTCGCTCGCCCTGCTCAATCTGCATATAGGTCGGGCGGGAAATTTTAAGCGCGGACGCCAAAAACTCTTGCGTTAGATTGCGCTTTTTGCGTTGTTCTCGAATAAATTTAGAAAGCATATTACCAGTATAGGTAATGCAGTATTTCTTGTCAAGAGGAATGTAAAGAAGTTATACACAGCTATATCTTACTCAAATAAACTATGTCGGCAGAAAGTTGATAAGATATTTCCATTTCCTAGCTGGCGGAGAGGGCGAGATTCGAACTCGCGATACCTTGCGGTATACACGCTTTCCAAGCGTGCGCACTCGGCCACTATGCGACCTCTCCAATAAAAACGCAGGTACACCTGCGTTTTGCTTTTTATAGATATTGTAAAATATCTTTTTTCAGCTGTTCCAGATTTTTTATCCGAAACGAATTACGCTCTTCAGGCGTTGCTTTACTGTACACCTTCCCAAGCGCCGGAATCATAAATATCGGGCGGTACGGAAATCCTTCCTGGATTGTGTCCATCACCTCTTCGGTAATATATCCCTCAACCCACGATTCCGCTTTCGCTAAATGCCCGCCGTCCCAAAAGACAGTAACGCCTCCGAGCCTTGCGGTTCGTTTTTCTTTCGGGATTCCTCTCATCTTCTCAAGAATGCCAAGCGCCAGCTCTTCGGTCGTGGGATTTTCTATCCCAAGAAACCGATGGCTATGCACTCCCGGCGCGCCTCCCAACGCATCCACCATAAGCCCGCCGTCGTCGGCAATACATGGAATCTGCAGTTCATGAAAATATACCTGCGCTTTGAGCATGGCGTTTTCTTCAAAGGTTTCGCCCGTTTCTTCTACCGGCTCCACCCACGAAAAATCCCGCAGGCTTAGCATTTCGATATTTTCTTTTTCAAAAAATGCTTTTGCTTCATTCACTTTACCCGGATTGGTTGATGCAAACAACACCTGTTTCATATATACCCCCTTTACAAAGCTTTCACCCATTATAAAGAAAAAATCCCGCATGTCTATGCGGGATGTCTGATTATTTATATTCGAACGGAACGCCGAGCTGGATGACATAAAAAAAATCATACCATTCATCTTTGCTTAGATTCCGCGTAAAAAGAAATGCGGTATCTGCCCCGCCCTTAAGCAATAATACGCGCGCGGTACTGTATTTGTTCCATGGGAATACTTTGCGAAAAAACTTGGGAAAAATCTTCGGATATTTGCGCAAATCAAGAAAATAATCGGTTGTGCGGATGGCAGAGGTATTAAGATACAAAATACCGTCGTTCACCGTTACCGTATCCGGCCAATCACCCGGCGCGTGCGTATGGCCATACATATATACGATACGCATTCCATTGCTTCCTTTTGCATATTCCGAAAGTTCACCCAATACCCGCTTAAGCTCCTTAGAATTATACACATTGGAAGGATTATGTTTTCTCCAGAAAAAAATTGAACGCGGATCGCCCATCCACGCTGCACCTTCGGGTTTTTCGTGTGCAAGAATAAAAAGGATTTTTCCTTCCGCAAGCGCCTTTTTACTTTCGCGCTCAAGAAATGCAAGGCCATCGTCGGGAATATACTTCTGTAATTGATTATCGCGTGGCGCATCTTCGTGCCAATTAGAAAGCGATATCAAAACGACATTCCCTATCTCGCGCTTATCGTACAGCTTGTCTGATCCGATTATCTTGTAGGCCTGCCTAAGTCCCGCTTTGACGTCGTGATTGCCCGCTATCCGTATTATGTCTTTTTTATCAACGCGAATGCGGTTTTCTTTCTTGAAATAATCCTCTATCTGCCAGTCCTCCGCGGATTGGGTAAGGTCGCCGGCAACTATAAGAAAATACCTTGACTCCGGATACATGCCGACAACCTCATTTACATTATCAACCGCGGGATCCAGATTTTTACATTCTTGTTTGTCCCGACACTGTATATCGCCTATCATCACAATTGCTACATCCGGATATAAGGAAGCTTTCTCCGGTGGAATTGTTACGTCTTTTTCAATAACATAGGCGCTTCGTGTAGTCCGAAGTGCTGAACACCCGAATACCGCAAAAATAAAAAATGAAGCGCATGCCAGTACCGCCAAGCGAAATATATTCATTACACATTCCCCTGTAATTTTTAATGTTCACTGATGGCAGTATAAGGGCTATGTACGCATAAAAAAAGTTGACTTTCCAAAAAAAAATCGCCTAATAAAAAGCGATCCTCCCATAAAAATCAGATTCTCCTGTCTACATATTCATACCTCGGAGCCGTGCAACACGGTCCTCTATCGGCGGGTGGGTCATAAACATGCGGGATATTGCTCCGGGACGTTTCCCGTGCGGATCGGATAACCACAAATGCGCGGTTGCGTTATTCGCGCTTTTCATTGGAGCAGAATGTTTCCCGATTTTTTCCAAAGCGGAGGCAAGCGCTTCGGGGTAACGGGTAAGAAGCGCGCCCGATGCATCAGCCAAATATTCGCGCTTGCGTGAAATTGCGAGTTGTATCAAAGATGCAACAATCGGAGAAAGAATCGCAAGAATAACCCCGATGAGAACAATAACCCCGCCGCCGCCCCGTCTATCTCTCCCCCCGCCAAATGAACCCCAAAAAAGCGAACGCAAAAACATATCCGACAACAATGCTAAAAAGCCCACGAGAACAACAACAATCGTTGAGACAAGCATATCCCGGTTTCCGACATGCGAAAGCTCATGGGCGAGCACCCCCTCAAGCTCTGACCTATCAAGAATACGCAGAAGGCCCTCGGTTACCGCGACTACCGCATGTTCAGGATCGCGCCCGGTCGCAAATGCATTCGGTACGCTTTCGTTGACGAGATACACACGAGGCATAGGAAGACCCGCGGTTATTGCAAGATTTTCTACGATATTATAAAGCTCAGGGTTATCTTTTTTCTCCACCTTTTTTGCGCGGGTCAGCCGAAGCACTATTTTATCGGAATACCAGTAACTAAAAAAGCTCATACAAATACTCAAAAGCACAGCAACAACCAAAATGAGCTGATTGCCATATATGTACGAGAACATCCACCCAATACCGATAACTACGACAAAAAAGACCGTAAATAACAGCCACGTTTTGCGGATGTTTGCATCCTTATGGGCATAAAGAGACGCCATATTAGAACTTTACTTTTGGCACAGATTTTTCCGCTTCGTTTTCTACTTCAAAAAATTTTTCGGGCGTAAAGTGAAACCACCCCGCAACCATATTCGTCGGGAATGTTTCAAGTTTCGTGTTTAAATCACGGACAGTCGTATTATAAAACCTTCGCGATGCTTGAACCTTGTTTTCCGTGTCCGAAAGTTCGCGCTGTAATTCCAAAAAATTCACATTCGCTTTCAAATCGGGATAATTTTCAGATACCGCAAACAATGTCTTAAGAGTATTTGAAAGCATATTTTCCTGTCCCGCGCGTCCAATTGGGTCCCCGCCCGCGGATGCCACCTTTGCGCGCGCTTCCGTTACGTTTTCAAGAACTTGGCGTTCATGCTGCATATACCCCTTTACTGTCTCCATAAGGTTCGGGATAAGGTCAAACCGGCGCTTTAACTGTACATCAATATCAGAGATCGCTTCGCGCGCGCGCATCCGAAGAGTAACCATGCGGTTATATGTGTAGACAAGCCACATAATAACAAAAAAGACGACCGCTCCAAGAACAACAAAAAGTATATTCATATATGTATAGTGATTAAGAAATATACATATATTGTAGCAGGCGGGGGGTGCCAGTCAAACAAAAAAAGACAGGATGTTTCCTGTCTTTCTGCTTATATATAATAAGCATTTCTTCTCTTTATTTCAGAATTCGTTAGTTGGTCTGACGCCCGGATGGAATCCCCATATCAAGCTGCAAATTCTTAAGCATCTGCACCATAAACAGATTCATGAAATTCGAAACTTCATTGCCACCAGTTGTACCAGCGCCAGTATTCATCTGAATATCCGGTACCCATTTCTGCTTTCCGAACTCTTCCGCAAATTTCGCCATAACAAACTTAAATGTTTCAAGCTTCTGCGCAAGAGCACCGTCAGCCTCCATCACAAGGCGCTTATATTCGCCCTCACCTTCACCGCGCAAAATCTGTTCTTGCTTATACTGTTCTGCGGTAAACTTTTTCTGTTCGGCTTCGAGCTTTTCCTGTTCGGCAACATCAACCTTCTGCTTTGCTGCAATAACCGCAACCTCTTTCTGCTGCTGCGCTGTAACGATCGCCCTCTCTTTTTCAACCTCTTTGGCATACTTCGCGGTCATAACATTTCGCTTACCTTCTTGTTCGGCCGTAATCGCTTCTTGTATGGCACGTTCCGCATCAGCTTTTGCTGTGATGATAGCCATGGTCGCTTGCCTTTTCCGAGAAATCTGCTCAAGCGTTTTTTCTTCAAAGTCCCAATCCGTAATCTGAAAACCACTTATTGTAATACTGTACTCCTCTAAATCGCTTTCCAACTGAATAGGAAAGCCATTTTCTCCATATTTAATGACGGGAATGTTTTTGGTTACACGCTTTCCTGTTCCTTCTTCTACGTCAGTGGTGATTTTTAATTCTGTCTGGAACTTACCTTTTCCTATTTGCTGTTGAGCCCATTGGGTAAATATGGCTCGTTTTTCGGCATATGCCTCTTCCGACGACATAAGACCTGCAGTCAAATTCATGCCCTCTTCTACCACCGGCTTGATTAGTTTTTCGGAAACGCCCACAGCTGACCGCAACGCCTTATGCAACTTAATCATTGACGCCTCATCATTCGGCAAATTAAATCTTGCTTTCCCATAAATCGTACCATTACCGCCGTCTTGATACCGTACAGTGACACCGTGTTGGGCAAAAGTCACTTCCTCTCCCGGTTTTTGCTTGCCAAAATCAAGAGTGAGAACATCATTATACGGATCTGTTTTCCCAAAAAACTTAAGATACCAACCCGGAGCAAACTTCACAAAAAGAGAACCGTTGGGATACTGAACAACCGTACGCTGTCCTGCGTCATTAATGCCTATCGTGCAGGAAAAGAAAATGATAATTAACAGAAGCATAGATCCAAAAAATGCCACCTTTCCTTTACTCATGCCAAACATATTACTACCTCCTATTCGTTGGATTTTTACTGCAAACTAAATACACGTTCTATGGAATACTATATATTCCTCGCTACTCCTTTTTGTTCTTATCTACTTCTGCCTCTATCGCGGCTGCCCTTGATTCCAGCTCCAAAACTTCTTTCTTGGCTTTCGCTTTTTTGACACGCTCTTCTGCTTTCATCTTTTTTCTCGTACGCCACAGATCGCCGAAAAACCAAATGACAACTACCAATATAATGACTAAAAATATAAGCCGTACCAAAGCAACACCTCCTTTTTTAGATTTTTTCAAAAAACTGAATGAAGTATGTATAGCAAATATCATTATTTTTGTCAATATCCTTTGGTAATGTGCAAGCACATATGGCGGTTTTCCCTACAATGGGGAAATGGCTATACATATGGCAAAAACAATTAAAGAGGAGCGACTACGATGGGTTCTGCCCATAGTCCACAAGGAGATAAAGCTGGTCGATGTTGCGAA
>JAUYHD010000006.1 GCA_030690215.1 bacterium | reverse complement strand
CTTCGCAACATCGACCAGCTTTATCTCCTTGTGGACTATGGGCAGAACCCATCGTAGTCGCTCCTCTTTAATTGTTTTTGCCATATGTATAGCCATTTCCCCATTGTAGGGAAAACCGCCATATGTGCTTGCACATTACCTGCGTATCTTGAAATATTACAATATTTTATGCATAATAAGTGAACATCCTACAGTACATTCTAGTGAATCTCCGCCCATAGCTCAGTTGGTAGAGCAGCTCCCTTTTTCAGCCGAAGGCTGATCCGTCCTTTGGCGGAAAGGAGAAGGTGTCCATTATATATGTCATTTACCTATGTATTAAAAAGCTTAAAGAATGGCAAGCGTTATATCGGTAGCACTAATTTATTACCCAAAGAAAGATTGAAAAAACATAATCATGGTTCGAATCAATTTACAAAAAGAAACGGGCCATTTGAATTGGTGTACCAAGAAGAATATGATAATAAAACAGAGGCAAGAAAACGGGAAATTTTTTTGAAATCAGGAATCGGAAGAAAATTTTTGGACGATATTTTACATAGAGATTAGTTCAGAACTTTCTCCGCCCATAGCTCAGTTGGTAGAGCAGCTCCCTTTTAAGGAGAAGGTCGTAGGTTCGATCCCTACTGGGCGGAGAAATTTCTGAAAATTAAAAAACGGGAAGCTCCCTTTTTCAGCCGAAGGCTGATCCGTCCTTTGGCGGAAAGGAGAAGGTCGTAGGTTTTCCCGATTTGCTCGCGCGAAGCGCGATTGCAAATCGCAATCCGCCGGAGCTTTAGCGACGGCGGACGACCCCTACTGGGCGGAGATTCACTAGAATCAGTAAAAATAATCCCCCCTCATAATGCGGTGGGTCCTTTGCTTGCTATTTTCCATTTTCTGTGATATTTTATTTAAGAAAATACCATCTTTAAAAAGGAGAAAAAAATGCATGAAGCTTTACAAAATCAAATAGAAGATTTGTGCGATAAAATTCACAATTTAAATGAGGCAAAAACGCATATTTTATTTGCTGAATATGGATTAACATCTCAGGAAACAAGAAGCAAGATAGAAAAAGAAACATCCTTGTTGGGCCGGGCATATAAAAACATCACTTTGGAAGAAAGTGAATTAAAAAACAAAATCTTTAATACCATAAAAGAATTTGAGCAAAAAAGAGGAAGAGAAAGTGTTGTTTTGTTTCTCGTGAACTTAATAAAACAAAACCCGTGGGCTTATAAAACTGTGAACCTAGTGACATCTATATTCGAAGAAAAGAAAGATCCTATACTCATAACGGCATAATAAAAACGGAAAATCGTTTTCAACAAAAATAAACCCCATCGTGATAACTACGATGGGATTTTTAATTTATTATTTCTATTTTTTCTATTTTTAAAACGGGAAGGTTGTTGATAAACAAAAGCCCTTTTTCTTTGTCCGGATCACGATACCGCCTGCCTTCAATCCCCGCCGAATAGAAAAAATTCTTCAGACAGCGACGCTTGTAGGTAAGCTGGACGGGCATATCTTGCATCCTCTCTAATGAAAGCGGTTCTGCCGATACGATATAAAATGAATTAAAATAGAGCCGATCCATTTTTATCGTGTTTTTTAGTCGGAGAAAATATACATATTCCTCTTTTCGAAATGCCTTTTTTTGGTAGGCATCTAACGCGTATTTTTTATTCTGAATCTTGTCTATATGGTTTATTTCAGCAACAGCGCCTGATAATACAGCCCTGTCCGCGCATTCTTCAACTTTGATATTTCGCGGATTGCAACCCCATGCGTTGATAAGAATAACTAAAAATACCAGCACTACGCCCGCTATTAACGCAGACGAGAACACTCCCACCCAATCTGTTTTCTTTTTTTCAATGTGCTTTTTTATCTTACACCCCCCTTCTCTCTTTCAATTTTAGAACTTTAAAGCCGAAAACTAAAATTTAGCTTTTTATTTTTTAGTTTTCAAGTTTATTCTTCGATTTTGCTCAGAATCTTAAAATCTTGAGCTTGCCGAAAGAAAAATTGGAAATTGGAAATTGTTTTTGCCGCATAAGCGGCAAAAACTTATACCCCCTCCTCGCGTAATTTTTCTATCAATTTTTTTGCCTCTTTTGATAGCTTTTTTGGATTTCGTACTACAACACGAATCAGCAAGTCTCCCTTTTTTCCTGCGCGCACCGGCACTCCCCGCTCACGCACCCGAAGCATTTCTCCCGAATCAACCCCTGCAGGAATTTTTATTTTAATATTCCCATCAACAGATTCAATAACCCTTTCCCCTCCCAAAAGCGCTTCGGTCAAAGGGACTTCTAAATCCATCAGCAAATGCGCGCCGTGCCGCTTTAAAAACGAATGCGCCCCGACATGTATCTTTACATATAGATCACCCGAAGTCCCTCCTGCAATCGCTTCGCCCTGGCCCGTAAGGCGTATCATCTCGCCGTGTTCAATCCCCGAAGGAATAGCAACGGTTATTTCTTCATCGCGTTTTTCTATCCCCGCACCTCTGCATGCATTGCATTTTTTATCGGGAATAGACCCCTTCCCCCTGCAATGAGGGCACTCCTGAAGCATATTTACCGCGCCAAAAAACGTATTTCGCTGTTCGCGCACTGTCCCTGAACCATTACATGTCTTGCATGTTTTTGTTGATGACCCGGGTTCGGATCCCAAACCACGGCATTCCTTGCATTCGCCGGTTTTGCGCAAAATCATGGTACGCGTCACGCCAAATATGGATTCCTTAAAAGAAATCTCAATATCTACCGAAATATCATGGCCGCGCTTTTGGCGTTTTTTGCCCCCAGCGAAACCAAACATGTCTTCAAAAATATCTGAAAACCCCCCAAAATCCTGCCCGCCAAAATCAACGTTCTGCCAAAAATTCGGATCAAACCCCGCGTTATTGTTGCCCCCCCCGGCACTGCTAAACGTCCGGCCATATTGATCATACTGCGCCCGACGCGCATCATCGGAAAGCACATAATAGGCCTCGCTTAATTCTTTGAATTTTTTTTCGTCACCCCCTTCTTTGTCCGGGTGATGTTTATGGGCAAGCTTCCGGTACGCTTTTTTAACTTCGTCTTTAGAAGCGCCTTTTGCTATGCCAAGAACCTGATAATAATCAGCACTCATAGAATATTATTTGGTATCGTCTTTTTTATCTACATCTTCGTGTTCTACGTCGTGCGTTTTTGCATCTTCACTGGAATCTTTTTCTTGCTTGTCCGGCGAAGCCTGAACGGAATCGGATGCCTGCTTATGGAGCGCCTCGCCTATTTTTGCCATTGATTGCGAAAGTTCTTTTGATAGAGATTCTATTTCTTCTTTTGTCCCCGCGTCTTTTGCTTTTCTTACTGCTTCAATTTTTTGGTTTACTTCATCGCGAATAGCAGAATCAATTTTATCACCCGCATCCCGCACTGATTTTTCCGCGGTGTAGGCAAGCGTGTCTGCGGCATTGCGTATATCTATCATTTCGCGCTTCTTTTTATCTTCATCGGCATGTGCCTCCGCGTCTTTTTTCATGCGTTCTACTTCTTCTTTTGAAAGCCCGCTTGAGCCTTCAATACGAACCGATTGTGTCTTGCCGGTTACTTTTTCTTTTGCGGACACATTCAAAATGCCATTTGCGTCAATATCAAATTTTACTTCAATTTGAGGCATGCCGCGGGGACTTGGCGGAATGCCATCCAGCATAAACCTGCCGAGTGTTTTATTGTCTCCCGCCATTTCGCGCTCTCCCTGAAGTACATGAATCTCCACCGACGGCTGATTATCTGCCGCGGTAGAAAACACCTGGGTTCGCTCAACAGGAATAGTCGTATTTTTCTCAACAAGCCGGGTCATGACACCCCCAAGCGTTTCCAAACCTAAAGACAACGGAGTTACATCCAAAAGCAAAATATCTTTTACATCTCCTTGGAGAATCCCCGCCTGTACTGCCGCCCCATCAGCAACCACTTCATCGGGATTAATGGATTTATTTGGTTCTTTCCCGAATAGATCTTTCACCGCTTTTTGGATTGCGGGCATGCGCGTCTGCCCCCCCACTAAAATAATTTCATCAATATCGGATAATTGAAAACCGGCTGCCTGCACCGCGCGTTTTGTAATGTCCATGGAACGCGTGATATATTCCCCGACTAAGTCTTCCAATTTTGCACGTGAAAATTTAATCAGCAAGTGTTGAGGACCCGAGGCGCCGGATGTAATAAACGGAATATTGATTTCGCTTTCGGGGGTTGAGGATAATTCGTGCTTTGCTTTCTCTGCGGCGTCCTTGAGGCGCTGGAGCGCTAACGTATCTTTTGAGATATCAATGCCCGATTCTTTTTTGAATTCATCTACAAGCCATTCAATGATACTCTGGTCAAAATCATCTCCTCCTAAATGCGTGTCGCCATCAGTAGACTTTACTTCAATGGTGTCATTTGAAACCTCAAGAACCGAAACATCAAACGTTCCCCCTCCAAAGTCATAGACAACAATCTGCTCGTCGTTTTTCTTATTAAAGCCATAGGCAAGGGCTGCCGCAGTAGGTTCGTTTAAAATACGGCGGACTTTGAGTCCTGCTATCTCCCCTGCGTCTTTTGTGGCTTTCCGCTGTGAATCGTCAAAATAGGCAGGCACGGTGATAATCGCCTCTTCTATCTTTCCGCCAAGCTTTGCCTCTGCGTCGTGCTTGAGTTTTTGGAGCACCATTGCCGAAATCTCTTCCGGTCGATACCACTTATCGCCCATCTTTACCTCAATACCCCCTGTGCTTGATGCGCGCATTTCATAGGGCATAAGCTTTTTGTCTTTTTCTACTTCAGGATCGGAAAACTTCCTGCCGATAAATCGCTTTACCGAATAAAGAGTGTTGTGTGGATTTGTAACAGCCTGACGCTTTGCAAGAAGCCCTGCCAGGCGCTCATTCGCTTTTGAAAGCGCAACTATAGATGGGGTTGTACGCGAACCCTCTGTGCTTTCAATTATTTTTGGCTCTCCTCCCTCTACAACCGCCATTGCGGAGTTTGTTGTGCCAAGATCAATTCCTAATATTTTAGCCATAATACATCATTGAAAAATTAACATTGGTAATGCTGAGTCCCGCCCCGTAGGGACGCGAAGCGTATCGTACCGGGGTTGTGCCAAGATCAATTCCTAATATTTTTTGCATGGTGTGTTAAAAAATTAAATAAATAATGATTATATGTTCCCTTTTGCTATCTTTACGCGCGAAGCACGAATGACTTTTCCATACATCCGATATCCACGCTGGACCTCTTCGGCAATGGTGCCTTCTTTCGCGTCTGACTCCGTCTCCCCTATGCTTTCGTGAATTGCGCTATCAAACGCATCCCCTTTCGTAACAGCAATTGTTTCTACTCCTTTTCGCTTGAGAACTTCTTCAAGCTGTCCTTTGATCATGCGGATTCCCTTTTCAACATCAGGGGGCATATCGTGCTTAAGCGCTAAATCAAAGCTATCAAGAACCGGGAGAATGTCGTATATTGTGTCTTCCGACGCGAACTGCGATACTGCCTGCTTTCGTTCTGTTTCGTCCTTTTTGTGGTTAATGAGGTCGGCTTTTGCGCGCTGCCATCCTTCCAAATATTCCTGCTTTTCTTTCCGGCATGATGCAAGGTCTTTTCTCAATTTATCCAATCGTTTCGGCAATTCTTCGCCACCCTCGTCTGCCGTATCTTCAGCAAAAACGGACCCCTCTTCAACAATTTCTATATCCTCACCTGTATATATTGTATCTTTTTTTTCTTTGTCTTCCTTTTTCATAATGATCCTAAAAATCTCCGTATGACCGCAGTTGCATGTTCGTAGTCCATGCGTTTCGGCCCTATTGAAATAATAACCGTTGATTTGTTCGGCCGCCCAACAACGGAACTAAAATACAGCAAATCGGGAAATGGATTTTCTTTTCCGATAAATACCCGTGGAACATTGCCTTCGTATTCGTAAAAACGGCTGATATGCGACGGCGCTTCTTCTATGAAAGAAGCAAATGCGCGCGCAACATCATATTCGTGAAATTCCGGCTCATCAAAAATCTCATCCATTCCCGCCCATGCGATATCTTCATGACCCATGCCGAGCATAGTAAACAATCCTGTTTCTTCGGCAATATCGCGCACAAATTGGTGCATCTCGGATATTTTTTTTGGGATATGCGCGTCTTCATCTTTTTTCTCTTCTTCCTCTCCACCAAGAATAAGGTCCGCAAAGTACCGGTACGCTTTGTCGGTTGGGACACGTCCTGCCGACGTATGAGGCTGTTCTAAATATCCTTCTTCATCAAGACGCATCATAATATTGCGGACTGTTGCAGGGCTTGATTGGTGCCGGATTATTTTTGAAACACGCGCAGAAGAAACCGGCTCCGCGGTATGAATATAGTCGCGGATTATATGCTCTAAAATACTAAAATCACGATTAATAACTGCCATTATCCCGTTAGGCTACATCGAATCGTCTTACTTGCCCAATCGCAGAAGATTTTTCGATTTTTGCCTTCAATTTTACTTTAATAAAATTAGCTTATTTTGTTCCCGTAAGACGTAAAGATTGGGCTTTCGATGTTGCCAAACGGGACATTATCCTCATCTTAAAAAATTAGCAGTCTTATGTCAAGACTGCTAATCCTTCGACTCAGCTCAGAATGAGCAGTCTCCAATCCCGCGCCAGCGGGATTGTAACCCCGTATTTATTTTGCCAAATATATAATACTGAATAGATATGTCATAGAATGATACTAAAAACTTGCGGCGGCCGAGGCCGAATAGGCCCCCTAAAAAGAGGCCGCCGCCATAAACAGACCCGCAAAATATAATACCGGGGTCAAGACTGCTAATCCTTCGACTCAGCTCAGAATGAGCAGTCTCCAATCCCGCGCCAGCGGGATTGTAACCCTGAGCGGTTTATCCCGAGTTTTATCGAGGGAAGTCAAAGGGTCAAGAGTTGCTAATTGTGCTTCTTTTATTTAAATAAAAAGGAAGAGCGCAACATAGTTGCGCTCTTTAGGACATTGCATATTGAGCTGGTCGGAAATCTAGCTAACCAAAGGCGTCATTTTCTCAATAATTCTTAATGAGATTGAGAAGCCAACTGATCTGCCGGTTTTCGTAGCTTTTCTCCGGCCTAATAGAACCGGCTTTGATGCTACGAAAGAGCTCACGTAAATCATCCATTTTCTTGGCTCTGATGCGAACCTGAATCCTAGGCTTTTCCCCGCCATCAGGTTCAATTTCCGCCTCGGCTGATTTGTATCTATAGATACCAGATTCTCTCTTTGGAGAAGCCGGGATCAAATCGTAAAGCGATATTTCCTCAACAATATCAGCAACTTCTGCAGGCACCGGTGCATTCACATCATAAAGTATCGTATACCAGCGCCCCTCTTCGTGCCAAATATCAAGACCTGGCACCTCAAATAGCTTTGCCTTAAGCGCGTCTCTGTGCGATGGCTGGAAACCTTCGAGCTTCCCAACTTCTTCACCATTCAAATATACATGAATCGACATATACTGCCTCCTTTTTTTGCCGTCCGAATTCCGTTGAGCTTTTCTGGGCTCATCCGTTCCGTGATCGACTGGATTTTTAATGTACATCGTACATTGTTTGGTATTTTAGCATAAAATAATAAGTATGTCAAGGGTGCTAATTTTGGACTCACCCCAAATAAAAAAGAGAGATGTTCGGGGCATCCCTCTTTTAAACCTATTAGTCGTCGGGGTCTTCTGCTTGTGCGGCGTTGATAATATCCCCCCAACTCAAGCATTCAGGACAAAATTTTTCGTCCGGTATGCTTTCCGGGAACTTATCGTGCGGCGCTGTAAAGTCGCAGTTTCGGCAATGAGCATACTCCTCGAGTTTTTTCTTCAATACTTCTTTGCCGTACTCCGCTGTTATCTTTTTAACAACTTCTCTATAGTCCATATGATTCCTCCTTACCTGAACCCGTCGAAATCTTCTGGGTTTGAATAGTCGTCCGGATTTTCAAACCTTCTTTCTTGATCGGCGAAATATCTCTCTTCCTCTTTTGTGTAACAAGAAAAACACTCGTTCCATCCTCGGCTTGCAGGCTCTGATCCGCACTCGTTGCACAACCTCACTTCAGACGCATTAATGAGCTCGTACATAGTGACGCAGTTCGGACAAAATCTTTCTTTATCTTCGTCCCATTCGCTAAACGGAAAGTCCTCGCATGGCGCGGTAAAACCGCACTCCTTGCAATAAATATACTCCGCGAGCTTCCGTTTAAGCGCCTCTTTCCCGAAAAGGTAGACTATCTGTTCAATTATATTTTTAAACAACGTACACCTCCTTTTGATTTTGATGTACTATATCATTTTTTTATAAAGGTGTCAAGCGCGATTGGTAATGTGCAAGCACATATGGCGGTTTTCCCTACAATGGGGAAATGGCTATACATATGGCAAAAACAATTAAAGAGGAGCGACTACGATGGGTTCTGCCCATAGTCCACAAGGAGATAAAGCTGGTCGATGTTGCGAA
>JAUYHD010000005.1 GCA_030690215.1 bacterium | reverse complement strand
TTCGCAACATCGACCAGCTTTATCTCCTTGTGGACTATGGGCAGAACCCATCGTAGTCGCTCCTCTTTAATTGTTTTTGCCATATGTATAGCCATTTCCCCATTGTAGGGAAAACCGCCATATGTGCTTGCACATTACCTTGGAGTATTTCAACGGTGCTTGATACGGTTATTAAACCAGGGAAGACCAAGCCGCGTCTCTGTAGGGCAACTACCGGACGGGTAGAAGTATGCAGTGAAAAATACGGTTTTAATGGGTGGCTTGGTGTTGCCCAGATTTGGATTAGCGGCAGCCATATTACGAAAGGTATAGTAAAAGTGAATGATTCATATTTTAATACAACTATATACAATACGCCTGCATGGCGGAATCTGGTAATGTGCCAAGAAGTCGGTCATACGCTCGGGCTTGATCATCAGGACGAAAACTTTGATGATCCGAATCTCGGGACATGTATGGATTACACAAACGATCCTTCAACAAACCAGCATCCCAATAAGCATGATTATGACCAGCTTTTGGCGATATACGAACACTTAGACAGCACAAACACGGTTTTTGCTTCTATCGATGGAGGGAACGGCAAGGGGAAGCCCGCAAGCGTGGGCCAGGATATTGATTTGAACGATCCATCAGCATGGGGCAAGGCGGTAAAGCAAGATGCACGAGGCAATAATTCTGTGTATGTCCGCGATGTAGGAAATGGAGAGAAAGTTTTCACTTTTGTTATCTGGGCTGAATAAGGACAAAAGAATAATAACAAAAACAAAGACCGCCGTAAGGACGGTTTTTGTTTTTGTTCTAATCATCTCTATTTCTCTAATTTGCGCCCGCCTAGACGAGTTAGGCGAGGCTGGCGAATTGTGGAATAGTTTGAAAAACAAAAACATCCCCGCCCACTCCGCCTCACTTCACCCAGTCTTTGTTTTCACTTTTTCCACATCTCCACCTTCTCTAATTCGCGCGAATAGGCGAATGGTTTAAAAATACGGATAGCCGTATGGGGTAAATTTTGATATGCTTAATGGCAATAGATATGAAGAAAAAAGGTTCAGCGTTTGATAAAAAATCATTGGAGCTCCATTACAAATATGGAGGCGTTTTTTCTGTTGCGGGGAAAATGCAAATTAATAATATGGCAGACCTTGGGCGTGTCTATACTCCCGGCGTTGGCGCGGTGAGCACATTTCTTTCAAAGCACAAAGAAAAAACGCGCGAATATACTATGAAAGGCAATAGTGTGGCGGTTGTTTCGGACGGTTCGGCGGTTTTGGGTCTTGGTAATATCGGGCCCGAGGCGGCATTACCCGTAATGGAGGGAAAATGTTTGCTGTTCAAAAAGTTTGCAAACATTGATGCGGTGCCGATAGTACTTGCGACACAGGATACTGAAGAAATAATACGCGTTGTTAAAGCGATCGCACCCGCATTCGGCGGGATTAATCTTGAAGACATTTCGGCTCCGCGGTGTTTTGAAATTGAAGAACGGTTAAAGCGTGAACTTGCAATTCCGGTGATGCATGATGACCAGCACGGGACGGCAATTATTATTCTTGCGGGCCTTACAAACGCATTGAAGGTGGCACACAAAAAAATTACAGGCGTTAAGATAGTTTTAAGCGGGGCGGGTGCTGCGGGTACTGCGATAGTAAAGATGCTGATTCGGGCGGGGGCAAAAAATATTTTGGTTGTTGATAGGCAGGGCATTATACATAAAAAACGAAAGGGTCTTACTTCTGAAAAAAAGAAAATTGCGTCAACAACAAATAAACGCAACGAAAAAGGAGACATGAAAAAAGCTTTTTTGGGGGCGGATGTTTTTATCGGCGTATCCGGGCCCAATATAGTTACTCCGAGCATGGTTGCTTCTATGAACAGCGAATCAATAGTGTTTTCTTTAGCAAACCCAATTCCGGAGATAATGCCTGATGTCGCGCGCAAAGCAGGCGCTTTTATAGTAGCGACAGGGAGAGGGGATTTTCCGAATCAGATCAATAACGCGCAGGTTTTTCCGGGCGTTTTTCGCGGGGCGCTTGATAATCATGTACGGCAAATAACGGATGCAATGAAAATTAAGGCGGCATATAGCATCGCCAAATTAATTCCGCATCCGAATAAGACGCATATTGTGCCCAATATTTTTGATAAGCGTCTCGTGGGGGTTGTCGCAAAGGCAATTAGATAAATTGCGTAGCGTGTAAGCAGTCTCTAATTCGCGCGCTTTGCCCACCCGAAGTCCCCTCTTTCTAGAAGGAGGGGACGGAGGATGGAATAGGCGAATAGTTTTGTGGAGAGAATATTGCGTCCGATTACAGCTACACACCGGCTGTTCATTTTTGATATAATGAAAATATGATGTCTGAGTTTTCGATTGCGATATTTTTGGCCAGCGCGCTTGTTGCCGAAATCGTGGGAACAATCGCGGGATTCGGTTCCGCGCTTTTGCTGACGCCGATTGCGGCGTTCTTTTTTGATATAAAAACGACAATAGCGCTTGTAAGTTTGTTTCATTTTTTCGGTCAAGTGGTGGACGGGTTTATTTGGCGGCGTTTTATCATATGGCGGATAGGGATATTGTTTTCGGTGTTTGGCGTTTTATTTTCGGTTGTAGGCGCGTACCTTATCTTATATATTCCTTCGCGCGGGCTTGAGATAGCGTTTGGTATATTTTTGATACTGTATGCGCTTTCGGCATTATCAGGGAGAGAGATACGATTGCCCAAGTCGGATGCGGCGATGGTTATTGGAGGGGGTATAGTCGGATTTATCGCGGGGGTGCTGGGGACGGCGGGGGCTTTTCGGACGGCATTTTTATCTTCCCTTCACCTGAAGAAAGAATATTTTTTGGGGACTTCGTTTGCGATAGCGTTTTTTGTGGATATTGCGCGAGTTGGCGTGTATTTTAAAACGGGGCTTTTAGAAACGAACCTCCCGTTATGGATCTCGGTATTTGTGGTCGCTATCTTCGGGAGCTTACTTGCTAAAAAATTAGTGTCAAAGATATCCGCGTCGTTGTTTCATACAATAGTGTACAGTGTTTTGCTTCTCGCGGGCATCCGTTTTCTTTTTTTGTAATAGTGTCTTGAGAATGTGCCGGACGCAGAGAGGCGGTATTGTATTTTGTATGAAACATATCGTTGATTTTTTGCGTAATTTTGTGCATAATAGCATGCACTATGAAAATCGCTTTTATTTATAACGAAAAAAAGATCGGTACCGGAGCGCATTACATTAACGATCTTATTGCGTTAAAGCTTCGTCAGCGCAATATTGCAGTCAAAAATTTTTATCCAAAGACAGCGCTCATGGACCCGCCCGCTCATCTCAAGGGCCTTGCGAATATTTTTTTCTTTTTCAGCCTGCTTGAGCACAAGCAGGAAATTTTACGTTATTCTATTATTCAGGGAACCACATATACTCCGTTGCCGTTTCTTGCGCTTTCAATACCGGTTGTTACTCACTTTGGCTCCACTACGGGAGGATTTTTGAAAGCGACCCCATTTGCAAAAGAGATTGAACCGGCGACAAAATCTATTTGGTATTCTCTGCGTAAAAGCGGCGTTATTAAAGAACTAAACCTAAAAACCCGAAGGCCGCTTAGGGATATTGCCGAAATTGAATATTACGCCGCAGAAAAAGCAGCCGCTGTGGTTGCTACGAGCGAAAAAGTTAAGAGGGAGCTTGTGGCCGCGGGGATATCTTTGAATAAAATTGAAGTTATCCATAATGCCATTGAGGATTATTGGTTTGGAAAACCCATCATTCCTTCTCAAGATTCGCCCCAGATTGTGTTTCTCGGCCGGTTAGGGCACGATGTGCTCAGCTTGAAACTAAAGGGGGTTGACCGTTTGATTCATTTTTATAAAAAATTTCCCAACATAAAAAAGACCACTGTGTGTATGACGGGCAATAAAGCCTTAAAAAATTGGCTTAAAAAAGAATTGCCGAATCATACGGTTTTTACAAACGTTAAAAAAGATCTTATCCCGAATGTGCTCCGCCCGCTTGCCGGGGGCATTCTTTTTGTCCCTTCGCGCTATGAGGGATTTTCCCTAAGCTTGGTTGAGGGCATGTCCCAGGGACTTATTCCAATTGTATATTCGGTGGGGGTTGCCCCCGAGATTATTAGAAACGGCACAAATGGTTTTATTGTAAAAAATCAGAATGAGGCGATACGCCGCGCAAAGGAGATTATGAGTAATAAAATAATGCGCAGAAGAATGTCTCTTGCCGCTCTCGCAACCGCTCAGCAGTTTAGGAGTGATGTTATGATAAGCAAACTGCTTGATTTTTACCGCCGTGTTTTACGCGACAAAAGAAATACGCGCCCATAGCTTCATTTCTATTTGAAATAGGGGGTGGCGTGGTGGAGACGGATCTTGAGGGCATATCGCCATAAATCATGGTATGATAAGAAGATTATAGCTAGTAATTTTTTATATGACAAAAAAGAAGAAAAAACAGCACATGAAAGTTCCGGGAGGCAAGCGCCGCCACCGAAGAAGGAAGAGGTAATTTTTTTTACCCCGCGCCAGAAAGCCCTGAGCGGTCTACTCCGCCGAAGTCCCGCTGTAAGCGGGACGAAGGCTGGATAAGCTCGGAAAGCGCTTCGCATTGCTTTCGTTGGGGAGAAACGATGACACCAAAAAAAGTTCTTATTATTCATATCGTTGTATTTATAGGTTTTTTGGTTTTTTCTCTTAGTTCACCGTTTATAGCAATGCGCTATGCGGCGTTTTTTTCCGGTTATTTTTTCCCGTTTGCTATTATTGTAATGCCTATTATTTTAATTGCGTGGCATTTTTTTGGCGGATGTCCCTTTACCGTCTGGGAAAACCGTTTGCGCGAGCGTACACAGTCGGGTTCATCCTATCAAAATTCGTGCATACAATATTATGCATTCCAATGGTTCGGCATACGGATTCCTCTTAAACTTATTCAGCCCGCGCTGGTGGCGTTACTTGTGTTGCCGATAACCGTCGGGTTGTTGTGAGAATATATTTGTTTATAGGGCAGAGAGGAATGTTGCAAGATGAATACGTAAAGCATACTATTCGGTTCTTTATTGTGTTGGTGTTCGTAGTGGTATATTTTGGTGAGTAGAGAGAAAAAGGGAGGGATGGCAGATGAAGTCGTTGGCTCGTATACTCGGCTGGACTGCAATGGGTATTACGCTTTTATATTCAACAGTCGGACTTTTTTCACAGATCTTTGAGAATTGGAGAAGGGGAACAACAGAGGGGTTTTCAGAAGAGCTTGGGACTCTTCTTTTTCTCACGTTTTTGTTATGGCTTTTATACGGCTTGGCGAAAAAAGATACATTTATCATTATTGCGAATGGACCCGGCGCTCTTGCGGCATCTGTTCTTCTGCTCCAGATAATTTTTTATTGAAAAAAATACAAAAATCCATCGCGTCAGACGCGACGGATTTTTATATAGCCCGTAAAGAAACCACGGTCGTAAGGCTGTGGAGTTTCATTCATGGTATACTACATATAGCAAATTATATATTAGTAATATAAATTCGTATGAATATATTTAAATCAAAATCAATGAATTGGTGGCAGGTGGGGGTGTTAAAACTCGCGCTCTTGTCTATTGGTATTGCGATTGGCGCGCAGTGGTCAATAGTATTTTCAAAGTACACGGGGGCATTCTTTGTGGTAGGTATAGCGCTTGGCGTGTACTCCGCTCTTGTGTGGTTCAGAAAAAAATAGCGTATGCACTACTATATATCAGTATTAAAAAAATACACGGTATTTAGCGGACGCGCGGGGCGCGCGGAGTTCTGGTATTTCTTTTTGTATACCGTCCTTATCAGTATCGGCATCGATATGTTTAGTGTGCGTATCTGGGGCGACAAAGGCGTTGTTCTTGGGTTGCTCTATGGTTTGGCGGTGTTCCTGCCGACACTCGGCGTTACTATGAGACGGCTCCACGATGTCGGAAAAAGCGGGTGGTGGGTACTGATTAGTTACATTCCGATAGTGGGAACCATTGTTGTTATTGTTTTTCTGGCGCGTGATAGCCAGCCGGGCGACAATCACTATGGACCGAATCCAAAAGGCATACTTGGGTCTATCCAGACGCCGACACCACAGCAACCATCCGCGGTAGTATAATGGTGCGTATGAAAAATTACGCAAAAACTGGTGGTCCACCCCCACACCTGTTTTCTTACAAGATATTTTAAAAACAGGTGTGGGGGTAAAAAATGGGATGCCCGCGTATCGTACGCCTTCTGTGTTTCGATACAAAAAACATGTGTTAGTTGAAGAGGCAAAGACGAAAGTGCGATACTATAAACAGCGTTCAAAATAAACCCAGCACATGAGTTTAATAGCACGCCACTGCATGAATACAGTCTGTAGCTAACAAAAATCAGTTTAAAAATGATGTTATTTAAACTTATGTGCTGGGTTTATTTGGTTTTTCCCATTCAACGATATCGCCCGCTTTGAGTTCTATGGGATGGGCTCTGCGGAGACGCCGCCTGTTGCTGTGTTCCATGATTTTTGTATGCGGTATGTAATCAAGGGCGCTTACAATATTCCAGAGATTTTTTTTTGTGGTGAGCCAATCCGTGCCATGCTGGGCGAGGTTATAAGGCACCGAATAACTGGTAAGCGTTTTTTTGCCGTTGTCCTTGAAATATTCGTGGAAATAGGACATTGCGAGCTCCCGTACATTTCTGTATACGGGGTCACGATAGCGAAGTACCGCGTGGTTTGTTTTGCTGAATGCCCCCCAGCGCCCATTATGCCGGAAGAGCGTTATTATATGGTTTTCGTCATCACGCACCGTATTTAAATCTACTATGAGGGGTTTTTGTCCGTGGTACCAGAGAACCGCTCCCGCAAGCAACGCTCCTTCCATGCAATGCGCTTCGTTGTGGCGCAACGTAAAAAGCGGAGAGCGGTATGTTTCTCCATGGAGTTCAAAATTGATAGGAATTCCGTCAAGAAAGTCTTGAATTTTATGCGGCGAGTTTAATTTTTTGAATATTTTAAATTCGTCGTGTTGGAAATCAGGAAATGTTCTCACATATGTAGTGTATCAATATTTTTTTACGCGGTACAGATAAAAACGGGGAATGCTGTGAAAAAAAATTGACTCCGCACTTTCGCGCGGAGTCTTTTGTTCATTCTATGATTCACTTTTTCTGTTTATAAGGAGATGCCAAATAGCATTCCGTAATGAATTTCTCTGTGAAAGAAAACGTTTTATCTTTTTGGTTTATTCGTATGAGGGGGTTTGGTCCCTCGGTTAAATCGTTGAGAGAAAATGCATGTCCGAAAAAGTCAGATACTTCTTTTTGGGTAAAATCAACCCAATCGCCCATTTTTTGGGCATATTGCACAAGCAGTTTTGCCGCGTGTTCCATCCCAATCGCTTTTTTTGCTTCATGCGTGCGGTCAAGCATGTTGCAAAAGTGCCTTCCTGTATCAATATCCTGCGGTGTTATTCTATACGGCATTGCAGACCCTCCTTGTTAATTTTTATGATTATATGTCATTTTAAAAAATATGTCAACCCCGTTAGACCTACATTCAACCTTGAAGTGCAACACTTGCTACTTCTAATGGCGTCTTCCAACCGTGACGCTTTCTTGGTCTTGTATTCAATAGATATTCAACATATTGAATTTCTTCTTCTCGTATCATATCGAAATCAGTTCGTTTCGGATAGTAATCGCGGATAAGACCGTTGGTGTTTTCATTTGTTCCTCGTTCCCATGAATGATACGCATGACAAAAATACGGTGCGAGTCCGGTAAGCGTTTCAAGCGTCTGCCAGTCGCTGTTTTCGGGGCCGTTATCAAATGTCATTGTTCGTTTCATTTTTGGCGGCAATGGGTTCATTCGGTTTGCAATGGCTGCGATAGTTGCAGCGCTTGTCTTGCTATGAAGTTTTGTCATGCACAGCAATCCTGTTTTTCGTTCGACAAGAGTATTCAGGCCCGGTTTATGATCTTTCGATTCAACCGTATCGCTTTCCCAGTCGCCGATGCGTGTTCGTCTATCAACGACTGCCGGGCGATAATCAATAGACATGCCTTGCGGTTTCTCTACTCTCTGGCACTTTCGCGCTCCTTTGCGGATGCGGCGTTTTCTTCTTCGGCGAAGGTATGGCCGTAAATCCTCTCGCCCTCGCTTGAGTTCGCCCCATCCATTTCGGTGTATTTGAGCATAGATATATTGATAGATTGCTTCGTGAGAAATCCGCTCTTTGCAATCAATCCGCATTCTTCCGGAAATCTGTTCAGGAGACCAGCGTAGTTTTAATTTCTCGATGACATAGACTCGGATACGTTCATTTTTGAGCCGTTCTTCTCTGCCGCGTTTCTTTCGTTTTTCGAGAGCATGTTCATGGGCAAGCCGTGATGTGTAGCGATAGAGTTCAGCGGGAAGATTTCTTTTGATTTCCCGCGCTATAGACGAAGGAGAGCGATCAAGACGCAGGGCAATTGAGCGGATCGACTCTTTCCGCCACAATCCGAGCTGTACCTCTTCGCGCTCCTCAATTGAAAAATGTTGATATTGCATACACTTTGATTATCTCAAAGTGTTGCACTTACTTGTTGAACTAACT
>JAUYHD010000004.1 GCA_030690215.1 bacterium | reverse complement strand
TTCGCAACATCGACCAGCTTTATCTCCTTGTGGACTATGGGCAGAACCCATCGTAGTCGCTCCTCTTTAATTGTTTTTGCCATATGTATAGCCATTTCCCCATTGTAGGGAAAACCGCCATATGTGCTTGCACATTACCTTTTAGGCTGGACAAATTGCTTATTTTTTGGTATTAT
This sequence comes from bacterium, assembly GCA_030690215.1. Taxonomy (GTDB): domain Bacteria; phylum Patescibacteriota; class Minisyncoccia; order 1-14-0-10-42-19; family 1-14-0-10-42-19; genus 1-14-0-10-46-36. Next base: position 96,939 of record JAUYHD010000004.1, on the reverse strand, counting down.
GTTTGAGACTTAAAAATGTTTTTTGATAAAAAACATGAGAGGAAATATATATGGAAATGGATAGCATAGAAGTGCCGAAGTTTAAAAATAAGGTCGCGGGAGTGCAAAAGGAACGCATTTATCTGGTTTCAAAAAAAAGACGCAGAGAGGAACTTGAAAAGGCGCACTATAATCTTTTTAAGTTGAGCTCAAGTAAAGTAATACTGCTCGATTTTCAAACAGCTTCTGGGACAGGCGCGCTTTCTGCAAAACAGCATTACATGAGCTCTTGTAAGGCCGATCCGTCTTATACGAGCTCCGAAAGCTGGAATCGTTTGCGAAAAGCGATCCGTCTGTTTACAGGAAAAGAACGTATTTTCCCGGTACATCAGGGAAGGCCAGCCGAAGATATTCTTTCGGAGGTATTTATAGAAAAGGGCGATCGCGTCCTTTCAAATGGTCTTTTTGATACCACGTTCGCAAACCTTTCGCATAAAGGGGCGGTGTGTATTGATATGCCTGCGCCTTTATCGGAGCGTTTTTTCCGGGGAAATATTGATACCGTTAAACTTGAAGAAGCACTGCGTGATGAAAAGGCAAAGATGGTGCTCATGACACTGCTTAATAATACCGAGGGGGGTCAGCCGGTTTCACTTGCAAACCTCAAACGCACGGCGCATATAACAAAAAAATACAAGGCGCTCTTAGTCGTTGATGCATGCCGCATTGCGCAGAATGCGCATTTTATTTGGCGGGATGAAGTGGGGGGAAGGACGAGCATTTCTGAAATCATTCGGGAATGTTTTTCTCTTGCAGACGTTTCTTATATGAGCTTGAAAAAAGACGGGCTTGCGCACGGCGGGGGCTTTATTGTTTTTGATAATAATGAGGTTTCGGCAATGCTTTCGGAAGAGTTTGAAAAAAGAATAAGGGAGGTGCGCAAGGAAATATTTCGCAAAGAAGGAAACGCCGATGGCTACGGCGGTATGCCATGCGAAATAATGGAACAGGGGGCGCAAGGACTGCGGGAAGTTGTAACGCTCAAGCATCTTAAGAAGCGCATGGGGGATACCGAATATTTTCAAGAACAATTGAAGAAAGCGGGTGCTAAGATAAAGAACGATAATCCGCCCGGTGGTGATGCCGTATATATTGATGCCGGAGCATTGTTGCCCGGTATTCCATACCCTGCAAAAACAATGGAGATCGCGCTCTACGAGGAAGGAGGAATACGCTCATGCGGCATTGATTCAATTATGTTCGGCGAGGCTACACGCGGTGAAATTTTACGTCTTGCCATACCCGCGGGGGTATATGGGAAAGAGCATTTTGATTATGCTGCCTATGTATTCGGAAAGTTCATGAAAAGAAAGAACGAATTAAAAGGATTCAAGATAACGTATGATCCGGGGGAGTTGCGGCACTTTGACGGTCATTTTGCTCCTCTATAAAAATAAATTGTATGCCCTGCGCGTAACACGCAGGGCATTCTTTTTCCCTTGTCCGTGGAGACGTGGGATTGAATTTTCCGCCTTTTTTGTTTATTTTGTCTATATGGTGCCTGTAGTTCAATGGTAGAACACCTCTCTGTGGAGGAGGTTACGTGGGTCCGATTCCCATCAGGCACCCACGCAAAGCAAAGATCCCCGACAAGGGGATTTTTGTTTTGTGTGTTTGTAGCCAATGATGGGATGAGGAGGGAACTCTAAAAATATGAACTGCTTCATATTTTTAGAGTCCCGGGCTTTGGAGGAGGAGCGAGCCTGTCCCGCTTTGAGCGGGACGTTGCGAGCGACGGAGGAAAAGGATTCCCATCAGGCACCCACGCTAAGCGTGGGTGAGGTGCGCTAAGCGCACCACCCTAGCTAATTAAAAAAATATGTATTATGTCTATATACTTTTGAGCGAAAAGGACGGCCAGCTTTATATCGGTTCCACCCCCGATTTAAAAGCGAGGATTAAAAAACATAATTTGGGTTACGTTATTGCAACAAAATATCGAAGGCCGCTTAAACTTTTATACTACGAAACTTATATAAGTTCTATCGACGCTAAGCGTCGGGAAAAGTTTCTAAAGGGAGGTAAGGGCAGAGAAGAGTTGAAGGTCCAACTCGAAGATTGTTTTGAGAAAGTAAAATACAAACATCGCTAAATACTTGTTTTTTTGTCGGGACGAAGGACCCCGAGCTTTGGAGGAGGAGCGAGCCTGTCCCGCTTTAAGCGGGACGTTGCGAGCGACGGAGGAGAAGGATTCCCATCAGGCACCCCGTCAAACGGGGTTTTACCCCAAGTTTGACGAGTCCCGTTTGACGGGACCCGCCAAACGATATAAAAATAAATATGGAAAACTTCGAACAAGTACAGGAATCTCCGATACAAGAACTACTGGATAATAACCCAGAACTGGCAAAAATTTATAATGAACGCTCAGCAGCACACAAAATTTTTATCAATGAGTCTGGGAAAATACTAAGCGATGGACAAACCTACGAGGATAGTCCTAGAATGCGTGCTTTGGTTGAACTGGCCGATACCATTAGAGAAAACCTTCCTGATTTACAAGATGGATACGTTAGACTTTGGCGTGGCAACAGACAAGACGAAGTTGGTCACAATCCTTCATACACAAACTCATTAGAGGGCATCGCACTGCCCTTTTTGCGTCATTATAGCGGGGCGCTTTCGTATATAGATGTTCCTGAAGAAGAATTGGAGAAGTATATAGCGAAAAGCGGGGCTGCCAAAGGTTCTGAGTTTATACTTCCTCCCGAAGTAGTTAAAGATGTAAAAATTGTAGGATTCACTCCAGAGGAAGCAGATGAAATCAAGGGGAAAGCTAAACCATTATCTGAAACTGGAAGGGAAAATGCGCAAGGGAAGGGATGGACAAGTATATAGTTGTCTGTTTAGCTTTACAAATATCATAAAATATGCTATTTTGTTCTTGGATTTAAAGATGAAAAAAGGAGGTTATGGCATGAAAATACTTGAGGAAAAAAAGTGGTGGGCGTTTAAATGCCCTAATTGTAAATCAAGCTTAGAAGCTGAACCAGAAGATGTTCGTTGCGGTGAGTTTGGCGGAGATTATGCGAGTGATGGGGACGAAAGGTTTTATGTCGAATGTCTTAAATGTGGTAAATATAAGTTTGTTCCTGGTAATAAGCTCACTGTCAAGATAAAGTGTTTAGCAAGGGAGAAGCACAGTACAAAAAAAGTAAAGCATGACATTTTGCTTATAAGCCGTATGGTTCGCCATACGGTTTTCATTTTATTGTCGGCATTGCTAATAAGATTTATAATCAAAGGACATGGATGACACAGCATTGCAAGAAAAATTAAACGCTCTGGATGAGAAAATAAACGCGGTTTATATTTCCGTAGAAAAAACGAGAAAGTATTTTTTGGTAACAATGATTGTTACCGTGGTGGTATTTGTGTTGCCCCTCATCGGTTTATTGTTTGCAATTCCGGCTTTTCTTTCCTCGTTGAATGCGGTTACAACCGGGGGATTTTAAGTGCCGGAGCAAAATAACCTCCTTTGATAAATAGCACGAAGCGTGCTATTTTTGTTTGAGATTAAAAATTCGAAGGAGATCTAAGTGGGCAAAGAAAATAGTACACATGCATTGTTTTATGAATATGAGTGGTATATTTTTTCAAATTTCGCGTCTTTTGAAGTAAGGTGGTGTGGAGAAATTTGGAAAACTTCGGAACACGCCTACCAGGCAACTAAATTTGAAGATGAAGAAATCAGAAATAAAATAAAAAATGCTCGGTCAGCGCATGACGCCTACAAGCTTGCAACAGTAGTGCATAAAGACAAGGTGAGGGGGTATTGGTCTCTTATAAAATTGGGTGTAATGGAAGAGATTGTTCGCGCAAAGCTGTCGCAATATTATTATATTCAAAAGAAGTTGCTTGAAACGGGCGACAGGATAATAGTTGAGGATTCTCATCGCGATGATTTTTGGGGATGGGGCGCGCATAAAGATGGCTCAAACTATCTTGGGAAAATCTGGATGAAATTGCGCGAAGAGCTTCGCGCAGGAAAAATTTCTTTACTGCAAGAGAATTACGAATAAAAAATAATCCCCTCCTTCTAGAAGGAGGGGATTTTACTTGAGTTTTTTGAGTACGTATTGGAGTTCTTTTTGCGGGTTTACTGCTTTTTTGTATGTTGCGCTGGACGAAATAAGAATTTTGCCAGCCCCGAAAACCACATACTAAGAATTATTGCGGCAAGCATTGTTGCCCCGATAATATCCATTGCCCAGTATTCCGAAAATAAATACTTGGGGTCAAACCAGGATTGAACTATGTGTGTCCCAAAAAAAATCACGCTTACAATCAACATTATTGATGCCCATGATAAGCCGAAGTCCCAGATTTTGTTGAGAGCTTCTTTCGCGTTTGCTATCCTTTTTGCTGTCCAGACGCTGATAGATAAGGTAAAAATCATTGCTATGCCGATGATATCCAATGTCCAAAAGCGTGAAAATTGATACCCCGGAGACATAAAGTGGATAACTATCTTTATTCCTGAAAAAACAAGGATAAAAATAAGCATGAGTGATGCCCAATATGCGCCGAATGACCATATTTTGCGAAGCAATATTTTGTTCATGCAAACCCTCCTTTGGTAAAGTGCGTTTCATTCAATTGTATACCTTTATTGTTTTGTGGCAAGTTGTATAGGGCGGAGGTCGCGTAAAAAATTGACTTTGATTTGTTTTTGTAGTATAATTTGCATGTTTTGAGTTGTTTGAAAACTACACAGATGACAAAAAAAGAAAGGGGGGAATGCAATGAAAAGAAAGAAAACGATAGCATTTGTAACACCGGAAGTTTTTATTTCTTCAGAGCTTCATACCGGAACAGGGGGGCTTGGAGAATTTAGCAGGGCTATTCTTACTGCCGCGTATAAAAAAGAATTGGATATGGTTGGGTTTGCTATTTTGCCCCGCGAAGGATATTACGATCAGGGAGTAGACGGATCCGGCATGACAATTTCGTATACTCCGCGATATTATCCGGGCATTCTGGAAAACACGGGAATTTATTTGACAATTGAGCTCTGCGGATCACCCGTGCAGGTATTGGTACATAGGCTTCCTCACGGAACATTTGGTTTTCCTGAAATATTTTTCTTTGATGCCGATATTCCGGAAAATAATGATCTTGCGCGATTAAATACATTGCATTTATATGGCGGGAGTTATGCGAGAGGTGCCAATTTGGACAGAAAAATATGCCAGTCGCTTCTTATAGGAAAAGCAACCGTCGCGCTTATAGATTATTTGGGCTTAGATGTTATATTCCATATCAACGAATCGCACTGTGTGTTCACGGCGGTTGAGCTTTTGCATGCATATGAAAAAGAAGGAAGACGCAATTCGCTTAAGATGGTACGTAGCCAGGTTCGTTTTACTACACACACGCCGGTTGACGCGGGCAATCCTCGTTATCCTATAGATCGGGTTGCGTATTTGGGCGGGTACGACAAGGGAATACTTGAGGAGATAGGCGGGGACAGCGAGGAGTTTAACATGACGGGCGTGGGTGTCTATCTTGCGGGGCAGACAAACGCGGTTTCAAAAAAACATTTAAAAAAGGCACGCGAATTGGTAGGCAGGTTTGTGGACGAGAGACGGCAACGACCAATGATTTCAATTACGAACGGCACATCCCAGGATTTTTGGCAGTACAAAGAGTTCAGAAACGCGCGCACACCCCACGAACTTATGCACCAAAAAAGAACGCATAGGAAATATCTTATTGATTATGTAAGAGATATGTCCGGCGTTTCTTTAGAGAAAGAAAGCATGATAGTAGTGTGGGCAAGGCGTTTTGCAGAATACAAAAGGCCAAAACTGCTTTTTGATGATTTTGAATGGCTGAAAAATCATCTTGTTTCCGGGCGTTTCCAGGTGATTTATGCAGGCAAGCCTCATCCGGATGACAAAGCTATGATTCATGCGTGGAATTATATTTATTCCCAAAGCAAATCCCTGCCTCATCTTGTAATGTTGCCTGGGTTTACCATGGAGATGAACAAGATATTAAAAGCGGGAGCTGACGTGTGGCTGAATACCCCTCGCGCGCCCTATGAAGCATGCGGGACATCGGGAATGTCTGCCGCGATGGTTGGCGCGATAAATTGTTCAACGCCAGACGGCTGGATGCTTGAAGCAAATCCGGAACATGCATTTTTATTCGGCTCCAATGGCGTGCATGATTCGGATCAAGACGCGCATGACGCCGGTGAATTACGGAAATGTTTTGACGAAGAAATTTTTCCTTCGTTTGGTGATCAATTTCGGTGGAACAATAAGGCATTTTTGGAGATGAAAGAGGCAGAACAGAAATGGACCGCAGACCGAATGCTCAAGGAATATGACGATTTAATGTATATATAAATATACGAAAGGCCGTTTTTTTGGAAACAAAAGCGGCCTTTTTATTATTATCTGCCCGCACTACTGCGCGGTTTGCAGATAATAAACCCAGCACATAACTTTTAGGATATTACCTTATTGCTTTGATAACCATGGAACATACGCACAAGATTTCAGTGTGAGTCTCTATATTTGAGTTATGTGCTGGGTGGAATAACCGCAAGACTGCAACCAGCGCAGATACCGCACTGCAAGTAGTGCGGTTATTTATTTTTACATAACAAGGGTACAATGCCTGTATATGATTTTAACTACACATGTACTAGGAGCTGCTGTACTTACAAAACCTTTGTTGGGTCTACACCCAGTACTGTTGTTTGTCGGCGCGTTGGCGTCACATTATCTATTAGATATAATCCCGCATCGCGATTATAAGCTTGATGCTGTTATCCGTGAGGGCCAGGGGAAAACAGCAAAATTTCTTGGTATACATCGTGAACGCTTATTTGGCGATGTGCTAAAAATATTTATTGATGGAGCGGTTGGAGCGGGCATCTTATTTTTTATTATACGGCCGGAAATAAGCATAGTGGGCTTAGTTCCTTTTGGGGCGATTGTGCTTGGCGCAGTACTGCCCGACATACTCCAGCCAATGTTCTGGTTTTTCCCAAAAGGCCCGATGCCGTTTATCCATAGATTCCACAAGTGGGTGCATACGGCCTATGAGCCGCGCCCGTTTATTGGGTTTAGCATACAGGGCATTTTTATCGCGTTGTCCCTTTTTATCCTTTTGTGATATTCATGAAAACATTTTCAGAAAAAGTGTATAGCGTTGTCGCGAACATCCCAAAAGGAAAAACGCTTACCTATATAAAAGTTGCGCGCCGCGCAGGAAACCCGAAAGCATATCGCGCAGTAGGAAATATTCTGAACAAAAATTATAATCCCGCGGTCCCATGCCACAGAGTCATCCGTTCTGACGGCAAGATAGGAGGGTATAATCGCGGGAGCAGTATCAAGGCACGATTATTGGGGCGCGAAGGATATATAAAAAAGATCCTTGCCCGTTCGTAGTTTTGCAAAGCAAAAAACGGAGTAGGGTTGCAAAAAGAAGGATTTGTGGTAGAGTGGTATCAATTTGTGTTCGTTGAAAAATTCATAGTAAAAGGAGGGCGCAATGAATCCATTTGAAGCAAGCGAATATATTGATCGTATTCCTGTCCAAGAGTGGGATTTTGCAGAAGCGCAACTGACCGAATTCTTTAGGAGAGAAGGTTTTTACAAAGGGTATTACGATCACAATCTGTATAATCTTTCTGCATGTGAGGTCCCGGAAAGCATCATGGCATTTTGGATTTTAGGAAAGGTGTGGGCTCTTCATCAAACAAATCAGATGCATTTAGAATGGGAGCTTTTGACGAACCCAAACGTAAGAAGGGGAGTATTTTGTACAACCACGAGTTATCGGAGAGAAGCGCGGCCGAAAAAAGGAAGGCACAATTTGATATTTCCTATGTTTGAATTTGAGATGCATGGAGATATTAACGATTTACGAGCCTTGGAAGAAAGATTGCTTGAATTTGTAGGCTTCGGTTCAAAAGAAAATTATATTCATGTGCGATATCTTGATATGGCAGAGCGTTATAATACGCAAGAATTAACAGATGAGCATGAACGAATGATGGGGAAAGAATTTGGCCCCGTTGTATTTTCAGAATATTTTCCGGAATACTCCAATCCATTTTGGAATATGTGGAGGGATATGGATGTATCAAGGAAAATTGATGTGTTAGTGTATGGCGTTGAAACAGTTGGTTCTGCGCAAAGAAGTTGCAATGTCGGAGAGATGAGAGATCGCTTTCTTAACATTAGCAATGGGGAATACGCCGCGAGAATGTTTGCTGAATTTTCAGAAGAGGCGGTAATGAAAGAATTGAATGCATTTTTAAAAATGGTAGAAAAAAATCCGCTTGTTCGTTCGGGTGGCGGGATAGGAATGACCCGCTGGATTCGTGCTTTGAAGCTCGCGGGCATTATGCCCAATTTTTCTGAAATAATGAAATAATATAGACCCCCATTCGCGTCAAACGCGAGTGGGGGATTTTTCTTGAAAGGAATATTTTTGCGTGATATTCTGTCTATATTGTGTTTTACATTCCATAGCCCCGTCCGTCGGTTTACATGCCGAAGGCATGGCAGACAGGTGGTTTTGCGGTGGAGGACGAGAGCAATAGGCACTGTTTTTTGTCCGTTGTTTAAAAATCAATGTTCTGGCGTAGCTCAGCGGTAGAGCGGCTCCCTGTTAAGGAGATGGTCGCAGGTTCGATCCCTGCCGCCAGAGCATTGGTTTTTAGAGTTGCAACTTGGGTTTACAAAATCCTCCAACATTCTAACATTCTATTTATCCCGAACACAGTTGAGGGGTAGAATGTTAGAATGTTGTGGATATGTCTCTTCAGAGGCGGGCAGGCAAGGGGTTGCTTTTTGTTAAAAAGTTTGCTATAATTATGGTCTTATGAAAATTATTGATTCCAACACTTTTTAAAGTTAAAATTATTATTAAATAATAAAATTATTAAAATAATTTAAAAAAATGATTATGAACATACAAACAAAAATAAGTAAGTCGGTAGCAGTATTCGCGGTCGTAGCTCTTTTGGCGGGAGTGGCTGGGGCAAGTTCTCTTACCTCGCAAACCGCTCATGCTTCTTCAAGAGTTAATGTGTTTATCGGGTTTGCCCAAACACCGGGCGCCTCTGAACAGGCGCTTGTGCGCGCTTTTGGCGGCGAAATTTCTCATAGTTATCATCTTGTGCCGGCCATCGCGGCTAGCATGCCCGAATTGGCGGTTAAGGGACTTTTAAAGAATCCCCGAGTTGCTTATGTTGAGGCGGACGGGACAGTGTATGCAATTGACGCGGAATTGGATAATACGTGGGGTGTAAAAAGAATCGGCTCCGGAACAGTTCACGACAGCGGTAATATCGGAACGGGAGTAAAGGTAGCCATTATTGATTCTGGTATTGATTATTTTCATCAGGATTTGGATGGCGTTTATGCTGGCGGTGAGGATTTCGTTGAAAATGACGGCGACCCAGCTGATGTTTACGGACACGGCACGCATGTTGCAGGAACTGCCTGCGCAGAAGATAATGATTTGGGCGTAGTCGGCGTAGCTTCGGGTTGCGCGCTTTATTCTTTGCGAGTGTTAGACGACTCCGGCGTCGGCTCATTCAGTAATGTTATTGCGGCACTCCAGTGGGCGGTAGATAACGATATTCAAGTAACGAACAATAGTTACGGGAGCGGGTCAGACCCCGGCAGTACCGTAAAGGCGGCTTTTGACAATTCAGCGGCCGCAGGCATTCTTCATATCGCAGCTGCCGGGAACTCCGGCAATCCGGGAGGCAATAACGATAGCGTCATTTATCCTGCAAAGTATGAATCCGTTGTCGCGGTGGCGGCAACCAACGGAAACAATACACGGCCAAGCTGGTCAAGCACTGGTCCCGCGGTTGAGCTATCCGCTCCGGGCGTATCCGTCCTTTCCTCTTGGAATGACGGCGACAGCCCGCATAACCCACAGCCGTTCACTTTGAACGGCGACTGGTATAAGGAAGGTAGCGGCACTTCGATGGCGTCTCCTCATGTAGCAGGAGTGGCGGCGTTAGTTATAGCGGCAGGCATTAGCGATGCCAACGGCAATGGATTTATTAACGATGAAGTGCGCCAAGTTCTGAATGATACTGCCGAAGATTTGGGTGATACTGGGAGGGACAACAAATATGGCTGGGGTCTTGTAAGCGCGGCCGCGGCAGTTGCGGCAATTGGACCGGTTGAGCCTCCCGATCCGGCAGTTACTGTTGTTTTGGGGACAGACAAGACCAGTTATGTAAGCGGTACAGACACCACTGCAATTTTTACTGCCGCAGTTACTGATGAAAACGGTAGTGCCATAACCGGTCTTGACGCGTTGGCGTTTGCTACTATACTCAATAGTACTTCTACAAATATAACTTTTAGCGAAACCGAGACTCTCGGGACCTATACGGGAAGTTTTGACATCTCGGGCCTTGCGGACGGCACATACACGGTTGAGACAACCGTTACTGACACAAGAGGTGTTTCTGGAAGCGGTTCGGTCGCATTCTCTGTAGGACCGGCGCCGATTGAAGCGAGTACGGCCAGTGTTGATTCTATTAGCTACGCTACTTCAGGAGGAAAGAATTCAGACAAACACCTTTCGGTTACCGCTCTAGTTGTAGACAACCTTGGAAATCCCGTGATGAACGCTTCGGTTTCAATTACCTTAAACCACGACTCGGGAACATCTTGGAATGGCACAGGGACTACCGGAACTGCCGGTACCGTAACGTTTGAGCTCAAAAACGCACCGTCAGGATGCTATGCAACCGCGGTTACCAATGTAGTCGCCGAGGGACTGGCATGGGACGGCTTGACCCCAACGAATGGGCTCTGCAAATAAGTACGAATATAAAACCAAACATCATTAAAACAAAAACCGCCCTTCGAAATATCCAGGGCGGTTTTTGTTTTAATGATTTATTTATTGACAAATAGCACGAAGGGTGCTATTTTGTTTTCAAATAAAAAGGGAGGTATTAACAAACATGCGAGAAGATAAGATGGCAAAGTCAAGGGTTCCAAAGAGGGTTAATGCAATTCTTTACGAAGGTATGGGCAAGTGTGCTGAAAATGCTTCGCATTATATTACAGTGCAATGTCATGAATGCGGCAGCAATTTTTATTTAGATAATGTGGGAAAAGAAATTCAAATTAGTCAGGGGATTATTTCTGATGCGCATGGCGTCGTTGAGGGATATCAATTCCGATTCCCTTGTCCTAGTTGCGGGACTTTTTTAAGGTTTGATGAGGATGAAGTTGAGTTACGGGTTCGGGCTGTCCCAGATAAGCAACATTCATAAATATTGATTATATGTATGAAAAAGCGGTGCTATATATAGCAATCCGCTTTTTTTATTTTATAAAATTGAATGCAATAATATGAGAATGGGCTAGCGTGCTATACTTATTTTAATGAAATTACAGCATCTTAAATTGTATGGTTTTGTTTTTTTGTGCGCTCTTTTCGCGGGCGTTATTGCGTATGGAGGGTATCAAAACTATGATTTAAAAAAGCACGCGTTATTTTTAGAAGAGCGTATTTTGTTTTCTGAAAAAGCTCTTGAAGAAACATCAAAAAAGCTTGGAGACGCTCTTCTTGAGCGGGATATGTTTGAGCAGAATTATTATGCCGAAAAAAAGAGAATGGATGATTTGACGTCGCAGATAAGCACCATCCAGAGCATGGTCGGCGTGTTTGAAAAATTACAGACGCTTGATTCGGAGCTCCTCAAAAAATATTCAAAGATTTATTTTTTGAACGAGAATTATGTGCCCGAAGAGCTTGCCGCAATTGACCCGCGCCATGTCTACAATGGCGAAAAAACATTATTTGTACACGAAAAAGTTTTTCCATATGTAAAAAATCTTTTAGAAGATGCCGAAAGCGCAGGTATTGATATCAAGATAATCTCGGCGTTCCGATCTTTTGGGGAACAGGCACTATTAAAATCTAGTTATTCTGTCGTGTACGGTACGGGAGCAAGCCAATTTTCGGCAGATCAGGGATATTCAGAGCATCAGTTGGGTACGGCAATTGATTTTACTACAGGGGCTACAGGAGCCGATTTTTATTCGTTTGAAGGTGTTCCTGCATACGCGTGGCTCCTGCAACACGCCTATAGGTACGGCTTTGTTCTTTCATACCCGGACAACAACGATTATTATCGTTTTGAACCCTGGCATTGGCGTTTTGTGGGGCGGGATTTAGCAGAAAAACTGCATTCGGAGGGAAAGTATTTTTATGATATGGACCAGCGTATATTGGATACGTATTTGATATCTTTCTTTGACTAGAATCAGTTGAGGTATAGGCAGGATTTGGGGGCGGGGTTGGTTTCCTTCATTTTTTGTGATATTATGTGAGGCGAAATCAGCAACTTAAAAAATCGTAAAAAGGAGGAATCCAAAAATGGAATTAAACATTACTCTTCCGCACGGTCTGTCAGAAGAAGAGGCACTGAAACGCTTGAAGGGATTTTCTGCGCATATGAAAAAATACTCTCGGGATAAAATCACTGATGGAGAAGAAAAATGGGCAGGAAATATTGGGAATTTCCGCTTTTTGGTAAAAGGCCATTCTATTGATGGGACAATTGTTGTAAGCTCGTCACAGGTAGAATTAAGTATTCATTTGCCGTTCACAGCAAGCTTCTTTAAAAATAAGATAGAGAGGGAAATTCGCGAAAGGACAAATGAACTACTGGCAAGCGATACTATATCTAAAAATTTTCCACATCCCAAAACGCTAAAAATTTCTACGGAATCATACGGTATATTTGTAGCGAAGGCCGCCTTTTTCTTTGGGAGTGTAGGTCTTTTTTTGTGGCTTTGTTCAAATCTACCCCAAAAACAAAAAGAAAATCAATCGTCAGGGGTAACAAAAGAGGATGCGAGAGAAGCAATGAAGACCCTTGGCAGACTCTAATTCGGGGGCGTATCGGGTATTGATACGTCCTTGTTTTTTTTTATTATTTATAATAAAATGAGGGTATAAAAAAACAATTATGACATTTGAATCTTCCGAAACACGCTCGCAAGAGCGAGAAGAAGAAAAAAATAAAAAGGAGAGAGGCGGCTCCCTTTTTGAAGTTGCAAAAAATATAAAAGGATTTGACGTATCAGCAAAAATCAAAGCAGAGGGGTCGCCCACAAAACTCTCTTTTGATTTAAATAAAAAGAAAATTGAGATAAACATAACCCCCGAGGGGATAAAAAAAGGCATCGAAACTGCCTATAATTTTTTACATAGTCCTCAAGCAGAGAAAGTGTCTGAGTGGATAAAACATAAAAAAGAAGAGCTGGACGGAAGAAAAAAAGAATCGTACCCAAAAGAAAATATAAAAACAGATTTGGAGCTTATATTTGATCTTATAGAAGAGACAGAAAAACCAGACACTCCAGAAAAATTAGAACAATGGAAAAAAGAGCTTAGAAAAAGAAAGGCAGAACAAACAATACGAATATACGCAAAACAAGAAGGTAAAACGGAGGCGGAGGTAACAAGAGAGATTCTCTCTGAAATAGAAAAAGGAAACGAGCAGAAAGAAAAATAAAATTTTCCCGGACCCTGGCATTGGCGTTTTGTGGGGCGGGATTTAGCAGAAAAACTGCATTCGGAGGGAAAGTATTTTTATGATATGGACCAGCGTATATTGGATACGTATTTGATATCAATTTTTGATTAGAATCGGCCAAATATAAGCTTCCTAGGCTCCTTACCGGACGGAGCTTGACTTTTTAGACGCAATAGTCTAATATGGTTGGATAAGTAAGTACTACGTTTTGTTTTCCTTTCCTTATATTTTATGTAAGCTGAAAGATACAAATGGAGGTCGGCTTACAAAAATTAAAAGCATAAATACACTATCAATGGCAAAAAAATTGTATGTAGGAAGTTTGTCCTACAGTACCGTTGACGATACTTTGAAAGAAGAATTTTCAAAGGCAGGAACCGTTGAAACAGCGACCGTGATCATGGACAAAATGTCCGGTCGTTCAAAGGGTTTCGGTTTTGTGGAAATGTCTTCGGAAGAGGAAGCTCAAAAAGCGATTGAAATGTTCAATGGCAAAGAGCTTGATGGACGAAAAATAGTCGTTAACGAAGCTCGCCCGCAAGAAGAGCGCCCGCAAGGAGGCGGCTTTAATCGCGGCGGCCACGGCGGAGGTTTTGGAGGTGGCAGAAACCGATACTAAAAAAATCAGTTTGAGAAAAATCCCGGCATGCCGGGATTTTTCTTTTTGGCTTCCATTTTTTCTTATCTTGGGGATAATAGGGGAATGGATCAAGATACTATAATCCGGGCAGTAATGATTGTCGGTTTTTTGATAGTAGTGCCGTGGGCGGGGTATTATCGAGTTCGTTCAAAAACAAAAGAAAAGCTAGATCGCATGCAAGAGGGACTGTTTATACTTATAGGTATTCGCTTGGGCGGGCTTCTTAGCATGGGCGGAGTTATTGTTTTTTTGATTAGCCCTGAGTTCATGCAATGGTCTGCTGTCGCGTTGCCATTGTGGCTTCGTTGGACTGGCGTGGCATTAGGAGTATGTGCGGGAGTTTTGTGGATATGGACATTCCGGCATCTCGGTAAAAATCTAACCGATACGGTCGTAATACGGAACGAACATACATTTATCTCAAGTGGTCCGTATCGCTGGGTTCGTCATCCATTTTATGTAGTGCTTTGCTCACTTTTTATCGCGAATTCTCTTGCTTTAGGGAATTGGTTTGTTTTTCTTTCGGGGATGGCTGTGTTTTTGTTGCTCGTTATTCGTACGAAAAAAGAAGAAGCAAACCTTGTATTACGATTTGGGAGCGAATACAGCGACTATATGAAGCGCGTAGGAAGATTTTTCCCAAAGTTCCAAAAATGAATGTATGTCTAAAAAGAAAAACGGCACAGTGTGTGCCGTTTATTTTTTTTGTTTCGTTTTTTTATCGTTTGTCTATATATGAAGGAATCTTCGCTCTCCGGAGAATATCGCCAACATGTGAAGTGATGCCCACATGGCCCCGTACGACGATGCCTATATTTTTTCCTTCCACTTCTTTCGCCATTTCGCGGAGAACTTCCAATCCGTCTTTCGGATCAAAATCAATCCATTGCTTTGGTACACCCGGATATACGACATTTTCCGAGGTTTCTGATTTTCCGGTATGAAGCTGGACAACCCAGATTCTTCTTCCGTCGTATACCCATTCAAATCTAATGTCATTTAGAATTTCTTTGAGCCGGCCGTAGATGAATGTGATGCCCCCCAGAACTTCTTGCGGAAGCTTGTCCGGAGCGATTGTGCCAAGCATAAAATTATCGCCATATCCCTTGCATCCCTCAACTATTATATTGCCCGCGTAGTCGGTTATTGCAGATCCGGAATATTCCGCAGAAAGCCCGTCTTGGATAAGTATTGCGGCTATGTCTTTGTTGTCGGGGTCGTCTTTTTGCATAATCTCAAACGGATCGAGCCACCCGCGTTTTGTTTTGAATCGTCCGGGTGTTTGTATGCGCGGCGCTGTGCGGACCCATACCGGTTCCTTTTTGCCTATTTCTGCCCCGAAATTAAACATGGGAACTCCCCGTGCAAATACGCGTGTAAATGGCACAGGAAATCCCAAGAGATATGCAATCAGGAGACCAAATGTTTTATCGCCGATAAATTCACTGTATTTATTCGGCCATAAGATTTGGGGGGTTGTTTGCGGGGTCGCCCTATCCTCATATTCGTCCACTTGCCAAATAATTTGGTTGTCTCGGAGATGGCCTGTGGGTGCGGGATGTACGGAAAATTCAATTCTGCAATGTTCGCCGTACGGGGTATGGAAATGAAATCCGTATATTGCGTTGATAAGTTGGAATCCAATGGAGCGGGGGAGAAGCATGCATCCGGGCTTTTCCACACAGCGAGGGGTATCTTTTGGCGCTCCTTCCATGATTTTGCCGAACAGCACCCCTGAAAGCCCGCCGTCATGTATATCTATCGTTTCGTTAAGAATGGTGTAGTACCCCTGTGACGCATAGGCGCGTATTTTTGCGGCAATTTCTTCGCTGTTGGTAAGCCCGTACTCAAATGGATTGCCATCGGGTTTTTCGGGAAGGAATGTACGTATGTTTGCGGAACCGCATCCGCGTTCCAGCACAAAAGATATTACTTTTTTCAGATCTTCCGTTTTTATTTTTGGAAGTTCTCGCACCCGGGCAAATCGTATATTGCCTTGGGGGTCAAAGCTCGCAAATTGCGCGACATTCGCGCCGTGTTTTGCCAAAGAATCCAGCCGTTCATCTTTAAGCATTTATTGCCTCCGTATATTTTTAAAGAATATTCTCTCATTTTTACCATGGTTTGCCCACTAATACAATTGACAAACCACACAAAAAATGATATTTTCTCTAAAGAATTAACAATAAAGAGAGGGAGGAGAGTAAAAATGGCAAGTTTTGCTACTAGAAAGAAAGGAGAGCGCACTATTTATTTTGTGCTAGGACAATCTTTCATCCAGGGTGTTGGAGTTTTCGCAGCACTTGATATCCCCGCCGGTTCTTTTCTGGGATTATTTGATAATGAAGATGCTGATTTTATAAAATTTTCCGATATAGAATATGAGGAAGAAAAAGCTCTTATTGAAAAATATGGGGTGAGGGATGAAGATGGCTTTTGGGTGCCTCATGATTTTCACAAGATGTGCATAGGATGGTATTTGAACCATTCGGACACCCCGAACATATATCATGATGAGCAATACAATTACTTCGCACAGCGTGATATCAATGCGGGCGAGGAATTGACAGTCGATTATAAAACATTAGGGGAGGAGAGTGTTCCGTATGGCAACTGAAGAAAACAAAAACGCAAAAAGGCTTTTGATTATACGTTCCGATGCGACATATTTTCGGGCAGTAGCAGAACAGCTAAAAGAGATAGGTTTTCAATATATGGCAGATGTGCCCTCGTATGTAGTACAGGACGGAGGAGCCGTTTTTTGCGGAGAAATTGATGACCAGCGCATTTCTGATGTTGAAGCAATCCCGCATATTTTTGGGGTTACCGTATGGGGCGGATTGCTTGATCAGGGGCAATGGACCGAAGAGCTTGAGAAACTCGGAAGAAAACATACAGCCGGCTTTATTGAATACCTTGATGTTATGAACCAAACGATTGTAGACGATGCCGAGCGGGGCGATGTTTCATATTCAATGCCGATAGCCGTATTTTTATTCATTCTTTTTTCAATGAATAAGGGTTTGTTCATGGAGTTTGCCAACGAAAAATGGGAACAGACGATTCGTCAATGCTATGAGAATATAGAAAAAAATATTCTTACGATTTCTGTTCCTATGGATGTTGTTGTGTTGGCGTTTGAGGGCTTTTGGGTTGCACACGACGAAGCGCTTCTGGATATAGAAAACGAAATTCTGGGCACGGTAGCTGATTCGGTGCGGAAGATTCCTCTCGGCACGATAATTCATTAAAACCAAACTACCGCTGATTGCGTTTGCGCATCAGCGGTTTTTTTGTGGAGTAAAGAAGAAGCGCGCGATTCGTTGACAGTGCGGCGGGCGATTGTTAGCATTAGTATCAAACAACGATTTGATTTTTCGCATAGAGCTCATTTACAAAAAGGAGATGGAACCATGTGGTGGATTGTTTTTTACTTTTTCTGTTTTTGGTTTCTTTCGCTGTTCTCGCAATCCTTTTTTAATCACAGATACGCCGCTCATAGCCAGTTTAAGATGACTCCAAGATGGGAGAAATTTTTTTTCATATTCTCGTGGCTTACTATGGGTTCTTCCTATTTAAGCCCAAAAACATATGGAATATTGCATCGCATACATCACGCGTATGCGGATACAGAAAAGGACGTTCATTCGCCCCGATATGATAATGATATTATTTCTATGATGTCGAGAACGCGGGAAGCATACAGCGGTATCGGGAAAGGATCATTCCCCGTAGAAGAGAGATTTAAGAAAAATTTGCCCACCTGGGATGCTTTTGACGCATTCGCCGAGTCATATTATATGCGGCTCGCATGGGGCATTGCGTATTTTATTTTCTATGTAATCGTATCCCCATACCCTCTTATTTCTTTAGGGTGGTTTCCGTACATAACTCCTCCTCTTGAATGGCTGTATATTTTGCCGTTTTGGGCTTTTACATGCGCCATGGGGCCGATTCATGGAGCGATTGTTAATTGGTTCGCGCATCTTGTCGGCTATCGAAATTTTGACACCCCCGATACGTCGCGGAATTTTTTGCCATTTGATTTTCTCATGTTGGGAGAAAGTTATCATAACAATCATCATCAGAGGCCGGGTAATGCGAATTTCGGAGGCGTTCGATGGCACGAAAAAGATCCAATCTACTGGATTATCAGGGGCTTGGATTATGTAAACATAGTGCAGTTGCCAAAAACAGCAAGCACATAATACAACATACATAGTACGTCTGGCGTATCGCCGGACGTTTTTTTATATAAAAAACTTATTCACACTTTTTATTTTTTTGAATAGAGGTGTAGGATAAACATATGAATATGATAGAAAAGAAAAAATTTCTTTTTGTGTCCATAGAGGGTCTTATTACGGATATCGCTTGGCAGGTGGCGCGTGAAGGGCACGATGTCCGCTATTTCATTGAATCTTCCACCGAAAAAGATATTGGCGACGGCTTTATCGCAAAAACAGATGATTGGCAAAAAGATGTTGAATGGGCCGACGTTATTGTGTTTGACGATGTGCTGGGCCATGGGAAAAAGGCGCAGAGGCTTCGTAAAGACGGCAAGCTTGTGGTTGGGGGGACTGCCTATACCGATATGCTGGAGGATGACCGTTCATTTGGCCAAGAGGAACTCAAAAAGGCAGGGGTGCTTATTTTGCCATATCAAAATTTTTCTTCGTTTGATGAATCTATTGAATATGTAAAAAATAATCCCGGCCGGTATGTCATTAAATCAAGCTTGGACGCGCAGAATATAAAACAGCTTTTGTTTGTGGGAGAGGAAGAAGACGGCAAAGATGTCATTCAGCTTCTTCTGGCATACAAAAAATCACTCTCAAAAAAAATAAAATTGTTTTTGCTCCAAAAGCGCGTGGTGGGGGTTGAGGTTGGGGTGGGGGCATTTTTCAACGGGAAAGAATTTGTATATCCGATTAACGTCAATTTTGAGCACAAAAAATTGTTTCCCGGGGATATAGGCCCGTCTACAGGCGAGATGGGAACCAGTATGTTTTGGAGCGCGCCGAATAATGTGTTCAATAATACGCTTAAAAAAATGGAAGGGAAGCTCGCAGAGGAGGGGTATGTCGGCTACATTGATTTAAATTGCATTGTGAATGCAAATGGCATTTATCCTTTGGAGTTTACGTCGCGTTTCGGCTATCCTACAATCAGCATTCAGCAGGAGGGCATGCTCAATCCCATTGGAGAATTTTTATATCAGTTGGCGGCAGGCGAACAGATAAAACTCCGTACGCGAAGCGGGTTTCAAGTGGGCGTTCGTCTTGTGGTCCCGCCATTCCCGTTTTATCGGGATGTCAAAACATTTGAAATTAACTCCAAGGATGCGGTTATCTTTTTTAAAAAACCGCAACGTGACGGGATTCACATTGAAGACGTAAAAGAAGTAAACGGCGAATGGGTTATCACCGGTACTTCGGGTGTCGTGTTGATTGTTGTTGGGACGGGGCAAACAATGAAGCAGGCGAAAGCGCAGGCGTACAAGAGGATAAAAAACATCATGATGCCGAATATGTATTACCGCAAAGATATCGCGGACAGATGGTTTGAGGATAGCGACAAGCTCCATAATTGGGGGTATCTGCGTGATTTTTAGGACATGTTCTCTTCTCCCGCCGTCGCCTATATTCTTGCATTTCTTGCGCTCCTCAATCCATTTGCGCTTTTTTTGTATCTTCAGCCGGTCATGTCTGCGCTTTCGCGAAAGGATTTTTTGGTTGTTCTGTTGAAAGCGTCTCTGATCTCTCTTGCTATTTTTTTCATTTTCTCGCTTTCGGGGACATTTCTGTTTGAAGAAGTTTTTAGAATCCACTTTGAATCATTCCGGATTTTTGGAGGCATTATTATTTTTTCTCAAGCGTTCTTGTTCGTTGTGCAGGGGCGTCTCGCTCTTTTGGGGATGAAAGAAAGCTTGGATGATCTTGCATCCGAAATAGCCCTCCCTTTTTTTGTGGGGGCGGGGACTATTTCAGTAAGTATTTTGATAGGGTCCGAATTTAACGCGTCCGAAAGCCTCTCTATACTTTCAATGATTCTCGGTATTAACTATATCTGTATTTTTGTGTTGCTGATGTTTCGGCAGATGTTTTCTAAAAAGTTGAAGGTCGCGTTTGATAAAGTAATGGGAATATTTTTGCGCTTAAGCGGATTTTTTATAGGAGCGGTTGGCCTTGATATGGTAGTGACGGGTATTACGCGTCTTTTTTTCTAGGCATGTGATGCATTTGCATCCCTTCGGTTTAATATATTCATCAAAATATTCTTTGCCGTAGTCAAATGAGAGTTCTTCTCCGGCTCGGATGTTTTTTTTGGAATATATAAAAATTCTTTTTCTTTTCTTTTTTATTTTGTCTTCGCAGTTTGGACGGCAGGAATGATTCATATAGCGCGCAATATTTTTGCGCGACTTTCCGTCTACTGCCCAATCTTTATTTATTTTGAAGAGAAATTTGCCGCCGCGTCTGTCTGCTTCTTTGGTCGGCAGGAGGTCGCCTCCGTATTCAATTACAAATCTGCCTTTTCTGATGCTGTTGTTTGTGAATAAGCCCAACCCCGTTCTGCCTCGTTTTATCGTAAGAGAATAGGGTGTTTTTTGTATAATCATTTTTCTCATGGTATTGTAATTAGTATAGCAAACCCCCACACCTGTTTTCTTATGCGTCTCAAGTCGGCTATGATGTTTGTATGTTCTATGTCTATATCTTGAAAAGTGAAGCGCTCCCCGAAGCTTACGCTCGGGGTATCAACCCCTTCGAGCTTTCGTTGCGCGAAATCCCGCACCGAAAGCCCGTTTTATACCATTCACCCCGCTAGAAGTCTGGCATATCCTCACAAAGGACAAAAAAAAGAGAGAGAGGGGGGGGGGTTGGTTTATGTGTTATGAGAAAATCCATCTTTGTGCGTAAAAGAAAAATTTGAGTACAAATTTTTCTGCCCCCAAGACTTCTAACGGGGTTCATCCCTTGAGCTTACGCTCGGGGCTTTCTGGTGCGGGGCAAAATGGATAAGAATCTGTATGTGGGTTCAACAAGCGACTTGAGACGAAGGTTTGAAGAACACAACAAGGGGCAGGTGCGTTCAACAAAATCACATGCTCCGTTTGAGTTGCGATATTATGAAGCGTATTTTTCAGAGGAAGATGCGAGACATCGAGAGCACTCGTTAAAAAAAGATGGTAATGCGCTCGCTCAACTCAAACGAAGGATCATGACAAGTATCTTGTAAGAAAACAGGTGTGGGGGCAAACAGATTTTTCTTTTGGATACAAAAAAACCCGCAGGAATGCGGGCTTTTTTGTGTCTTTTAGTATCGGCGTTTTGGGGGACGGGTTTGTCGGTAGCACTCCTTGCATTGGAGTTTATCCATGCGTGCAGGATCCGGCTCAAACGGGAGTTCTTTTATTTCAGCTCCGCAGTTTGAACACTTCCAATCGCCCTGATACATTTTGCGGTCCGTAGGGGGGCCGCTCCTGTCATCGTAAGCCACTTTGATTGTATGTGTTGATTAATAATGTATGACCCTAGCAAACTTTTATGAGGATGGGGGCTTTGGGACGCACCCGCACATCTCACCAAGTTACGCCATTAATTATGATTATACACGACCTCAGTCTTTTGTATATGCGTATAAAAAATAAAACCCCGCGAGCGCGCGAGGTATTTGATAAACATATTTTTATGCGATTGGTTGCATGTGGGGCTGTCCCATTTTTTTGAGGAATTGATAATGCGATTGTATCGCGCCCCATAGGGTTGTATTGACGCGGTAGTGAATGCCAAATTTTTTGCATGTTTCTTGTACGATGGGTGCGAGCTTTGGGTAATGAATATGAGAGATTCTGGTAAAAAGATGGTGTTCTACCTGATAATTGAGCCCGCCCAAATAAAATGTCAAAAGCGGATTGTTTGGTGAAAAGTTTACTGTTGTCTGTAGTTGATGTTTCATCCATTCGCTTGGTATATGCAGTGTTTGGGGATTCGGCAGGGGAAATTCTGTTTCATCCATAGTATGAGCGAGAGAAAATACAATTGCAGTCACAGCGCTGATGCTGAATATGCCAAAGGCGTAGCATACAAGCACTCCCCACCATGGGTGATAGAGCATAGGAATGATGAATGCTAAATTAAAAAATATAATTTTCCCTCCTAAGAACGTAATTCTATCCCATGTGCCGGGTTGCGGTCCGTCTTTTGGGGGAAAGAGGCTTTTCCGGAAAGCCTCGAAGTCAAAATGCCATCTGAAGAACATAAGCCCATAGAGAAACCAGAGATAAATATGCTGGAATCTATGAAAACGTCGCCAGGGTTGTTCGGGCGCCATGCGGGCAAATATCCCGAGGTCTATGTCATCATCTGCGCCCTGGATATTTGTGTATGTGTGGTGGGCTATATTATGTTTTTTGCGCCAAAAAAACGAACTGCCTCCTATAATATCAAGGCTATATCCCATGATGTAGTTGACCCATTTCCTTTTTGAGAATGCCCCATGGTTTCCGTCATGCTGGACATTAAGCCCAATTCCTAATACCGCAAATGAGAGAAATAGGGTATAACCGATTGCTTCTACCCAGGTGTTGGTAGTAAAAATGAGCAGATAATATGCTGCCCCACACCAAGCAAACATGAGCGCTGCTTTGAAAAACATAAGAGGGTTATCCCTCTTTTTTTCTCCGGTTGTTTTGAAATATTCCTCTACATTTTTTTGAAGTTCTTCGCTAAATGTCGTCGCTTTTGCAAAAGTAATTTTGTTCATTGTCGTCTCCGATATTCATTTTTTAAATAGCCGATTGGTATGTATCATACCGTAGATTGCTTGTTTTGTGAAGCCATGTTTGTGTTTCGGGTTCGTATTTTTTTATCTGCCGAGGATAGCGAACGAAATGAATGTGCAAGCACATTCATTTCTGAGCGACGCAGGCAGCAAAGGTGAAAACCCCGCCGCTTGCGGCGGAACGGCCCAAAAAACGTATGCGTTTTTTGGGCGGGTCCAGGGCTTGCCTTGGGGTTTGGTACCTTTCATATGCCATTGTATAATAGGAAAAAGGTTAATTGTTATAATTACTTTATATGTTATTTTTCGTAAAGCCGTATGAATAATAAGTGGTCGTATGCGATTATTATTGTTGTTTTGTTGCTTGGCGGAGGCATGTATATAGCAAAAAATTCTCTTAATCAGCCCGCGCCTTCAGCCGACACACAAGAAAATGCCATGCCAGAAGAAAATAAAAATGATTCAACGCCCGCTTCTTCCGAAGGAGCAAAAGAAGTAGAGATGCAGATTGCTATTATCCAAGAGGGCTCCGGAAATGGCGCACAAAAAGGGGACGTGGTAACGGTTCATTATACGGGATGGCTCCAAGACGATACGAAGTTTGATTCAAGCGTTGACCGCGGCACCCCATTCAATTTTGTTTTAGGGGCAGGCGAAGTTATTCCGGGCTGGGATGCGGGAGTTTTAGGCATGAAGGTGGGAGAGGTGCGCAAACTTACCATACCGCCCGAACTTGCATACGGCGAGCGCGGTATTCCGGGCGCAATTCCTCCCAATGCAACGCTTATTTTTACGGTAGAGATGCTCGCTATCAAACGATAGTGAGCCATGTTCACAGCAATGTAGCTCGGGTGTGTACACGCCTGGTATACTAGAGGGATAGATTATATACGATTGCAAAGGTCGTCAGGTTTTAATTGAAAGATTTGCATGTTGCACAAAATAGCATTTTTGCTTGTTATTGTGGGGGGACTTAATTGGCTTGTGTTTGCCATTTTTAACTGGGAAATCGGAACTATTTTTGGAGGATCGGATGTCATGATCTCTAAAATTATTTATATTCTTGTTGGTATCTCGGCAGTGTATCTTGTTATCAGCCATAAGAAAGATTGCTTGCATTGCGCAGGGAAGGGAGGGTCAGCATCAATGTAATTACGCGGATATTTTTACATATAAGAACAGCCCTCTACGGGCTGTTCTTTTTTTGATAGTATATTTGGATATGCCCCGTATGGCACTCTCGCATAATGCGTTCTTGTAAGTCATTGGTATACACCCCATATATATATAAATGAAAAACGAATCCTATGATACGAATAATAAACGGCGAACGCATGGCTTACCATGCGATAGTGCCTAACGGGGTATGCCCCGTTAGTCGTGCCTGAGGCAGATCCGTCTTCGGCGGAAAAGCAAAACCTTTACGTCTTACGGGGTAATACGAAATAGTATCAGTAGTGTTTAATTTTTAATTATTAATTTTTAATTTTTATTCAATTTTTAATTTTTTAATGAATAAAACGACCTTATTTTTTAGGAATTAATTTATTACAGCATTGATTATCTGCCTGAGGCAGATCCGCCTCTGGCGGAAAAATTTGAAATTTAAAATTGGAAATTTTTAACGGGGTATGAAACAAGACGCGCTTAGTATTCGCAATTTAAAGAAACACTATAAGCATATTCGCGCTGTGGAAGATGTTTCTTTGTCTATACAAGAAGGCGAATTTTTCGGCTTTTTAGGGCCGAATGGCGCGGGCAAAACAACCACCATTCAGTGCGTCACGGGCATTGCGCGTTTTGAAGAGGGGGAGATTTCAGTATTCGGATATGATGTACGGACGCAGTATCGGGAAGCGCGCATGCAGATAGGCCTTTCGCCGCAGGAATTCACAGTTGATCCATTTATGAAAGTCCGCCACATTTTTGAATATATGGCGGGGTATTATGGGCTTCGCGCCGATGAACGCAAAAAAAGAGTCGCCCACATCATTCATACATTTGAATTGCAAGAACATGCCGAAAAACAGTTCCGAACGCTTTCAGGCGGGCTTAAGCGCCGTGTTATGATGGGCCGCGCTTTGGTGCATGATCCAAAATTGCTTATTTTAGATGAACCTACGGCGGGCGTTGATGTAGAGCTCCGCCGGGAGATATGGCGGTATTTAAAAGATTTAAATGAAGCCGGAAAAACTATTTTGCTCACCTCGCATTATTTGGAGGAGGTAGAAAAATTATGCGGCCGCATCGGAATTATTCATGGAGGAAAAATAATCGCGATAGGGGACAAGAAAGATTTTCTTGATGGCGGGAAAACATTGGAAGAAAAATATCTTGAATTAACCAATCATCACGATGAAACACCGCATGCGCGTTAATTGGGTCGGCATGTATATGCTCGTGTGGCGCGAAGTTGAGCGCTTTTTTCGCGTCGCAGTCCAAGCGCTTCTTGCTCCGTGGATTTCAGCGCTGTTATATATTTTTGTTTTTGGTTTTATTGTCGGGGGCAGAATAGATACGATTGCAGGTGCGCCCTACATAGATTTTGTATTACCCGGCATTCTTATGATGAGCGTTATTTCGTCGGCGTTTTCCCAGACATCATTCTCGCTCTATATCCAGCGGTTTACCCGAAGTATTGAAGAAATTCTTATCACCCCCTTTTCCCACGTTGAAATGATTATCGGATGTGTGGTGAGCGGCATTGCGCGGGGCGTTTTGGTGGGGCTTGGCGTTTTTTTGATTGCCGTGTTTTTTAACGCGGCGAATATAGCGCATTTCGGGTTATTTATTTTTTATCTTCTTTCTGTTTCCGTTGTCTTTTCTCTGCTGGGGCTTTTGGTATCGGTATGGGCCGATAATTTTGAGCACCTTAACATCTGGACGGTTTTTGTGATTACGCCATTAAGCTTTTTGGGCGGGGTTTTTAATTCTATCACCATGCTCCCGCCATTTCTGCAAACCGTTGTACGCCTCAACCCCTTTTTCTATTTTATAGATGGAGTCCGTTACTCCATGATTGGCGTGCATGAAGCAAGCGCTCTTTTGGGTTTTGGTATTATTTTTTCTCTCATTATTTTTTTGAGTTTTGCGGTCTATATTCTTTTTCGGAAAGGATACGGCTTGCGCCAATAGAAAAAATAATAAACGTTGTCATGGAGGGTGGGATTAAAACATTCTAACATTCTGCAGAATGTTAGAATGTTTTAAGGCGTGAATACGCCAGACGGGTTGCGTATTCAGAAAAAATCATATATAATCTAATAAAAAAAGGAGGTAGGTATGTTCAAAAAAGTAAACGAAATTGTGGAGAATATGACCGAAGCGGATGTGCTGCGTATCGCAGGGAAGGCATTATTAGCAGCTCTTATCCTTTTTGCCGTCGGGGCGATGATGCACAATTGATTTTTGAAATAATGAAGATAGTATAAGGGCGTTTCGGTCAATCGGAACGCTTTTCTTTTTTGATAAAGCGTGTTACCGTATGCACAGATTTGAAAACGAGAAGGAGAACGCACAATGGAATGGTTTGATGCATATCGATATGATGATGTAACGCTAGGATTCATAGAAGTTATCAGAAAGATGGGGAAAGATATGCATGAAGAAATCCTTGAATGCGATAAGAATGCTTCTTTCCCGACAAAAATGGTTCAAGAAATGGCAAAGATATTTTTGTTCGGGTGTTCGATACCGAAGCGGTACGGCGGGGCAGGGTGTTCCATGCGGCAGTTGTCTGTAATCGCCCGCGAACTTGCCTATATTTCCGGCGGTCTTCATCTGATTTGGACGGCAAATTCTTCGCTTGCCGCCTTTCCCATTATCTATGCGGGTACCCGAGCCCAAAAGAAGAAATATCTTCCGCGTATTGCTTCCGGAGATATATTCGGCTGTTTTATGCTTACTGAGCCAGGCGCAGGATCGGATGCGGCTTCTCTCGAAACTCGCGCGACCAAAAAAGACGGTGGGTGGGTGCTCAAGGGTGAAAAAAGATTTATAACAAATGCCCTACTTGCTTCTGTTGGGATTGTGTTTGCGCGTACCGGAGAAGGCAAGCACGATATTTCCGCATTTATTGTTGACCTCCAAGAGGCAAAACAGAGCGGATCTTTGGTTGTGAAGAAAACAGAGAAGCGCAGTTTAAAATCGTCTGATTTTTGTAGCGTGTTTTTTGATAATGTAAGCATGCTGGAAGATTCTTTGTTGGGGGGAATCCATAAGGGATTTTCTATTGCGATGGCGACGCTTGATAATGGGCGTATTAATATAGCGGCGCAGGCGATAGGAATGGCTGCTTCTATTTTTGATGAAGCGTTAGAGGAAGCAAAAGACCGAGAACAGTTCGGGAAAAAAATATGGGAAAATCAAGCGCTTCAATTTTCATTTGCTGCGTGGTATGCGGAATTGTTATCTTCGTGGGCGGCGATTGATGAAGCGTCGCGCATTGCGATGCGCATGAAAAAAGCCGGCAAGCGGATTACTATTCCTGCTTCTGTCACAAAATTAGTTGCAACGGAGCGTGCGCTTGATGTTGCGGTGCGCGCATGCAGGGTGTTTGGCGGTTCTTGTATAACGAATGACCTGACGGCAGTTGAGCGCACGATTGGCATTCTTAATTCCACATTGTATGAGGGAAGTTCCGAGATGCAGAAAACCGTTCTTGCCCGCTTTCTTTCTGAATAGAAACAAAAAACCGTCCCGGTTATGCCGAGGACGGTATTTTTTTAGAGTTTGAAAATGCGGACGATGTCTTTTTTTGCCTCTTTCACGAGGCGTTTTTGCAGTGCTTCGTTATCTTCGTCTTTTTTTCTGGTTCTTCGGTCTGATGATACGCACGGGATATCCCGGTGTTTTTTTTGGTGGTCTTTGCAGCTTTTTTCGCTGCTTTTTACCTGGAGGTATACGGTTGTTGTTTCGGTAAGACCGATATCGTAATCAATGCCTTCTCTGTCATTTTTTTTGTACCAGGCGATGCGTTTTTCTTCTTGCAGCGTTGCAAGCGCGCGCCCCACTATCCATTCAGCATAATCGCCGTATTTTTTAAATGTTCGGTTCGCTTCGCGCGACGCATCATATATTTCTTGCTGTTCTCTGTTTCGTTGGAGTCTCTTTTTTTGCTCTTGCCGCTCACGCTTTGTTTTGCGGCACCCCTTCTTCTTTGTGCGCGGTTCTTTCAATGGTCTGCCTCCTGGCACATACAGGTCGTTATTTTTATTAAAACATACTTATGTTATTCTAAAAAGAGGTTGCTGTATATAATTATTATTAAATTAACTTTCTTATTTTATGGGGGAAAAAATGCACGAATCAGAGTTTCAAAAAAAGATAATGTCTCCCTTGATGGGAGAAGGCATGAATAAATCTAAGCGAGACAGGGTGAGGGCATACACGAATCAGGCGCTGCATGAAGAGGGCGCGCAAAAAGGTATTGATAAAAAAGAGGCGAAAAGCATTTTGAAAAGTTTGGACAAAGATCCTTATCTTACCAAGAAAGACAAAGAAGGGGTGAGAGAACGATTTGAGAAAAAATTCGGCGAAGGTTTGTAATTTCTTTTTTACACAAAATCACCACACTCGAGAGTGTGGTGATTTCATTTAAGAGAGTCGCGATTAGCGGGACTGTTCGGTATATGTAGGACGCGGGTATCCGTTTCGTTTCGGCTCAAACCGTTCGTTTTCGTTGTATGGCTGGGGCTGGCGCTTTTTTGGTTCGAATCGTTCGTCGTCGCTGGCATATCCGTTTGCATATCCGTTGGAGTTCCCGTTTTGGTATCCATACCCCTTTCGTTCGTATGGATATTGTTCTTGACGATATCCATATTCGTACCGTCTTACCGGCTTATCTACGAAGAGATAGCGAACCATGGCGATAATCGCGAGAACAATCAATAGGAACAAGAGCATGTATAAGAGCGTTGATGGATTTCCGCTTTGCGTAGTGAATAATGAAGCGAGCATTGACCGGTCTTGAGTATCTGACGCAACGGTAATTGGATTTCCATTTGAGTCATATTGGATTTGCGTTGGCACTCCATTGCAACAGCAACAAGACGTCGGTTGCGTGTTCGTTGTCGCTGTGATAACTGTCGGAGGTTGCGGAGGCGCAGCACTTACCACCGTCGCGGGGACTACCTGTACAGAACAGTTTGCGGAATTGTTTCGTCCCTGCGCGTCGGTTACCGTTACTGTCGCAAATTTTGTTCCTGTTGTGCTAAAGTTTGTGACACGGCTTTGCGTAAATCCGGTGACATCTCCGCTCCACTGAAATGTAACGGGGGCAACACCTCCGGCATACCCTGCGACAAAAGAAACGCTGTCGCCTAGGGTAATTGTCGGGCTGCTTACGGAACAGGCAACATTGAATGTTCCTGTAATGGGTGGTTGGTTCGCGTTTACAAAAACCGTAACTGAATCCGAAACGCTTTGTCCTCCTTTAGCACAGGTGACTGTGTATGTGGTATCAAATTGCGGTGCCGTTACTTCTGATCCTGAGCGCGATTTAGAACCGCTCCATCCGTTTGTTGCAAAACATGAGTCCGCGTTTGCGGAGCTCCATACAAGCACAGTGCTTTCGCCGCGGTTTATTGTTATAGGGGCGGCGGTAATATCTACCGTAGGCGTTATTGCTTGTACCGAAACAGTTACGCTGTCTGTTGCTTGCCCCGCGTTATTGTAACAAGTGATTGTATATGTGGTTGTCTGCGTGAGGAATGTTGATTGGTTCCCGGAAAGCGATTTTGTTCCGCTCCATCCGTTTGTTGCAAAACATGAATCTGCGTTTGAAGAAGTCCAGGTGAGCACCGTTGAATTTCCTTGGGTTATAAATCCCGGATTCGCGGAAATATCCACCGTTGGGAGGTTGTCTTGGATGTTCACAGTTACACTGTCTGATGCCGTGCCTCCTGTCACTCCGCTACAATTTATTGTGTATGTAATTGAGTTGGTGAGATTACTCGTTGATTGCGATCCCGATGTCCCAAACCAGCCGGTAGGTGAAATAGAACAGCTTGCGGCATTGCTTGATGTCCAGCTGATAGTCGCTGAACTGTTGGGCGAAATAGTGATAGATGTGTCGCTCCCATTCGCTTTAATGTCGGCAGAGGGGGTGATTGATTGGACCGAAACAGTTACGCTGTCTGATGCTTGTCCTGTGCTGTTGGAGCAGGTAATCGTGTAGGTTGTTGTATTAAAAAGAGAGACTACCTGATTTCCGAATATATTGCGCGAACCATTCCAGTCGGATGCACCTGATGCGGTGCATGTGTCTGCATTTGCAGATGTCCATGTAAGGACGCTTGGGTTTCCCTGCGCTACCTGATTTGGGTTTGCGGAAATAGCAACTGTCGGAAGCGATTGAGGTACGCTTACGGTAATTGTTACGCTGTCTGATGCCTGGCCTGCACCATTAGAACAGGTGATTGTGTAGGTTGCGGTGTTTTGCGGCGAAACTGCTTGATTGCCTGAAAGCGATTTTGTTCCGCTCCATCCGTTTGTTGCGAAACATGAATCTGCGTTTGAGGATGTCCATCCCAACGATGACGTATCCCCCTGTATGATTGATGATGGGGTTGCGGTGATGTCTACTGTCGGAAGATTTTGCGACTGCACAGTCACCGTCACGCTATCCGAATCGCTTCCACCCTGTCCCGTACATGTTATAACGTATGTTTTTGACCCGGTAAGATTTCCGGTTGATTGAGAACCTGAAAGGCTTTTTGATCCTGACCATGCTCCTGACGCGGTACAGCTTGATGCGTCAGAAGAGGTCCAGGTAAGATTTGAGCTGGAATTAAATCCGATTGTTACAGGGCCATCACTTCCGTTTGCTTTAATGTCTACTGTTGGAGATGCGGGTGGTTGTACGTTTATTGTTACGCTATCAGAGTCACTGCCGTCGGATCCCGTACATGTTATGGTGTATGTTTTTGATCCGGTAAGATTTCCGGTTGATTGAGAACCTGAAAGGCTTTTTGATCCTGACCATGCGCCTGACGCAGTACAGCTTGATGCATTAGACGATGTCCAGCTTACTGTTGCGCTTGAGTTGAATCCGATAGTAATCGGTCCATCACTTCCGTTTGCTTTAATATCTACGGTAGGGGGTTCCGGCTGGTGTATCCTATCAAATGCGGCGCATATTGGGTAAATACTGTTTGGATTGCTGTTGGGGTACATCGTATGAAACGTGATGATTGATGTAACCGATTGCGGTATAACGAGTGAGATATTTACAACGTCTACGCGCACATCCGCGTTGTCCGGCAAATCATTCGTAGAACCCGTTTGAGCAACAGTGCTGTTGTTGTTCTTAAGAATCATAAACCACTGCTCATTCGGCTGGTTTTGATGTGACCGTTCCAAGTGGTCGTCAAAGGACATTGCTGTTATTTTGTATTCTCCCGCGGGAATTGATGCCGAAAACGGCCCCCCCATTTTGTATTGCTCATTTGCCCAGAGTTTTGTGATAGGGTTGAACTGAACAATAATCCTATCTTGCTGGGGGGAAAGAGAGCATGAAGGAAAGCTGATCGCATGGCTCGTTGATGGCGAAAACGCCAAAAACACAGCTATTCCCATAAAACCTGCAAAAAACATAACATATCTCATATTTTTAGTAATAGTACGCATGTAATTGATAAAATTAGATTGTAATATGCGGAGAACACTACGCAAGAACTTGACCTGCTTTTATATGCGGGTTATTGTATACTATTATGAGAATAAAGTCAAGTTTCTCGAGGGCTTTTTAGGGTCTTGGGGCATATGGCCAGATCTATTTTCCAATTAAGCATGTCTACTATTTTTTATGATTTTTGAGAAAAAGCACGTATTGGTAGCGTTATTACTTCTCTGTATTGGGGTTTTGTTTTGGTCTTCGGGCTTTTTACAGGATGTATTCGCGATAGCCCAGGGATTTGTGGGGGAGCATATTGAAAAAAGCCCTGTGTTGGCAGTGTTGGTGTTTATCGGGCTTGCGGTGGTTGCTGTTGTCATCTCGCCGTTTTCAAGCGCCCCGTTGGTGCCGTTAGTTATTCCGGTGTGGGGTGAAACATTTACAATTGTGTTGCTTGTATGCGGGTGGCTTATTGGGGGTATGGGCGTGTATGCCATTGGCGGGATATTTGGCGCGCCATTTTTTTCTCGCACAAAGACAATGCAGCATATTAATTATTATAGACACCGGATTTCCGGGAAAGCCGAATTTGGGCTCGTTTTGCTTTTTCGGTTTGCGATTCCTTCAGAAATTGGAGGATACGCGTTAGGCATGGTACGGTATCATTTTGCAAAATATCTCGTTGCAACATTGCTCTATGAAATATTCGCCGCGACAACCCTTGTGTATCTAAGCGATGCATTTATATCGGGCAATCCATTTTATTTTATTGTTGTGTTGGGGCTTATGCTGGGTATCACCGGGGCGAGTTTATACGCGCTTCGTAGAAAAATAAAAAATCACGCGCCCAGTTAGTGTTAGTGTATGAGAGCGGGGAGGGTGATATACTACATACATGGCCGAAGAACCAAAAGGAAGCCAATATAAAAACGTAACCGATCTTGTTGACTCATTATTACGGCGAGCAATTACGCTTCGCGCAAGCGATATTCATTTTGAGCCGGCGCGAGATTCTTTCGGCGTCCGTTTTCGCATAGACGGTTTTTTGCATCCGGCAGAGGTGTTTGAGAAAGACGGGAAGGACGAGATTGTTTCGCGCATTAAAGTTCTTGCGGGCATGGAAATAATGGAAAAACGTTTTCCGCAAGACGGCCATTTTGAGATATATGGCGAGGGGGGGAAAATCTATAATCTCCGCGTCTCAACGTTCCCCACAACATTTGGAGAGGCGGTTGTGCTGCGTCTTTTGGACAGAAAGGACGCCATGATGGATTTGGTAGGTTTAGGTTTTGAATTTGACCAGATAGAAGATGTAAAAAGAATGATTGTTTTCCCGTATGGCATGAGTTTAATTACGGGACCGACCGGGGCGGGGAAAACAACCCTTTTATATTCTATTCTCAAAGCAATAAATACTCCTAGGAATAATATAGTGACTATTGAAGACCCTATAGAGTTTCAAATGGACACTATCAGACAGCTTCAAGTAAAAGAAAGTATAGGGGTGACATTTCCAAAAGCGCTCCGAGCTGTATTACGCCAAGATCCTGATGTTATAATGCTTGGAGAACTGCGGGATACAGAGACGGTGCAGTTGTCTTTTCAGGCTGCTCTTTCGGGCATTCTCGTGTTTTCTACATTTCATACATTTGATGTTCCTGGGATTATAATTCGGTTTCTGGAGATGGGGATACCTCGTTCTGTCATCTCCCACGTTCTTATAGGTGTTGTATCAGGAAGGCTGGTGAGAAAAATATGCGAGAAATGCAAAGAGCCCTATGTATTGAACGACTTTGAGAAGCGTATTTTTGGAGATTCGTTTTCCGGGATTTCCTTGAAGAAAGGAAGGGGGTGCAACGCATGCGAGAACAGCGGATATCTGGGCAGAGAGGGCGTTTTTGAGGTAGTTGCTTTTGATGAAGATATAAAATCGTATATCATGGAGGGGAAAAACATTTCTCAATTAGGAACCATTCTCCGACAGAAGGGGTCAAAGAGTTTATGGGACGCAATGATGAAAAAAGTTTCGCGCGGGGTTACTACCGTAGAAGAAACACTTCGTGTCATAGGCATAAAAGACACAAGAAATAGTGCGTAGTCTCTTTGTCCGATAGATTTATTGTCTTTTATAATGTCTGATATGTCCATTAAAACATGGACTTTGTTGGCTGATACTCCGTTGATCGTTTTTATAAGCTATTATGTGAAGCGCTCCTCAAGCTTACGCTCGTAGCATCAGTTCTTTCGATCTTTTGTTGCGCGAAACCCCACACCGAAAGCGCGTTTTATACTGGTCATCTCTCAAGCTTGCGTTCGGGGCTTTCTGGTGCGGGGCAAAACAATATCCCCAATGCTCTATGAGAGCAGATAATGTTCTTTGTTTTCATGGGCGAATGCATAGTGTATTATTTAATATTAAGTAACTTGATGGTCTCTTCTATTTTATAACTATGTTAAATTTCTCTTCTCATAATTCAAATATTTATTGCGCGTATATGCGCAATCACGCTCAGAAAATTACGGAAGCGCTTTATAGAATTACCGATATTTTCCCTGATCGAGAGCCATTAAAATGGTATTTGCGGGAAGAGGGGCTGCTTATTTTTGAGATGTTTTTAAAAATTGAGGATGCAGGTGTCTATGACCGGATAAAATATATTGACAGGATAGAAAAAATAATTCCTCATATGACGCACGCGCTTGGACTTGCTTCTTTGGGTACGTTTATCTCTCGGACAAATTTTGAGGTATTAAGTAAAGAATACAGCGCGCTTTTTAATTTTATAAAAGACAAAAAAGATGAATTGTTGCCAGAATCTGCGAAACAATTGTCCATGAGGTCCTTGGAGGAAATTCTAAAAGACAATAATGCCGAATTAGACAAACAGAAAAAAGAAAAAGACTCTTTTTTGCCAAAACGAAATAATGAAGATAATCTTAAAGACATTTTCCAGAAAAAAAACGAAAACAATAGCAGTACACAATATTTTTCTCAATCTGTAAATAAAGACCATAGCGATTCTTCGTCCTACGGTAAACCAAAAACAAACAATGCTCGCCAGAGTGAAAAAGAAAATCATGAATATGTTTCTGTTGGCGGCGATAGTGGCAGAAAAGAAAAAATTGTCTCTATTATCCGTGAACGGGGGGAGGTGAGCGCGGGTGATGTGGCGGCATATTTTGCCGGAATAAGCGGAAAAACCATACAGCGGGATCTTATTTCGCTCGCAGGAGACGGCGTGGTCAAAAAACATGGAGATAAGCGGTGGCGGAGATACGCGCTAACGGTTGACTAAAAGAATTATATACTTTATGGTCCTTTTTCTGACAGGCTCGCAGTTGACAGATTATATTATTGTTGTTCTGGGGCGCTTATTTGTTGACCGAGTATTCTTTCTTGCTTTATGATTTAAGGAAGCGAGAAATAACGATTTTTACTGGAGAAACAAGGATTATAGCAAGATTTGGATAGGACGAAAAATGCGCATTTAAGTTATCCACAGAACCATTTTGCAAGCATTTTTTGCTCTAATTATAATGAATATAAGGGAGAATGACCGAAGTGAAGAGTGCACGTGTGTATGTATGTAGATAGAGTGTAAAAATTTTTTATCAAGGCCATTTTACTGGCTGGTTTCCTGTATCTGTATGTACGAATTATTTTTTACAATTAACACAAGAATTTTTTTATGAAAAAAGAAGATATAAGATACGACATAGGATTTGTTTAGAGGTTAGAAATTAGAAAGTAGTACGATTATTTTTCCTTACCCTGTTCATCGCGTTTGGCGCGACGCATAGGAAAGGGAAAGTAAATTTCCCTTCAAAGAATCTAGGGAAGGACATTAACAGTTTTATATAAACGGCAGTACGGATGATTGTGTGAAATAGTTCTGTTTCGGTTAATTGTTATGTCTAAAGAAAAAGGAGGAGTTACTTGGCGTATGCAATATATACATATTATGTATGCCGGTAGGCCAGGTCGATGAGAATTTTTCTTAATGGCTTTGCTCCTCGCAGTACGCAGATTTAAAATTTGAGAATTATTAATTTTTGAACATCAGAGAAAGTTATTATGTGGTCAATTTGTCGGAACCATGTCTATCTTTCTCAAAACTCTTTTTGAATCCCGCTCTTTGTTTGTCTTTGCGTATAGATAGCATCGTATGTATCGGTATTCCGATAGAATATATGTTATCTACGATGAAAGGTGGGTAAAGAGCGGGAGAAAAAAAGAGCCATTCATTATCACATATGAGTAGCTTTAAAGGGACGATGAAAGCAAAAATTGCTTCCACCGTTCTCAGTGTAACAACTGCTTTGTGGCTTGGGGGTATCGGATATTTGATTCCGGTAGCAGCTCAAGCGCAAACAGTTGCTGACCTTCAAGCACAAATCCAAGCACTGTTAGCGCAGATTGCAACATTGCAAACACAGCTTTCAGGTTTGTCGGGAGGCTCATCGGGATTTTCCCATGTGTTCAATACGAACCTTTCAATGGGAATGACCAGCGATGAAGTAAAAGCCCTCCAGCAAGCGCTGGACTTGGAAGGATGCTTCACTTTCGGATCTTACACAGGATACTTTGGTCCTATCACGCGTGATGCGGCCAACTGCTTCCAGAACAAATATGCTTCTGAAGTGTTGACTCCATTGGGACTTAGCGCGCCTACAGGATTTGTAGGAGCGGGAACGCGAGCTAAATTAAATGCATTGTTTGGGACACCAACTACGCCAACCACACCAACTACGCCGGTATCAGCTGGTAGCTTATTGGTTGCCGCGGGCACCCAGCCGGCAGATTCTTTGGCGGTAAAGAACGCACAAGGAGTTCCATTCACGGTTATTACATTAAGCGCGGGAGCAAGCGATGTAATCGTTGATTCAGTCACTGTTGAACGACAGGGATTGGGTGCAGACTCCGCATTTTCAGGTGTTGTCTTGATTGATAGCGATGGAACCCGAATCGGGCTTTCCAAATCATTGAACTCGCTTCACCAGGCAACCCTTACCGAAGACTTCACAATTAAGGCAGGAACAACAAAGACAGTCACCGTTGGAGGTGACATGGCTGCGAGTCTTTCAGCAAATGTAGGAGAAGCGCCTATTTTGGCGGTAACCGCAATTGCGTTGAAGGGTACTGCAACATTAGAGGGGTCACTTCCTATTAAGGGAGCAATCCACACCGCAAACAATTCACTCACTATTGGTAGCGTTACGAACGCGATTGGTCCATTGGACCCGGGTTCAAGCGTAAACAAGAAGGTAGGTGAAACAGCATACACATTCACATCGGTTAAATTTACCGCAGGTTCGGCAGAAGATCTTCTTTTGAAGAACATCCGCTTTAACCAGTCAGGTTCGGCGGCTTCATCAGACTTGGCGAACGTAAAAATTGTAGTAGACGGCACAGCGTATGACGCGAAGGTTTCTGATGACGGCAAATACTACAGCGCGTCGTTTGGAGCAGGCGTTTCTATTGCAAAAGGATTTTCAACGGAAGTTTCTGTGAAAGGCGATATTGTAGACGGATCAAGCAGGACGATTGACTTTGATATCTTCCGCAGGACAGACGTAACGTTCTACGGAAAGACATTCGGATACAATATCTCGCCTCCAAATGGCACTGACGCTTCAGGCACTGACGATGGCGCGTTCCATGAGGATACAAACCCATGGTTTGATGGCTACCAAGTTACTATTGATACCGGAACTCTTACGGTAGAAAATTCATCAGCTGTTCAGTCACAAAACGTTGCAGAAAACGTTCCTGACCAGGCAATTGGTGGGTTCAACGTAGAAATAAAGGGTGAAGAAATATCGGTAGCGCAGATCATCTTTGGTCTTGGAACTACCGGAACAGGTGATCCTGCAGACCTTACAAACATTTCGCTTGTTCGCGATGACGGCGTAGTGTTGGCAGGTCCCGCAGACGGAGTAGTGGTAAGCGGTTCGTATGGTACGGTTACTTTCACCGAAACAATCATATTCCCTGTTGGGAAGAAAACGTACACATTGAAGGGTAAATATGGAAGTGACTTTGACAACAATGACACGGTACACGCATCCACAACCCCAAGCACCCAGTGGACGACAGTAACCGGACAGACGACATCAGTATCTATTACACCGTCTCCATCATCGGCAATCAGCGGAAACACAATGACGCTTAAAGCGGCGGCAGTAACAATCAGCGTTTCAAGCGTACCGCTCGCGCAGAATGTTGTAGCAGGCACAAGTGATTTTCTTTTCGCGAATTATGAACTTGACGCTACAAATTCTGGGGACGACATTCGGTTTGCTTCACTTCCGC
Source organism: bacterium (assembly GCA_030690215.1). Classification (GTDB taxonomy): domain Bacteria; phylum Patescibacteriota; class Minisyncoccia; order 1-14-0-10-42-19; family 1-14-0-10-42-19; genus 1-14-0-10-46-36. Next base: position 58,991 of record JAUYHD010000004.1, on the reverse strand, counting down.
TTGAATATGGAACACCGGTGGGAGGAACAGCAACTAACTTGACTGCATGTAAGCTCTATGACGGCGCGACAATCGTGTCTGATGGAGTAGACCCAAGCGCGGTTGGATCTTCAACGTCATTTACGTTCTTGGGCAGCGGTTTGATTGTTCCGAAAGGGACAGTAAAGACGATAGGATTAAAGTGTAATATTTCAACCGGTGCAGCTGCGAACACAGGATTCCGATGGGGATACAGCACTGCTTCATCTCCTACGCCGACTGGAGTGACTTCAGGGCAGTCAGCAACTGTTACTGAAAATGGTTCAGGCGATGGGACAGGTGTCGTCGGCCAAACAATGACTGTTCAAACAGGCGGGACATATACCGTTACTGATGATTCAACGCCGGGATACAGCATTGTTCAGTCAGGAACAACAGGCGTAACGCTTGCGAAACTTAAGTTTTCGGCATCGTTTGAAGACATTGACATTCGCCGCGTAAACTTCGAGCTTTCTGCTGTTGCAACGAACTCACCGATTGATTTGATAGGCCAAAAAGTCAGCTTGTACGATGGCTCAACATGGCTAGCGGATGCGACATTCGGAGCAAACGGAGATTTCGCGACATCTTCAGTAATTGCTTCAGGCGCATTCCGAGTGCCGAAAGACAGCTCAAAGACTATGACTGTTAAAGGTGATATTGGTGGCATTACTGTGTCAGGTCCGCTCGTAGCATCCGGTGACTTTCTCCAAGTGCAGTGGGATGCCGGTGCGCTTGGTTTGAGCGGAGGAAACTATGGTGTTGGCGTGGGATCAGGATCAAACATCTCGCCAACAGGCAGCGACACAACCATTACCGGTGTTCGTATCATGAAGTCGTACCCGTCATTTGCAAAGATTGACTTGTCAACTTCAGAACGAACTATGCAGACTGGTTCTGACCGAACAATCTACAAATTCAAGGTAACGGCGGTTGGTAACGACGTACAGTTGTACAAGTTTACATTCCAGCTGTCATCTTCAACCGGGAACCTTGCAAATGCGTCAACATCTGGATATTCGGTGTACGCATTTACTGACTCCAGTTTTGCCTCACCCGACACGTCGTTTTCAACGACAGGTCTGTTGAATGCCGAGAATTGCGCGTACCCAACTGATGCTATTCTTCTCTTTGGGGGTATGTTTAAGTCTTCCGACAAGACAGCAGCAGTTGAGGCAACGGATAACGTAAGCGTGATTGGTCTTGACAACACTGACATTAACGTAAACTTCAACAAGACAACCTGTGGCACAGCGACAACCACGTACAAGATTCCTTCAGGGGAAACACGATGGTTCCGCTTTGCAGCAGACGTGTATGGCGTTGAGACAAGCTCTGGCGAAGAATCGTTTGAAGTACGATTGATGGGAGATGCGGCATATCCAACCGCTACCCCTCACCCGGATGAAAACATAAACGCAACAGACAAGATCGCTATGGCAAGCGCGACATTTATTGACACTGACACGAATGATGACCTTATCTGGTCACCGAATTCTACGACAACGTCAATTGCGCTTACCGATCTTGACTTTACGAACGGTTATCTTGTACCCGGTTTGCCGACGACGAACATGTCCTTTGAGACATTGACGTCTTCTAACTAATAGAGCCTCTTGTGGTCCTTTGCTCCTCGTGAGCGAAGAGACGGCTCCAAAAGCCCCGTGGAAACACGGGGCTTTTGCATTGCCCCGCTCTTGAGAATCCTTATAGTGCAGTTCTCTGAGAGCATTAAGGATTCTCAAGGTCGGGGTTGAAATAAAAAAGAACCTGTGATACAAATTGTAGATATGCCCCGTATGGCAACATCGAAAGCAAAACCTTTACGTCTTACGGGAATAACACAAAGTATTATTAGTAAAAGTACAATAAAAGGTAAACATCGAAATATATTCGGCGGTTTTGCGAGGAAGACGTTTTTCGATGTAGCCTAACGGGGTATGCCCCGTATGGCAACATCGAAAGCAAAACCTTTGCGTCTTACGGGAATAACACAAAGTATTATTAGTAAAAGTACAATAAAAGGTAAACATCGAAATATATTCGGCGGTTTTGCGAGGAAGACGTTTTTCGATGTAGCCTAACGGGGTATGCCCCGTATGGCAACATCGTCATGCCGAAGGCCCGCTTCGCCAAGGCGAAAACGAGGCGAGCAGATCTGCCTCCGGCAGAAAAGCAAAATCTTTATGTATTTCGGGATAATACGAAATAGTATCAGTAGTGTTTAATTTTTAATTCTTAATTTTGAATTTTTCTTTCGGCAAGCTCAAGATTTTAAGATTCTGAGCAAAATCGAAGAATAATCAATGTTTAATGATTCAATTTCTTACACTATTTAAAAATTTTGGAATTATGTCATTGAATAAAAATTGGAAATTTAAAATTGGAAATTTTTAACAAGGGTATGCAAAAATACAAAATATACATTATTGGTTTTTTGGTTCTTTTTCTGTTTGGGGGTGTTATGTTCCTATACAATGCCAACAGCCCCTCTTCTACAGAAGATGGTAAAAACGAAAACAAAGACAACGGCATAGATGCCGTTGTCGTGCCCGCCGATGTCTCAAATAGCATAGATTCGGTTCCAATTCCTGATCTTGATCGGCCGGTTGTTATCCCCGAGGGGATGAATTCTGAATCTGCAACGCAGGCAAAGCAAAAAATAGCGGAATTGATAGACACTCTAAAAAGCGATTCTGCGCTCGTAGATCATTGGTTGGAACTAGGAACGTACCGCAAACTAATTGAAGACTACAAGGGAGCAGAGGAGATTTGGAGCTATGTTGCGTTTATTCAGCCGGATGATGCTCGTGTATTCAATAATCTTTCCAATTTATATATATATCACTTCCACGACAACCAAAAAGGGGAGGAGTATATACTCAAGGCAATAGAGAAAGCGCCGACAAATCCCCAATATTACGCAGCGGCAGTTGAGCTGTATGTAGATATTTTGGGAGATAAAGCAAGCGCGCGTGAATTATTGCAAGGAGCAATAACGAACCACCCTACGATTTCAGCGGTTCTGCAGTCAATGCTTGATGCCATATAAAAAACCCCGCTTAAAGCGGGATTTTTTATATAAAAAGAGTTCGCGTAGTATAATAGATATATGCCCCGTATGGCAAAATCAAATGTGCTCTTCTGGACATACGTATTGCGGAGCAAAAAGGACGGCAATATGTATGTAGGATATACAAAGAATATTAAAAAACGATTAGAAGAGCACAAACGGGGGTATAACTTTTCAACAAAAATGAGACTACCATTTATTATCATTTATCTTGAGGCTTGTACAAATCAAGAAGACGCCATGCAGCGTGAGCGTTATCTCAAATCTACTGCAGGACGCAGATTTTTGAGGAATCGCCTGCGGGAGTATTGGTCTTCTTCATTTGATTTAGCCTAACGGGGTATGCCTCCCCAAGGTAACAATAAAGGTTCATTGTGGTCATATATTAGCAGATTTGCTCTGGTCATCATTGTCGGGCTTATCGTGCTTTTTGCGAGCAGTCGATTTTTTGGTTAGGTATGCTTGTAAAAGTGAAAGCCCATACCCGGTCGCCGAAAGACGCGATTATTCAAAAGAAAAATGATTCTTTTGATGTGTATGTAAAAGAAAAAGCGGAAGGGGGCAAAGCAAACAGAGCGGTACTAGACGCGCTTGCAGTTTATTTTAATATTTCACCCTCAAAGATTCGCCTTCGCAGGGGTGTACGCAAGCCCAATAAGATAATAGAAATACCCGACTTTCTTGTGGAACCCCGTATGGCAACATCGAAAGCAAAACCTTTACGTCTTACGGAATAATACAAATTAGCAAAGAAATATTGGTTTTTTGTGTATAATTCTAAGATTATGCGAGTAGATGCAGCAAGGAAGACGTTTTTCGATGTTGCCATACGGGGTATGCCCCGTATGGCAACATCGAATGTTTTATATCTTCATCGTACGGGGTAGTATAAAGGATTATCGTTAACATACATGTGAAGGCAATAATCGGAATATTGTTTTTGATAAAACAAGTACGATGTTTCGATGTAGCCTAACGGGGGAAAAGCTGTGAGTATTATGTTGAAAAAAAATATTCATGCCGCCCATTCTTTTCAAGAATGGGCAAACGACTCGTTTGAAGTGCGCAAAAAAAGGGCAAGGGCCCTGCTTTTTTGTTTGCATAAAGCATATCCGCGAACAAGGAGTGTTTTGATGTACAAGACACCCATGCAGATGCTTGCAGCTACAATGCTTTCAGCGCAGGCAACGGATAAAAAGGTAAATGAGGTGACGCAGGAGAGGGGATTATTTACAAAATACAAAACGGTGCATGATTTTGCTTCTGCCGATCTATCCATATTCCAAAAAGAGATACATTCGCTCGGATTTTTCCGCCAAAAGGCGAAAAATATTATCGGGTCTGCGCGAATGCTGGAAAAAGATTTTCATGGGAAATTGCCAAAGACGATTGAAGAGTTGACGCGCCTCCCCGGCGTTGCGCGTAAAACCGCGAATATTGTGCTCAATCATGTCTATCATCGTGCCGAGGGCATTGCGGTGGATACGCACGTGCGCCAGGTATCGCAACGCTTTGGCTTTACAAAAGAAAACGACCCCAATAAAATAGAACGAGACTTGATGAAGTTATTTTCAAAAAAAGATTGGATATGGATAAATTACACAATGGTTGAATACAATAGGGGCGTTCATGCGTTCCCTCGACCGGAATGCGAATGGTGTTATGTGAGAGAAATATGCCCGAGGATCTTTTCCGCAAAAGGCGGATTCCTGCCTACCGGACAGGCAGGCGTTTCCGGAGGAAAAAAATAAAAAAATAAGAGGGGGCGACATGTATACGATTGTGTTGACCGGTGGTCCATGCGGCGGGAAAACATCCGCGCTTCCATTTGTTGCAGCGCAACTGCGAAAACATGATTTTGGAGTGCTGACTATTTCGGAGACGGCAACAGAATTATTCTTTGCAGGTGTGCGTGAACAATTATCTCATGTGGATTGGCTGGATTTTCAAGAGCATATTATGCGCTTGCAGATCGCAAAAGAAGAACAATGCCGGGCATTCCTAAGTCGCTTTAAAAATGCGCAGAAGGCCCTTTTGTGTGACAGGGGCATCAGGGACGGCAGAGCATATATGGCGATACATGAATACGATTCACTTATACAACAATTGCGCCAAGAAAGTATCGCGATTGATAATGCGCGATATGATATTGTGTGTCATCTTGTGAGCACCGCGCATGGCGCAGAGGAGCATTATAATCTGGACAATGAAGCGCGGGTAGAAAAAACGCTTGAGGAGGCGCGAAAGCAAGACAGACGCACGCTGGATGCCTGGAAGGGACACCCTAATCATATTGTGATTGATAACAGCACGGATTTTGACGGCAAATTGCAGCGTCTTTGGATGGCAATAAAAAATGGCGTAGGCATTTCAGATGACGCAATAGCATGAAAAGTAGAGCGGCTTGAAGAAGCCGCTTTTTTGTTTACAATAAGAAGATATGTCCCACCCTCATCGATTTTTTGTAAATCAAAAATTAGAAAAAGATGCCCTCATAGAATGTTCGCGCGAAATTGCTCATCAGATTTCCTCGGTTCTTCGTATGCGGGAAGGAGATGAAATTGTTCTTTTTGATGGTTCCGGATATGATTGTACGGCAAACATTCAAGATATTTCGCGACGAGGATGCGTGGTTCATATTACGCAGTGTACGATACCAAACCGGGAGCCAAAACGAAAACTTGTATTGTTCCAATCTCTTATTAAAAAAGATAAATTTGAATGGGTTCTTGAGAAGGGGGTAGAGGTCGGAGTAACCGAATTTGTTCCTATTTTAACGGAGCGTTCCGTAAAAAAAAGCTTTAACCAGGAACGGGCCGAAAAAATTATTAGAGAGGCGGCAGAACAGTCAGGACGAAGCGTTATTCCAAAACTTCGGCCGATGATGCTTTTTCATGAGGCGGTGCTATATGCGTCTAAAAGAGGGCTTCAGTCGTTTTTCCCGGCGCTTCATATTTCTGCTGAACGGGTTGTCTCATACCCCTCAAAGCCCTTTGTAGCGCTCTTTGTAGGCCCTGAGGGCGGATGGAACAAGCAGGAGATAGAAACAGCTCAAAAGGCAGGTCATTTAGTCATTTCTCTCGGGAAATTAACGCTTAGGTCCGAGACTGCCGCTATTGTCACGGCATACCAATTACTTCACTGAAATTATCTAAAATTATTAAACACTCGGTGTTTAATAATTGCTACCATTAACTATTAGGAAGGAGGTCTGTATGAAGATACAAAGAGAAGAAATAGTGTTTGACGGTTCTTTTATACAAGTTTCAAAAATTCATTTTATCGGTAAAACAGGGAAGGCATGCGTATGGGAGACGGTCAGAAGAAAAACATTCGGAAAAATAGTTGCGATTTTTGCCCTCACAAAAAATAAAAAAGTGCTTCTTGAAAAAACATTTAGAGTTCCTATGAATCAATATATAGTGGAACTTCCCGCCGGGCTTATGGATAAAGACGGAGAGACACCAGAAGAAGTTATTCAAAGAGAATTGCGCGAAGAAACCGGATACGAAGCAAAGAATGGCGTTACGAGAATTCTTGAAGGCCCGTTTAATTCAGGATTGGTAAGTGACGAGATGATAGTTTTTTTTGCCGACAATGTAGAAAAAGTCGGAGAGCCGATGTTGGAAGATGCCGAAGACATAGAAGTTATGACCATACCGTTAGATGCGCTTGTTGATTTTTGCGCCACATCTCATTCCGGTTTTTTGGTAGACATCAAGATTTTAAATGTATTGCCGGTGCTTGAAAAAAGAGGATTACTATAAAAAAGAAAGGACAGCCGAAGCTGTCCTTTTTGGTTTTATAGGAATTTTATTTTTCCCGTTTGGATTTTTCTCATAAGAAGAAGGTGTGCTGTATTTCGCTGTATTTGCTGGAGCACTTTGTCTATCGTTCTGCCGGGCGATTGCCGTGTGGAATCGGCAACGAGATCTGTTGCTATGGTGAGCCTAAGAATATTTTTTGCGATAAAAAATAGCGCCATATCTCCGCCCCATGTCGGCTCAACCCCATACTCCTCTTTATAGAGTTTAAAATATTTTTGATAAAGCGGGAGCATTTTTTCCATGGCATCCATGCGGTATGCAGTGTAACCGGGGCAATTATGCAGTAATGATTCGCCTTTCCCGAGTATAACATTTCCCTGGAATGTTCCTTGCGACCCGTCAAACCAATAATCAATCTCGGTCTGATCTTCGGGGCGGTATCGTAATTGATGAATTGCGCCATCAGCACCATTGTTTACTACTTCTATTAATTCAAGAATATGTTTCGGATTATGTTCCAGATCAGAATCTAGCCGCACGAATAAAACTTCGTTTTTCTTATATGGATGGTTATAGCGGTACTCCAAAGGAGCAAGGCGAATTGCTTCGGTGTACCCATCAAGAAGTGCTTTCGCCACCATCTCGTTCTTATTTTTGTGGATAGGTTTTATCCAAATTGTTTTGTGCCATAAATCATCTATTATTTCGAATGTTTCATCGGTTGAAGCGTCGTTTACGAGGATTGTCTTAAACGTAATCCACTTTTCTTCCAAAAAATCTCTCATTTCTTTTAACGGCGTGATATCAGGATCGCCACCGATTAAAAAAGCATTCAACGTATCTTCTCTGTTATGAACAGGGGAAATAACATATACTGACTTGATCGGCACCTATCTGCCTCCTTTTTGTTAAAGATGAATTTTATTTACTTTTAACATGCAGATATATGTTTGTCAAGAATTTGTGGAATGAAAAATAAATCTTGACAGGTTTACTTTGATGATTATACTGGATTGTATAGCCGTAGACAGAGGGCAGGCATATGCGAAAGCACCCGGTTGGATAACCGGGCTGTAAGACCCTCCAAGGCATAAGATTCGCATTGTGTATATGCGGGTTTTGAGTTCCGCGGCTTACGGCTGCGGTTTTTATTTGGTTAAAATATATAGTTTCCTAGTTCATTAGTTTGCTAGTTAGAAACTAGAAAACTAGAAGTTCGGGGAGCGGACGAAACTAGAAAACTGAAAAGATGGCAATTACAAAACAAAAAAAGGAATCAATAATTAAGGAGGTTCACGCTTTGTCTGAGAAGGCAGACATGATTGTGTTCATAAATTTTCACGGTGTATCGGTTGCGGGTATGTCTACGCTTCGAAACGAGCTTCGCGGGGTGGGCGCTACTCTTAAGGTGGCAAAAAAACGACTGGTTAAGCGCGTACTTGATGGTTTTGGCTTTTCCGGCGAAATGTCCGGCTTTGAGGGGGAGGTCGCTTTATTTTTTTCCGCCTCCGCCAAAGGAACGGATGCGTCCTCTGGCGCAAAAGGCGGATCCGCCTCGGGCGGAAAAGAGAGCGAGCCGGTAGAGGCAGTAAAAATTCTCGTTGATTTCGCAAAAAAAACCGAGGGATTGCAGATACTCGGAGGGGTATACGAAAAGGGGTATGTGGGAGTAGAAACCGTTAAGATGCTTGCGTCCATCCCACCGCGAGAAGTACTGTTGGGGCAGGTGGTAGGGGGTATTGTATCCCCCCTCGGAGGTTTTGTTCGGGTTATCAATGGACCGTTGCAAGGGTTTATTGGAGTATTAACAAATATGCAAAAGAGTCGAACATAAATTAAGTTATTAGTTATTAAGTTATTAGTTATGAGCGAAGAAAAAAAAGACATTGTTGTTCCTGCAAAGTTCAAAGACATTGTAGAGACAATAGAAAAAATGACCGTTCTTGATTTATCGGAATTAGTAAAAGTGCTTGAGGATAAATTCGGCGTTTCGGCGGCGATGCCTATGGGTATGATGATGGCAGCTCCCGCGGCAGGAGGGGATGCAGGAGGAGCCGAAGAAAAAAGCGCATTTACCGTTGAATTGAAATCAGGAGGTGATCAGAAGATTCAGGTTATTAAGGTAGTCCGGGAGGTGCTCGGGCTCGGCTTGAAGGAAGCAAAAGATTTGGTTGATGCGGCTCCCAAACCTTTGAAGGAGGGGATGCCAAAGGCGGAAGCAGAAGAACTCAAAAAGAAGATTGAGGCAGCAGGAGGACAAGTTGAATTGAAATAGTTTACTAGTTTAATCCCGCGATCGTCGCGGGATTTTCTAGTTGACTAGTTACTAGCAAACTAGTTAACTAAATAGGTATGGATATACTCGCAGAACTTTTTTCGTCTGAGCCGCTGGTAAAAATATTGCGGCTTTTTTTGCTGAATCCCGGAAAGGTGTTTGATGTATCTGACATAGGAGACCGAAGCAATGTGTCTGCAAAGAAGGCGCGCTACGAGATTAATTTGCTTAAAAAAATAGGATGTATCGTGAAGGGCGTTCGGGAGTCGGAGATCGTTATTCGTTCAAAAAAAAGGCGTCGTACGAAAAAGAAAAAGATACAAGGATGGCAGCTAAACCCGTTATTTCCATTTTTGCGTCCTTTAAAAAATCTTCTCTTAAATGCAGCCCCCATTCCGCGCGATCAGCTATTGCGGAAGGTTCGGAGCACGGGAAATATAAAATTAGTCGTGCTTACCGGATTTTTTCTTGATGCCGAAGAGGGGAGTGATTCGCGCGTTGACCTATTGATTGTTGGAGACAATATAAAAAAGACAAAACTTGAGCGTATCATGCGTTCAATTGAAGCAAGGGTGGGCAAGGAATTGAACTATGCCACACTCAACTCAAAAGAATTTTTATACCGGGTAGGCATGTATGATAAATTCATTCGCAATATTTTTGATTATCCTCACGAAAAAATATACGATAAATTAGGTCTCTAATAGGCGCGCGTAGCTCAGCTGGTTAGAGCGTTGCATTCACATTGCAAAGGTCCCTGGTTCGAGTCCAGGCGCGCGCATATCCCGATCTTTAAAAGGAGAAATAATGAGGCGAGTAATCATAGAAAGTCCGTTTAAAGGTGATGAAAAGCGCAGTGAAGAGCAGAATGTCCAATATGCGCGTGCGTGTGCGCATGACTGTATAAGCAGGGGAGAAGCACCGTTTGCGAGCCATCTTTTTTATACCCAGGAAGGCATTTTAAACGATCTTATCCCGGAAGAGCGGATGATGGGCATTCATGCGGGGCAAGCATGGGGAGTATGTGCGGATTTGATAGTTGTATATATCGACCATGGTATTTCAAAAGGCATGCAATATAGCATTGAGCATTATGGAAAGATTGGCATTCCTATAGAAGAAAGAACATTATATAAAAAATAAGAGCAAAAAATAAAGAAAAAGAAGGCCCTGTTTAAACGGGGTTTTTATTTAGATTTGTAATAAAATGTTATCCACAAGAACCGAAATGCCCATGAAAAGACCTCTAACATGTGCTATAATATAAGGAGTCTTCTGAAAAAGGACCCTTTTTAGGCCAAAAGGTCGAGAATTTGATTTTGGTCTTTAAGGTTATTTTTTTTATGTTCTCATTAGAATTAGCTTTTATTTTATTTTTTAACATATGGTTTTTGAAACATTTGGGGACATTCTATATGGATCATTCCAAAATCTTTGGACTGGTGTCGTAGAATTTATCCCAAAATTTATCGTTGCTTTTATCATTTTTGTCCTCGGGTGGCTTATTGCCGTTTCTTTGGGCAAAATTGTTGCGCAAATCTTCGCTATGCTCAAAGTAAACAAGATTTTTGAAAATCTTGGCTTTGAAGAACCGATTACGCGCGCGGGATTTAAACTTGACGTAGGGGGATTTATTGGAGGGCTTGTAAAATGGTTTTTCATTATCGTATTCCTTATCGCGGCAGTTGACGTGTTAGGACTTGATCAGATAAATCTTTTCTTGCGCGATGTTGTCTCATATCTGCCGAATGTTATTGTTGCGGCATTTATCCTAGTTATTGCGGCAGTGGTTGCTGATGCAATGCGCCGAATTGTTGTCGGGTCTGCGAGAGCCGCGCACCTTCCGTCCGCAGATCTTCTTGGGGGGATCAGTAAATGGTCAATCTGGATTTTTGCATTTCTTGCGGCAATGTACCAACTCGGCATTGCGGGACCTTTTGTCCAAACCCTTTTTACCGGGTTTATTGCGGCTCTTTCTATCGCCCTTGGTCTTTCGTTCGGTCTTGGCGGGAAAGAAACAGCTTCGCGGTTTCTAGCAAAGCTCGGATCAGATATTTCCAATAGCCGGAAATAGCTAATCGCTATTGTTCTATGGGGTTTTCCTGTCGGAAAGCCCCATGTGCAATGGTGGGTAGTCGGGCTTGTTTTGGATTTAGTTGAAAGATTTGACCCCGTTAGGCAAAATCGAACCGTCTTCCTTGTTGTATCTACCAGCGAATTTCGACGACTCACATAACGGACCATTGTTTCCTTAACCAGATATAGTATCCGTCAGACGTAGATACAGCTTTCGATTTAGCCAAACGGGGTTTGACAGCCAAAACAGACCTGCTATACTAGGAAAACAATACGATGTTACACACTATCAACATATCATTTTTAGAAAGCGGGGGCGACGAGTCCTAGTTTGTAATCACGCCTGTATTTGGTTGTATGAACTCCGCTCAAAAGAAGCGGATTTTTTATTATCTGCCCGCAGAATACCCCGTCGCTTGCTCGTCTCGCTTTCGCTTCGGCGAAGCGGGCGGTGGGAATGAATGCGGTTTGCAGATAATAAACCCAGCTCATAGATCTTATGTCTTTCCTGATTTCATTAATGTTAAAAAAATGGAATCATATTACAAAAAGACCCCGGTTAAGATTTATGAGCTGGGTGGAATAATCGCAAAGCTGCAAGCATAGCGTGAGATATCGCACTGCTTGCGGCGCGATTATTCATTTTTTGCCTACGCGAAGCGTAGTTGCGAAAAATAACCCGCCCGAAGCACTTCGGAGCTTTAGCGGAGAAGTGCGGAGGAGGGTACACAATATTTTTACTCCCGACACCTGTTTATCATTTTTTTATTAAACAGATGCCGGCAGTAAAGGTGAGCAAATTTACAATAGAATATAAACAACAGGTGATTATAGCATTTATAATCATTGTATATTTCAGCGGGAATAAGAGTATATGGCGGATGCCTTGGCTTGAAGTGGCGATGAAGGACGTGGCGTGTCTGCGATAAGCTTCGGGGAGGTGACTAGCAACCTTTGATCCGGAGATGTCCGAATGGGGAAACCCCTCCGTGTAAACCACGGAGACCGTGCTTTGCACGGAAATCCTAAATTACAAAATCCAAATTCCAAACAAATTCTAAATTTCAAATTCCAAATCCGTTTTGGTCATTTGAATTTTTGCATTGTTTGGGGGTTGGTGCTTGGAAATTTGGGTTTCCGTGCAGAGCGCGGAGCGCACCTAGGGAAGTGAAACATCTCAGTACCTAGAGGAAAAGAAAACAATGCTGCTTCTCACTTTGTTCGGCGCGGAATTTCCAATTTTTAATTTCTAATTTTTCCGCCTTAGGCGAGACCTCGCCCTTTGGGCGGGCAATCAATTTTTAATGTTTCAATTTTCAAAAACCCTTGTTTTGGATTTTGGTCATTGGGATTTGTTTTGAAATTGGTGCTTGAAAATTGGGAATTCCACTCGAGCGAAGCGAGATGTGGTCCATTCCCTTAGTAGCGGCGAGCGAAACGGGAAGAGCCCAAACCCTTCGATTCGATTCTGCGAATCTCACTCAGGGCAAGCCCAATCTTCGTTTTTTAAAAGATGGGTTTACCCCGAGCGAGGTGCGTAGCATCGAGTCGAGGGGGGTTGAAAGATACATTCATTGAGAGTTTACTCTCAGGAGAGATTTACAAGAAGAGATTTGGTTAGTAGAACTCGTCTGGAAAGGCGGGCCAAAGAGGGTAATAGCCCCGTACACGAAAATCATCTCTGTCTCTCGGAATGTACTCTTGAGTACCTCGAGGAACGAATGCCTCGGGGGAAGCCGGGAGCACTAGCTCCCAAGGCTAAATACGCTTCAAGACCGATAGTGAACTAGTACCGTGAGGGAAAGGTGAAAAGCAGCCCGATGAGGGCGATGAAATAGTACCTGAAACCATATACTTACAAGGACTGGGAGCTTGTGCCTCACTTTTGTTCAGCACAAAATTTTTAATTTTCAATTCTCAATTTTTATTCAATGTTTAATGTTCCAATTTTCAAATGTTTAAAAATTAGAAATTAAAAATTGAAAATTACGAAGTGCCGAGCGAGAGCGAGGTACGAGTGACCGGGTGCCTATTGAAGAATGAGCCAACGAGTTTTTGCATGCTGCTCGTCTAACCCCGCTCTTTTGGCGTTATTATTTTGTTGGTATAATTATTGATTATGTATTATGTTTATTTTCTTAAAAGTAAAAATAAAAATTTTTTCTATGTGGGGAGTACGAATGATCTTCGGAGAAGATTGAAAGAACACAATCAAGGAGAAAATAGATCAACAAAACATTACGCTCCATTCAAACTTATTTATTACGAATCGTATCTTAGTAAAAAAGATGCATTGCTTCGTGAAGAAAAACTAAAACATCACGGAGCGGTAATCGGGCATCTTAAGAAGCGTATTCAAAATAGTTTACTGGAATAGTGCCAAAAGAGCGGGGGGAGGCAAAGGGAAACCGAGTGTTAACAGCGCGCATCATTCTTTCCAATTCACTCGTTTTAACGCGAGTGAATTGGCGAAGAATAAAGGCAACATGCAAAAGACCCGAAGCCACGTGAGCTACCCATGGCCAGGATGAATTTCGCCGAAAGGCGGAAGGAGGTCCGAACCGGTTGATCGTACAACGTCATCGGATGAGCTGTGGGTCGGAGTGAAAAGCTAATCGAACGTGGGAATAGCTGGTTTTCTCCGAAATAACTTTTGGGTTAGCGTCTTTATTATCGTTCGGGGGTAGAGCTACTGGATGGGATGCATAGGGCGAAAGCTCGGCTTTCCAACCAAACTCCGAATACCGAACGTATTGTAAGGGCAGTTAGACTATGGGGGCGAAGCTCCATCGGTCAAAAGGGAAACAGCCCTGATCTCAATCTAAGGTCCCTAAATCTCTGCTAAGTGTTTTCAAGGTGGTGAAATTTCTCAGACAGCGAGGAGGTTGGCTTAGAAGCAGCCATCCTTTAAAGAGTGCGTAACAGCTCACTCGTCAAGAGATATTGCGCCGAAAATAATCGGGACTCAAGCAGAGTACCGAAGGTGAGGGTGTTATGCTTTTGCATAACGCGGTAGGAGAACATTCCTAATGCAGTGAAGCTGCTTCGTGAGAAGTGGTGGAGCGTTGGGAAGCGAGAATGTTGGCACAAGTAACCGCAATGCAGGTGAGAGCCCTGCACGCCGAAAGCTCAAGGTTTCCTTGGCAATGGTGATCAGCCAAGGGTGAGTCGGTCCTAAGGCGATGCCGAAAGGCGCAGTTGATGGACACACGGTTAATATTCCGTGACTTCCGTATATTTCCAATGGAGGGACGGAGGACATAAAAAAGAGCGCGTTATTGGATTCGCGTTTGTGTTGTACAGAGATGCTTTCCCGGCAAATCCGGAAAGCGGCCGCAAGGCAAATCTCGCGCAATGCAGAAATTCTTTCGTTTCGGAAGAAAATTCTTTTGAAGAGCCTTCCAAGAAAAACTTCTAGGGTTAAGTATATGGAAACCGTACCGCAAACCGACACAGGTGAGCAGGTCGAGAAGACTAAGGCGAACGGGTGAGTGCTCCCCAAGGAACTCGGCAAAAAAGCACTCGTAAGTTAGCAATAAGAGTTTCCCGTTAACCATACGGTTTTTATCGTGTGGAAAGCGGGACGCAGCGAAAGTACCCCTGGCGACTGTTTAACAAAAACACAGCTCTCTGCGAACTCGTAAGAGGATGTATAGAGGGTGACGCCTGACCAATGCGAGAAGGTTAACGTTGGTGGTGTCCCGCTTTTAGCGGGATGCTGACCGACCGAAGCCCTCGTCAATGTCGGCCGTAACTATAACGGTCCTAAGGTAGCGTATTTCCTTGTCGGGTAAGTTCCGACGTGCACGAAAGGCGTAACGACTGGGGGACTGTCTCGGGGAGTAGCCCGGTGAAAATACAATACCGGTGAAGATGCCGGTTACCTGCAGTTAGACGAAAAGACCCCGGAAGCTTTACTGCAACTTGATATTGGCTCTAAGAATGTAATGCGTAGCATAGTGGGGAGGCTTTGAAGTGTTGCTCTTGGGCGGCATGGAGCCAACAGTGAAATACCCATCTTTTCATTTTTAGACTCTAACCTTTGCGGCAAAAACGCACGGGAACAGTATCTGGTGGGCAGTTTAAGTGGGGCGCTTACCTCCTAAAAAGTAACGGAGGTGTTTATCAAGGTCAGCTAGGTGCGGATGGAAATCGCGCCGATAGCGCAATGGCATAAGCTGGCTTAACTGTAAGACGGACATGTCAAACTTCCGAATATTTCGGAACTTTTTATGCTTTCATGTATAAAAAGAGATGCGAAAGCAGAACATAGTGAACCGACCGTGGGCACTAGACGCCGCGGAAGATTAACGGATAAAAGCTACTCCGGGGATAACAGGCTGGTCGCTTCCAAGAGTCCATATCGACGAAGCGGTTCGGCACCTCGATGTCGGCTCGTCACATCCTGGGGCTGGAGAAGGTCCCAAGGGTTGGGCTGTTCGCCCATTAAAGTGGCACGCGAGCTGGGTTCAGACCGTTGATGCGCTAATCGCGCATTACGATCTTGAACTACTGATTGGCTCATCGACTGTTTGAATCCAACGACATATTTTTCGTCTATGAAATAAAGATAGGAAACAACCTCAATCACGGCGGCCTCAAAGAGTAATTTTTGAGCGAGAAGCTAACTTATATCGGTAAAATCCTTTCATAAGGACAATACCGAGGGAAGTCTAAGAAAAATTCATTTATATTTTCTTATGACCCTGTAGAGACTACATGTTAGCCTCCCAGCACAAGTGGGATGAAGATATAGTCCAATGCCGCTAGTAATAGCGGGAATGTTTCGTGTCTGCGTGATTCTGCGTATATTCTGCGCAGGCCAGCGGGTTTACGAAGCAAAACATGCGTGAGACAGGTTGGTCTCCTAT
Source organism: bacterium (assembly GCA_030690215.1). GTDB lineage: Bacteria > Patescibacteriota > Minisyncoccia > 1-14-0-10-42-19 > 1-14-0-10-42-19 > 1-14-0-10-46-36. The sequence goes on along the minus strand of JAUYHD010000004.1, from coordinate 42,911 downwards.
CTACTGCAGGCGTTGATTCTTGAGAGGAGTTTCTTCTAGTAAGCCCTTTTGGGGCCTTGCTACTTCACGCAGAAATGTGTGATGAAAAAGTGGCTAATAACGGTGGAATCTTCATTCATGTTTCTCGGTTCGATGAAAAGTAATATCATACGGTCTTTGATATTACTATTCGCTTGAGGACCAGAAATAGAGTAAGATAATATCGTGGGAAGTCGATCTAAAATTAAGTTCGCGTATATTGCTGGTTTTCTTGATGGAGATGGGAGTCTTATGCTTCAGCTCAAAAAGCGAAGCGATAGCAAACGAGGGATTCGTTTTATGACTACAATTTGTTTTTATCAAGATGCTAGGCATAAAAAGACTTTATATTGGATAAAAGAAGTCTTGGGTATCGGTTATATTTCTGACAGAAATGATGGAATGACTGAGCTGCGAATAAATGGTTATAAACAGATAAGAAATATTCTTAAAAGTTTGTTGCCGTATATTCGTTTTAAAAAACCTCAAACACGCGCGCTCTTACAAGCGTGTGAAGTGTTATCCAACACAAAGTTCCAAAAGCTAACGAAAAGGCAATTGACAAAACTTGTTGATCTGATTTTGGTTATTCAAAGTCAAAATTACGTTACCAAAAAGAAAAAAACAAGAAGCGAATTGCATAAAATTTTAGGTCTGACCCCGTAACGACTTGTCTCTGACTTTATGTCGGAGCGGACTTTCATAATGCCGGAAAGTTTCTTTCAAAAGAAACAGGCTTATGTTTGTAATACGCCAACACCTTAACTTTTTATTAAAGAAAGGTGAAGATATAGTCTGCACTCCTAGAAATAGGGGAGAATGTGACGAGAGGACCGAAGAGAACTGACCTCTGGTGTACCAGCTGTTCTGCCAAGAGCATCGCTGGGTAGCTATGTCGGGACGGGATAACCGCTGAAAGCATCTAAGCGGGAAGCCCACCTCAAGATTAGGAATCATTAAGACCCCTCGGAGATGACGAGGTTGATAGGCAGCAGGTGTACGCTCTGTGAGGAGTTAAGCCGAGCTGTACTAAGTGGTCAATCCCGCTGAAATATGTGATGGTTATCCAATTCCGCCGTTCCTTTAGGAAATAGAGAATGGCATGGCGGAATTGAGACCCCGCTTTAATTTTGCTTTGTATTGTTTTGCAATGCGCGTGTGCGGATAGCACACCCCGTATGGACGAAGCGCATTGCCGGCAATATAACGCTCTTTCTTTTTAATAAAGAAATGAAGTAATAAAGAGCAAAATTAAGGCGGGGTAAATACCTGTTGTTGTGTAGTCGTGTGCTGTAATCTGGTGGCTTGTCGTCGTGCTTGTCTCGCCGGAGTTTTAATGAAGGCGGAGCACCACCCGTTCCTCCCGCAATTAAAATTTAAAAAAATAAATAAGGATTTAAGTCCGGTGACTTAACGCCGTGGAACTACCTTTTTCCATTCCGAACAAAGAAGTAAAACGCGGTAGTGCCGATGGTACTCGCAAGGGGAGAGTAGGTAGTCGCCGGTCTTAAGTACTTATTTTTTAAATTTTAATACGGGATTGCGATTTGCGTCTGCTCATGTTACTCGCAGGCAAATCGGTAACATTCCGAACCCCGAACCATCCCGCTGAAGCGGGAGCTACGGGGCAGGCACGGAAGTGAAACTCGATTGAGCTGACTTTGCCTCGCCGAATCCGCCAGCTGGCGGAGAAGGCGGGTGGTACTCGCAAGGGGAGAGTAGGTAGCCGTCAGTTTTTAATACATGAATCATTGACCCCGTAGAGCAATATCGCATTATAAGTTATGCGTTCGCCGCTGGGGGCTCAAATTTTATTGGATTGTCTTGTTTTTCCTCATAGACTACTTTGTATAATGACTTATAAGAATGCATTATGCGATATTGTCTTACGGGGTTGACGAATAGCACTTTATAGTGCTATTCTTGTTTTGGATTTAAAAATAAAAAGTAAAAGGGAGAAGAGCGATGTTGTTTAAAGACCATCTGGGGGAGTATTTAAAGAATTCATACAAGCAACAGGACAAATTAATAAAGTCTGATTTGCCTGCTGACGAAAAATTAAGAATTTTGGAAGAGACACAGAAAATACGCCATATGGCAATCAAAGATATGGGAACAGCAGAGCGACGATCAGAATTAATATTGGGGATAGTGGGGTATATTTTCTTGGGGCTCGGCGGGTTTACAGCATTGCTCTTGATAATAGCGATTCTTTCAGGGGATTTAAAATAAAAATACAGGATGGGTCGACGATGAACAAAAAAGCAAAAATAAAAAAGGGGAGATAAGAGTGAAGGCGCAGATTGATAAGATAGACGGTGCTATACGGATATTGCTAAAAGCAGAGACACCGCAGGATGTTGAGGATTTGATAGACATCAAAGAAAGGTCCGAAGAGCTTGGTTCATTTTTGTTTAGCTATGAGGTAGGCGACGAGCTTGCGCTTATTTCAGAAAATTACGTCTTATCCAAAGAGGATTTTTGGGAAGATGTGGCGAATGCCGAAGAAGGCATGATGGTTGCTTTGGAGCTCTGTAGAACATCTCCGACCCCAGAAATAATAGAGGTATTTAAAAAAATGGCATCCGAAAAAGATAAATAAATAAGCTCCAAACCCGCCTACAGCGTAAAGTTGTATTGCGGGTTTTTTCTTTTTATACTATAGATTAGGGTACTCCCAGCACATTTTTTGCGATGCAATATACGGCATTACGCTTCGCCCGTCAGGGGTGTCCCTATTCGGGACACGCGTAATGTGAGACATATTCAATAATGGTTTTATCCATAAAATAAACATAATAATGGCAAAAAATATGCGGGATGCTCATAGTTTTAACGAAAATATATTCGTTTCGTTGAAACTCTAAATTTTCGAAAACTATGGCATTATCTTGGCGCGCACAGCGACAATTGACCTATTTTGGCATTTTTAGCACAATTATTTTTCTCATTGTGTTTCTTTTGATATTCTTTTTCCAGCCGGCGCCGACCTGTTTTGATAGGATCCAAAATCAGGAGGAGGAGGGAATCGATTGCGGAGGACCGTGCGAAAAGGGGTGTTTGGGGGACATTAAGAATGTCGTTGTGCTGTGGAATCGTGTTTTTGAAGTAATCCCGTCACATTATGATGTCGCGGTTCTTGTTGAAAACCCTAATTTGTTTGCGGGAGCTCCAATCGTTCACTATCAGATAAAATTACATGATGATAAAAATGTGCTTGTAGCGCTTCGTGGCGGCACAACATTCATTAATCCTCAAGAACGATTCATGATATTTGAATCAAATATTCAGACGGCAAACAGGGTGCCGGTACAAGCGAGTATAGAGTTTGAAAGAATCCCTTGGGAGCGAATAGAAGAGGAGAAGCCGCAGGTTACCGCATTTAATTTTCGGATGACCCAATTCCCGACGGGGCGTCTTGATATAACGCTCCGAAACGGTAATTTTTTGCCGGCAGAACAGATAGAAACCGCAGTCGCGCTTTTGGATGAAAATGGAAATGCGTTTGCGGTGAGCAAAACGCGCGTTGAATCGATTCAGGCGGAATCGTCACGCGACATTAGTTTTACGTGGCCGTTTCTGTTTGAGCAAGAGCCCAAAACCATTCAAACGTTTATTCGGAAGATTCCTCAAAAGTTTTTACATTCCGAAATTTAAGCATGATGCGGACATTTCGCTCAATTGATTGGTCTCTTTTTTTGATTATTGCACCCTTGCTTCTTGTGGGGCTTTTTACGATGAAATCATTTGGAGGAGGGGCTGGAGATGATTACTTCTTTTGGCGGCAAATCATATGGATTGCGGTAGGAATTGCGGCATTTATCGGACTCGCCCAGGTTGACTGGCGCTTTTTTTATTCAAGCGGTTTTCTTATGGTATTTTATGGGGCAGGTCTTTTGTTTTTGGCAGCGCTTTTTCTTGCAAACGAAACGAGCTGGTTTCGGTTCCCTCTTTTTTCTATCCAGCCATCAGAGTTTATGAAACTCATAGTGGTGTTATTGCTTGCGAAATATTTTTCCCGACGCCACATTGACATTGCGCGATTCAAGCATATTTTTATATCTGGATTATATGCGGCGATCCCCGCAGTATTGGTGCTCTTACAGCCCGATTTTGGTTCCGCGATTATTTTTTTTATTGTATGGTTTGGCATGGTTATGAGCTCCGGCATTTCACTTCGTTATGTAGCGCTTGTGCTTGGGATTGCCATTCTTGCGTTTGTTACCGTATGGGTATTTGTTCTTGCGCCGTACCAAAAAAATCGTATTACGACGTTTGTAAATCCCTATATAGACCCTCAAGGTGCTGGGTATCACATGGTACAGACACAAATAGCAGTAGGGTCAGGCCAGCTTTTTGGTCAAGGGGTGGGATATGGGACACAGTCTCGGCTAAAGTTTCTTCCTGAACACGAAACCGATTTTATCTTTGCGGCGTTTGCGGAGGAATGGGGGTTTGCGGGCGCCTTACTGCTTATTCTTTTTTTTGTAATGCTTGTTCGGCGTTTACTCATACCCGCCCGCACAAGTTCTGATAATTTTGTCCGCCTTTTTTCAATTGGTTTTTCTTTGATTATCATGAGTCATTTTATTGTTCATGTGGGCATGAATATAGGTCTTTTGCCGATTACCGGACTTCCTCTTTCTTTTGTGAGCTATGGCGGGTCCCATTTGCTCATGCTTTTTTTGGGTCTTGGTATATGGATGAACATGAAACAGAGCAGGAGAATGCAGGTGGTGGGGGATGAGATTGATGTGTCATAAATAAAAATAGCGCATTATCCACAGCTTGTCTTGACCTCGTTAGTCGTGCCTGAGGCAGATCCGCCTCTGGCGGAAAGTCTTGGACAGAAAAATTTGTGCTCAAATTTTTTTTGTACGCACAAAGGTGGATTTTCATAATACATAGATCAAATTTTCTTTACTCTCTGTATCCACAGGCCAGATTTCTAACGGGGTTGACAAATAAACTCACTTGATTATACTGGAACCAAGGTGCTGAAATACACCTAAATAAATAGAGAATAAAGCAAAAAAGCCCCTTCTAAACAGGGGAACAGTTGTTTTTGCTTTATTTTGTTTTCATATAATCAAAATTCTTCTTTTTATGAAAAAAAGCACGCTGCCAAAAAAGTATTTTTCAAAGCGTCGAGCAGATCTCGCCCCCCTCCCAAACCTTGTTTCTGTTCAACTTAATTCATTTAAATGGCTTCTTAGTCGCGGGCTTCATGATTTGTTTAAAGATTTTTCGCCCATTAAAGATTACGCAGAAAAAGATTTAGAGCTTGAGTTTGTTGGTTACAGCATTGATGAAGAGCCGAAACACGACGAATATTTTGCGAAAGCGCACAATCTTTCGTATGAAGCATCGTTACGCGCGAAGGTTCGCCTCCGAAACAAAATAACAAAAGAATCAAAGGAGCAGGAAATTTTTCTTGCTGATATACCGCTCATGACATCCCGCGGTACGTTTATTGTAAATGGGGTGGAGCGTGTAATCGTTTCTCAGATTGCGCGCTCTTTTGGCGTGTATTTTACGGCAAATGTGCTTCGCGGAAAGAAATTTTTCGGCGCGAAAATCATTCCTTCCCGGGGGGCATGGATTGAGATTGAAACAGGGTCAGACAATACATTATACGTTCGCATTGACCGTAAGCGAAAGATACCGGTATCGGCGCTTTTGCGCATTTTTGGTTTTGAAACTGACGAATCAATTAAAGACGCATTTCATGGGGCAGACAAGGGTTCTGTGTCATTTATGGAAGAAACGCTTGACCGGGACCCAACCTCAACGGTGGATGAGGCATATGTGGAAATTTACAAACGTATCCGACCCGGAGAATTCGCAACCATTGACAACGCGCGAGAACTTCTTGAGGGTATGTTTTCTCCTGAACGATATGACCTTTCGGTTGTCGGACGCTATAAGATTAACGAACGGCTCGGATTTCCACTGGATAAGATTGAAGAAGCAAGCCGCACTTTGAGAAAGGAAGATCTTGTTGAGGTTATTCGCCGCATTATTGATTTTAATAATACACCTCACGCCTCACCCGATGATATTGACCATTTGGGCAATCGCCGTATCCGCGGTGTCGGAGAATTGCTGCAGCAGCGTTTGCGTGTTGGATTTACGCGGATGAAGCGCATCATACAAGATCGCATGAGTACGCTTGATATTTATACAATGACGCCGGCCCAGCTTATCAATTCCCGTCCGATTATGGCAGTGCTTAAAGAATTCTTTACAACAAACCAGCTTTCACAATTCATGGATCAGGACAATATCTTGGCCGAGCTGGAACATCTTCGCCGCGTTTCAGCATTGGGGCAAGGAGGATTAACACGCGAGCGCGCCGGGTTTGAAGTTCGTGACGCCCACCCCTCACATTATGGCCGGATTTGTCCCATCCAAACACCGGAAGGTCCGAACATTGGTCTTGTGTTGCATTTGGCGAGTTTCGCCCGCGTGAATGATTTTGGCATCCTTGAAACTCCGTACAGAAAAGTTGTAAACGGCATAATTACCGATGAAATAACGTATCTTACCGCTTTTCAAGAACTTGAAGAAAATATTGCTCCATCAACCATTTCGTATGATGAAAACGGAAAAATACTTCAAGAGAAAGTCCCGGCGCGCGCCAAGGGCCAAGCGGGGGTTGTCTCTGTGGAAGAAGTTGATTTGATTGATGTAGCGCCCTTTCAGGCATTCAGCATCGCAACGTCTCTTATTCCGTTTTTGGAGCATGATGACGCAAACCGTGTCATGATGGGCGCGAACATGCAACGCCAGGCAGTCCCATGCGTAAAGGCACAGGTGCCGTATGTTGGGACGGGTTTTGAGGAAAAAGCAGCACGCGATTCCGGCCGGTTAATTTTGGCAGAGGAGGCAGGGACCGTAAAATTTGCCGATGCAAAAAAGATTGTCATCCGCAATGAAAAGCGAAAAGACACGACATATCCGTTATTGAATTATCTTCGTTCAAATGAATACACGGTTATTACTCAACGGCCGCTTGTCAGCCCCGGCGATAAAGTAAAGAAGGACGATATTCTCGCAGATGTATCTTCGTCACAAGACGGGCAGGTAGCATTGGGTCAAAATATTAAGGTTGCGTTTGTATCATGGGGAGGCGCTAATTACGAAGACGCAATCGTTATTTCTGAAAAGCTGATGCACGAAGACATTTTTACGTCGGTGCATATTGAAGATTTTTCTATCCCCGTACGCGATACAAAGCTTGGTCCGGAAGTTACGACGTATGACATTCCGAATGTCGGGGAGGATAAATTGAAAGATTTAGATGAAGATGGCGTTGTGCGAATTGGTGCTGAGGTTCGATCGGGCGACATTCTTGTAGGGAAAATTACTCCGAAAGGAGAAGCGGAGCTTACTTCGGAAGAACGATTGCTTCGGGCTATTTTTGGGGAAAAAGCGCGTGATGTGCGCGACACCTCGCTTCGCATGTCGCATGGGAAGCAGGGGCGGGTGGTAGGCGTTAAGGTGTTTTCTCGCGATCGGGGAGACAAGCTTGATACGGGAGTTATTAAATTAATTCAAATAGAAATTGCGCAACTCAGAAAAATTTCTGTAGGAGACAAGCTTGCGGGACGCCATGGAAACAAAGGGGTTATTTCAAAAATACTCCCGGTAGAAGATATGCCGTATTTGGAGGATGGCACTCCCGTTGATATGATTTTAAATCCTCTCGGTGTGGTAAGCCGTATGAATATCGGGCAGATCCTTGAAACTCATTTGGGATGGGCTGCCGAACGGCTGGGGTACCAAGCGCTTGTGCCTCCGTTCCAAGGCGCAACTGTGGAAGAAATTAAATCAGAATTGGAAAAAGCCGGTTTGCCGCGAGAGGGGAAAGTAGAGCTCTATGATGGGCGCACCGGTGAAAAATTTGACCATCTTGTAACCGTAGGCCAAATTTATATGATGAAATTGATTCACATGGTGGAAGACAAGATTCATATGCGTTCCATCGGACCGTATTCGCTCATTACACAGCAACCTCTCGGGGGGAAAGCCCAGGGGGGAGGCCAGCGATTTGGAGAGATGGAAGTCTGGGCGCTTGAAGGATATGGAGCAGCATATCTTTTGCAGGAGATGCTCACCATAAAATCCGATGATGTGCTTGGACGCGCGGCAGCGTACGATTCTATTGTTCGCGGGGAGGAATTTAAAACGCCGAATTTGCCGACATCATTTCATGTATTGATTAATGAATTAAAAGGTCTTGCGCTTGATGTTGAATTAAAGGGAGTGGATCTTACCGAAGCCATTGAAGAGCGACGCCTTGCGCGCGAACGCCAGCAGCTTTCTCAAGAGGAAAGAGAAAAAGCGAAAAGTTAAGGAATTGGCTTGCGAGTGCACGGCACGAGCAAACGCCAAACCCCCGCCCATTCCTGCGAGCGCGAGCGAGTAGTTGAATGGGCGCAAATTAAGACAAAATTTATTTCATTGTTATTCATAAATTTTTTATAATTTGGCATGGAAACAAAAGTAACAGATTTTAATTCTATTATTCTTCGGATCGCTTCTCCCGATCGGATTAAGTCATGGTCATATGGAGAAGTAACAAAACCCGAGACTATAAATTATCGTACGCAGCGTCCCGAAAAGGACGGCCTTTTTGATGAGCGTATTTTCGGTCCGGAAAAGGATTACGAATGTTATTGCGGCAAATACCGTCGTATTCGTTATAAGGGGATTATTTGTGACAAATGCGGTGTTGAGGTGACGCGGGCTGTTGTCCGCCGGGAGCGGATGGGGCACATTCAGCTTGCCGTTCCGGTAACGCATATTTGGTTTGTGCGCGGGGTTCCTTCCCGCATAGGCTTGTTGCTTGATCTTTCGGTATCTGATCTTGAGCGTGTTATTTATTTCGCAAGTTACATTATTACGCGTGTCAACGAAGAAAAACGAGCAGAAGTTGCTGCCGAACTTGAGCGGGAATTTAAAATGAAATCAAAACAGGCAACGACTAAAAAAGAACAGAGCGCATTAAAAGAAGCATTGGACAGCGCGCGAGGGGAGCTCGCGAGCATCCAGGAACGCCATGTTCTTTCTGAAGCGGAATTTCATCATTTAAGTTTGCGGTACGGCGATGTGTTCCAGGCAGGCATTGGGGCTGAGGCGCTTCATGATATTTGTTCTCATATTGATTTGGATGTTCTCCGCGATATGCTTGAAGAAGAAGTAGAAAGCGTATCAGCGCAGGCGCAGCGAAAATCGCTTAAGCGATTAAGCCTTATAAAAGCGCTTATTCGGTCGCATACGCGCCCTGAATGGATGTTTCTAAGTATGCTTCCGGTGATTCCTCCTGATTTGCGCCCAATGGTCCAGCTTGATGGGGGGAGGAATGCCACATCTGACGTAAATGATTTGTATCGCCGCGTCATTAATCGAAATAATCGTCTTAAGCGATTGCTTGATTTGCACGCGCCTGAAGTAATTGTTCGGAACGAAAAACGGATGCTCCAAGAGGCAGTTGATGCCCTGATTGATAATTCAATTCGTAGATCGGGCCAGCAAGCCGCCGTATCACAGGCGCAAAAGCGTCCGCTTAAATCTCTTGCTGATATCTTAAAAGGAAAGCAGGGGAGATTCCGCCAGAATCTTTTGGGGAAGCGCGTTGATTATTCGGGCCGTTCGGTTATCGTGGTGGGCCCGGAGTTGAAGCTTCATCAGTGCGGATTGCCGAAACACATGACATTGGAACTATTTCGTCCGTTTGTAATTTCTTATCTGATTGAAGAGGGTTTTGCGCATAATATCCGCGGAGCGAATCGTTTGATTGACGAGGCAACGTCTGATGTATGGGCAGCGCTTGAAAAAGTAATCAAGGGAAAATATGTCTTATTGAACCGCGCGCCAACCCTGCATCGTCTTGGTATTCAAGCATTCCAACCCATTATGGTTGAAGGGAATGCGATTCAGGTGCATCCGCTCGTATGCGAGGCGTTCAATGCGGACTTTGATGGCGACCAAATGGCGGTCCACGTGCCGCTGACAGAAGACGCCCAGCGCGAAGCGCGCGAAATCTTGGCATCTGTTCGCAATCTCACAAAGCCCGGTACAGGATCTCCTATCACAACTCCGCGCCAAGACATGGTGTTGGGCTGTTATTGGCTTACTAAATTGCGTCAGGGAGCACCCGGCGAAGGAAGTATATTTGCTACTCCAAATGAAGCGATTCTTGCTTATGATATGGGCGCGGTTGATTTTCAGGCGAAAGTTAACGTACGTGTTACCGACACCGAAAAATACCGCGAATACCAGAAGATACCGGGGAAAATTCTTGAAACAAGCGTCGGACGGCTTTTGTTTAACAGTACGCTTCCATCTGATTTTGAATATATAAATAAGGAGTTGGGACGAAAAGACGTCACAAAAATCGTTTCTCGTATTATTGAGCGTTACGGTACTGATGCATCGGCCCCGATTCTTGATAAAATTAAAACATTCGGATTTGAATATGCTACGCGTTCAGGTATGAGTATGGGTATGGATGATTTTTTGTCTCCGGGAGAAAAAAGGGAAATTGTGCGCGAAGCCGAGGAAGAAGCAAAAAAAATTAGCGATGCGTATACCGAAGGGCTTCTTACCGAAGAAGAACGGTACCGCAGAGTTATTGAAATATGGACGGGCGCGAAACAGAAAGTTGATGAATATGTTCCTTCCGCATTAAACGAATTTGGTTCTGTGCATAGCATGGTGTCTTCCGCTGCGCGTGGTAATTGGGCGCAGGTGGCTCAGATGACCGGTATGCGAGGTCTTGTTCGCAATCCCGCAGGACGCATTATTGAATTTCCTATCACCTCAAATTACAAGGAGGGGCTTACTGTGCTTGAGTATTTCATTTCTACTCATGGCGCACGAAAGGGAACCGCTGACACAGCTCTTAAGACTGCAGCTGCGGGGTATTTAACGCGCCGCTTGGTTGATGTCGCACAGGACATCATTGTTCGAGGAGAAGATTGTGGGGATGATAAGGGTTTTTCGGCTCGCCGCGGAGAAACGGAAGAATATGGGAAGCATTTTTCGCAGCGTATTTTTGGGAGGGTGCTCGCGCAAGATCTTAAAGATAAAAATGAAAAAGTTCTTTTCAAAAAAGGCCATATCATTTCTTCTGATGATGCCGATGATATTGGGGATAACGCTGACGTTACCGAAGTTTTTCTTCGTTCGCCGATTTCTTGCAAGGCGCTCCGGGGCCTATGCAGTATGTGCTATGGGCATGATTTGGGGACAAACGTTCCGGTGAAGATTGGACAGGCGGTAGGTATTGTTGCCGCGCAAGCAATTGGGGAACCGGGGACCCAGCTTACTATGCGTACGTTTCATACCGGAGGCATTGTTGCGGCAGGAGATATCACGCTAGGTCTCCCGCGCGTAGAAGAAATCTTTGAAATCCGTACCCCCCGCAATCCTGCGATTATTTCTGATGTTTCGGGGACTGTTATGGATATTGTAAGCGATGGCCGCGATAAAAAAGTAAACGTGCTTATTAATAGCGAAGAAAAAGGGAAATCGGCAAAAGGGAAAGCTGAAGGCGAGAAAAAAGAAGAAACGCGGGAATTTATTGTTCCGTTCGGGCGCCTTTTAGTTGTAGAGAAGGGGAGCGAAGTAATACCGGGTAGTGCGATTTCGGACGGGCCAATTGATATTCGCGAATTGTTTAATCTTGCGGGCAAGACAACGGCGCAAAGATATATTTTGAATGAAATAAGCAAGATTTACACTCTTCAAGGGGCATCTATTAACGAAAAGCACGTTGAAGTGATTATGCGCCAAATGTTTTCGCGTGTTCGTATTGTAAAAGGAGGCGATAGCAATCTTGCGGAAGGAGATGTCGCAGAATTAGCAACGGTGCTGGAAGCGAATGAAGAAGCCAAAACAATGAAGGGATCTCCTGTGGAATATGTGCGGCTCGTGCTTGGTATTACGCGCACGGCGTTGACGACGGAAAGTTTTCTTGCAGCCGCATCTTTCCAAGAAACAGCTCGCGTACTTATTGCAGCAGCAATCTCGGGGAAAGAGGATAAGCTAAGAGGGCTCAAAGAAAATGTGATTATTGGGCATTTGATACCCGCGGGGACAGGACTCAAAAAGAACGAAGAACCTAAAAATGAATAACCGCAGTCGCAAACGATACGGTGCTCCTCGTATTATGTATAGGGCGGACGACCGGTATATCGTTCGTGTGCGTTGTTAAGAAAAGGCTCTGCAAAAAGAGCTTTTTCTTTTTTGTAAAAACGCCTATAATAGTGAGTATAATGGCGAAGAAAAAAAGATCTAAAAAACGAGTTTCTCGGGAAATTGAAGAGAAAGATGGGCGGGGGTCGTTGTTTGAACAGGTCAAACACGAGACAAAGCAGTCTATTGTTATTGTCTTTTCTTTTGCCCTTTTTCTTATTGTCACCCTTTCTCTCGCGGGAAGAGCCGGTAGTGCGGGCGCTTTTATAGAACACTGGCTCTCCGTGCTTTTTGGGCGAGCAGAACTGATTGTTCCGCTGTTTTTCTTTTTGATGGGAGTGTCGCTTTTCTTTTATTTTCGGCCTGCATTTTTTGCGCCTACCTTGTTTGGCGGGGTTCTTTTTTTAACAAGCGTGCTTGGTGGAGTTGAAGTAGTATTTGGCGAGAGAACCGCAGGATACGCCGGGTTCATCGTTGCGGCTCCGGTTCTAAAGCTTTTTGATTTTTGGGCTTCTTTTATAGTGATGGCTACGCTTTTTATTATTTCTCTTCTTTTGATGCTCAATGTTTCATTAGTAAAGTCAAAAGTCATAGAAGACGGTACTAACGAAGAAGGAAAAATACCAGACGCACCAGACGCTCCGGCGGATGATTCAATAAGCAAATTTCAGGCGTTGAAAAATGCATTAGGGGGCTTGCGAAAGCAAAAGCAAGAAGAATACGGAGAGGTGCCTGTGTTTGGTGTACAAGAAAATGAAGATGAAACAAAAGGAGCATCACATGAGGAAAAAGTTGAAGAAAGGGGGGAAGAAGGAAAATCCGTAGAAGGATTTACCGCGCCTACTTTTAAAACATCGGCACGGGGCAGGAATGCCGATGTTGCAGCACCCCCTTTTGATCTCTTGGAAAACGATAAGGGGAAGCCCTCTTCGGGAGATATTAAGGCGAACGCAAATATTATTAAGCGGACGCTTAAAAATTTTGGTATTGAGGTTGAAATGGCGGAAGTAAACGTCGGGCCGTCGGTAACGCAATATACTATGCGTCCGGCGGAGGGGGTAAAGCTCACGCGGATCACAGGACTTCACAATGACTTGGCACTAGCTCTTGCAGCCCACCCTATTCGGATTGAGGCCCCCATCCCAGGGCGTTCTTTGGTTGGGCTTGAAATCCCGAATAGGGTGGTAGCGCTTGTCGGCATCCGAAGACTTCTTTCAGAGGAAGGATTTCAGGCAAGCAAGTTTGCATTAAGTTTGGCGCTCGGCCGCGATGTTTCTGGGAAAGCCGTCTATACTGCCCTTGATAAAATGCCGCATCTGCTTATCGCGGGCTCTACGGGTTCCGGAAAATCAGTTGCAATTCACGGTCTTATGGTAAGTTTGCTTTATAAAAACAGTCCTGACAATTTGCGTTTTTTACTTGTAGACCCAAAGCGCGTTGAGTTGTCTGCGTATTCGGGCATTCCTCACCTGCTCGCACCCGTCATTACGGACGCAAAAAAAACAATTCTTGCTCTCAAATGGGCGGTATCTGAAATGGAGCGGCGATATGAATTACTCCAAGGCGCAAAAGCACGCGATGTTCATTCATATCAAGCGACAAAAGAATCTTTAGAAAATCCAATGCCGTATATCGTCATAGTCATTGATGAATTAGCGGATATCATGGCGACATACCCGCGAGAACTTGAAGCATCTATCGTTCGTTTAGCCCAGATGTCGCGCGCAGTTGGAATTCATTTGATTGTATCTACACAGCGTCCTTCTGTTGAGGTTATCACGGGCCTTATTAAAGCAAATATTACGTCTCGCATTGCATTCCAAGTTGCCTCTCAAGTTGATTCCCGTACTATTCTTGATATGGCGGGGGCTGAAAAGTTATTAGGGAACGGAGACATGCTTTTTCTTTCGGGTGATACATCTAAACCAAGGCGTATCCAAGGAAGCTTTGTGAACGAGAGAGAGGTGCGTAAGGTCACGCAATTTTTAGAGGATCAGTACGCGGGGTATGACGGCGGAACGGTTACGATTGAGTCTGACGGCGAAAAAGACAAAAAAACTATTTTTGATGGAGTGTCTATGAATGATGACGAAGAAGACGAACTGTATAACGAAGCAAAGCTGATTGTTCTTGAGGCAAAAAAAGCCTCAGCGTCCTATCTTCAGCGCAGGCTTCGCATAGGGTACGCGCGTGCCGCGCGCTTATTGGATATATTGGAAGACAGGGGTGTTGTTGGGCCTGGAGAGGGTGCTAAGCCTCGTGAGGTGTATTCTGACGCTGTCCCGGAAGAACAGGATATCGGAGACGATCCGGGGCCAAAAGAACCCGGAGGCAGTTTTTTTAATACGATGCAGTAGTATGCGAATCATGAATATCGAATTATGAATTATGGAAACGACATTAATTCTTAATTCCTGATTCATAATTCCTAATTCGGAAAATTGTATTATTGTATGTCTTCTTTTTTACGCAACATAGTTTTTGCGGGCATATTGATTGTTTTTCTCGGCTATCTCGCCTTTCAGTTGAAAGGCTTTGTTTTTGGTTCTGATTTGGCTTTGTTTGCTCCCGGAGAGGGGGAGCATGTGCGTACGAGCCACGTCATCGTACGCGGAAGAGCGTTGGGGATGTCGTTTTTGTCTCTTGACGGGAGGACCGTTTTTACGGATGATAAAGGATTTTTTGAAGAAGAATTGATTTTGCCGTACGGCTTGAATATAATTAGGATAATCGGCGAAGGTAGATTCGGTAAAACATTCCAAGAAGAGAGGATGATATATGTTACGGGGGAGTAGAATCTACGAACATACGAACATTTCGCGAACATACGAAAAAATCAGTTCGTATTTTCGTATCATTTCGTAATTTCGTAGAAAAAAAGCAATGTGAAATGAACTAATTTTGAATTAAAAATTATAAAATTTAAAAATTCAATAAAAATTTAAAATTAATAATTAAAAATTAAACTTTTAATGTATATGACCAAAGAAAACAAGCAAGCCGATAAAAAAATGAATCTCGAGGGCGCTATAAAAGATATCCAAAATAAATATGGCGAGGGGTCTATTATGAAGCTTGGCGATGTAGCCAAGGTTGACGTTGATGTGATTCCTACCGGATCTTTTTCACTTGATAGGGCGCTTGGCGTTGGGGGGCTTCCGCGGGGGCGTATCATTGAGATTTACGGCCCTGAATCTTCAGGAAAAACAACATTGGCGCTTCATGTTGCCGCAGAAGCTCAAAGAAAGGGGGGGCTTGTCGCGTTTGTGGACGCGGAGCATGCCATGGATCCCGAATATGCCCGGAAAATAGGCGTTCAGGTAAATGATTTGTTGATTTCTCAGCCGGATACGGGAGAGCAGGCGCTGGATATCGTAGAAAGTTTAGTTCGTTCTGGAAGCGTTGATGTGGTCATTATTGATTCTGTTGCCGCCCTTACTCCAAAGGCAGAAATTGAAGGGGATATGGGCCAACAGCATATGGGGCTCCAGGCACGGCTTATGTCGCATGGGCTCCGAAAGTTATCAGCGATTGCGGCAAATAGAAAAACGATGCTTATTTTTATCAATCAGATTCGCATGCAGATCGGGGTATTTTTTGGGAATCCCGAAACAACGCCTGGGGGAAAAGCGCTTAAGTTTTATTCATCGGTGCGGGTAGAAGTGCGCCGGGCAGCGCAGATTAAAAAAGGAGAGGATGTGATTGGGAATCGCGTGAAGGCGAAAGTTGTGAAAAATAAAGTTGCGGCTCCCTTTCGGACCGCGGAGTTTGATATTATGTATAATGAAGGAATTTCGTTTGAGGCGGATTTGCTTAATTTCGCAGAAAAGCACGGCATTGTAAAAAAATCCGGCGCTTCCTACGCGTTTGATGCCGTTAAACTGGGGCACGGTTTTGACAATGCAAAAACATTTTTGAAAGAAAACAAAAAAATAACAGCAGAACTTTTAAAGAAAGCAAAAACAATATAATAGATTATAAGCGATTTTTACCATTAAATTTTATTAATTTTATGTCAAAAGAACGATTGAGTAGCTATGAGAGTCAGAAAAAAGAACAGGAATATCGAAATATACATCAAGAGAGAACGATCACCGATGCTTTTGAAAAGCCCGATGTCCAGAAAAAAATGATAGATATGGAGAATTGGAGCGATAAAGATCGTGCAGATTGGAAAGAAACACTTACTAAAGAAAAGGAGGAGCTGAATCACTCTCTGTATTATGAAGCAGCGGCAGATAAAAATGTTGATAAAGAAGACTTGCGGAAACAAATCGAAGATCGTACGAGTTCGCTTGAAGCGCTTCAATATTCTGCACTAAGCAAAGAAGAACGAGAAGACCTTTCTAAAAGGCGAGAAACTTTAAAAAAGGCAGAAGAAGCGTTGTTAAAAGAGTTAGGACATGAATAAAAAAATAATGGATGAAATTTTAAAAAAATCAAAGACGGTATAGGGAGAGTACATTGAAAACATATAAGGAAGTCCCGCGTTTTAGCGAGAAAACAGGGAAAAAGATCGGTACAGAGGTCGTGGTTGATCAGGTGGCATGCGATTATTGCGGGAAAATCCTTCATGGCGGTGATGATGGTGAATGGCCGGAAGTAACGTATGTCATTCAAGAAAACGGAGGAAGCGAACCTTCATTTGAACGGTTTCGGTCTGAAGCAGATTTTGACCTCTATGAGTTATTTGAAGACAATGAATTTTTTTATTGTCAGGATTGGCGGAATGATAGATACTGTGACGCAGAGCTTATGAAGCATTGGATGCTGTATGTATTAGTAAAAAATGATGACGAAAGAGGCGATTTATTTTCTAAAAAATGCGAAACCATTGCTCATGTAATGTATTTTGCGCGCATGCGCAGAGCAAAAGAATTTTTAGAAAAAGGACCCCGTATTTTTAAAGCTAACGATGAATAAAAAACAAAAAACAGGGTTTTTGAGCCCTGTTTTTTAATTTGCGATATAGGGGAGAAGCGCTAAAAATCGCGCGCGTTTTATAGCAGTAGCTAAATTACGCTGATGCTTTGCGCACAAGTTTGTATGTTTGCGCGGGAGTATTTTTGCCTGCGGGCTTAAAAATTTCTTGAGCGCATCCGGGTCTTTATAGTTGATTATTCGTATGTTTGATGTGCAAAAATGGCACTGTTTTTGGTCATTCATAATTTTTTCGTATTTTCGTGTATTTTTCGTATGTTCGTAGGTTCTAAAAAGGTATATCATCCGGATTCATATTATCTTCCCCGTATTCAATTGTGTCAATTGCTTCTTTTTCTGGCGCGTTGTTCTGGGCGGGCGTGTTTGCGACGGGGGCGCTGTTGCCTCCTCCACCCCCTCGCGGACCCAACTGAAGGCGTTCCCCGACTACTTCCGTTCGCCAACGCTTCTGACCATCCTGTCCCTGCCATGAACGTGTCTGTATTCTTCCTTCTATCATTGCCAAGCTGCCTTTGTTTAAATATTGCTTTGCGATTTCGGCAAGCCGTCCGAATAACACAACATTATGGAATTCTGCTTGCTGTTGGCGCTGGCCATCTTTCATGAAAAAGCTGTTGGTGGCAATGCCGAATGAGGCAACCGATTGCCCAGAAGGAAGGTTTCGCACTTCTGGGTCGCGCGTTAAATTTCCTATAAGAAATGCTTTGTTTAGATTCATATTGTTTTATATTGTACAGATTATAAAATTTACAATTTTCAATTATCAATTTTCATTAAATAAATTAATGTTATAATTTTCAAACAGTTTTGGAAATTGTATCATTGGAAATTGATTAGAAATTATCCGCCAAAGGCGGATCCGCCTCGGGCGGAAAAATTGGAAATTATTCTCCAAGGATTTCTTCCAGTTTTTTATCAATTTCTTTAATGCGTCCTTTTTCTTCCTCGGTTACCACCCTTCGGCGTGTTTTTGCGCGTTGGTCCATGAGTTCTTCACGGAAGCTCTGTACGGTTAATAGTCGGAGCATTTCAGGTATGCGCTTTGCTTGTTTTTCTATCTCGCCGATATCCGATGATTGGGTAAGGAATTTAATCCATCCAAAAAAACCGGCGGTTCGTTTTTCTATTTCGTAAGCTAGTGTGCGCAATTTTGGCTGGGTTTCTTCTACAATAATGCTGTTTCTTTTTTCAGCAATGTCCCGCAAAGAGACAGCTCTTTCTAGGGCTTTTTCTTCGGATAGATTACCGTCCAAAATATAGGCGAGTTCGTATAAAGTATGCTCGCTTTGTTCCTGTATTTCATCGGTTTTTCCTGCTTGCCTCGAGTTTTCTCGAGGGGTTTTTAGGGCTTCTGTCATATCCCGTTAGGCAAAATCGAACCGTCTTACTTGCCCCGTAAGACAATATCACATGATAAGTCATGCATTCGCCGTTCATTCATCATGGCGTAGCTGTATTTTTCATTTCTTCTTACAGCGACGCTCTAACAAATGACTTACAAGAATGCGTTATGTGATATTGTCAAACGGGGCTTGCAAAACCGCAGAAGATATTTCGATGTTCACCTTCAAATATACTTTTAATGCTAATGCTTTGTATTGCCCCGTAAGACGAAAGGTTTTGCTTTCGATTTTGCCATACGGGACATATAGATTATAGAGTAGCGGAATTGGGAATGGGGGTCAACCCCATCAGCGCGATTAGTGGCTATATAAAAAAGCCCGTTTTTGGGGCTTTTTTCTTATTTTCCTCCAGAAGAAAGAAGAACGATTCCTCCTATGGTAAGTAAAATCCCGAATATTTCCTTTATGCTTATTGCTTCTCGCAAGAATATGATGGCGAGTATGACCGTTACTACAGGATATACTGCCGTAAGCGGCACTATAATTGATGCTCTGCCTTGGTTTAATGCCAGAATGAATGTCCATGTGGCAATACCCCAGAGTATGCCCATACCGAGTGCTGGGATCGCAACATGCCAGTCAAAGTTTGTTAACGCTGTTTTTGCGATTGACGGATTAAAGAATGTAAAATATACAACAGCAAAAGAAATTGTTCCAAGGGCTTCAAAAAAATATACTTGAAATCCTGACCCCGAATTGCCTGCGAATTTTCCTAAATATCCCCCCAACCCCCAAAAAAGTATAGTAATGAAGCTTAATATAAGCCAGTTCATTTTTTTTCTCTCCGCGTACGTTTCTTCCAAGAGAATATCACAAAAACAGAAAAATGTCTATATCTTAAATTCAATTACATCACCGTCTTGGACAATGTAATTTTTTCCTTCGGTGCGGAGCAGGCCTTTATCGCGCGCCTTTGCATACGAGCCCGTCTCCAAGAGTTTGTCGCAATGGATGATTTCTGCCCGTATGAATTTTTCTTCAAAGTCCGAATGAATTGCGCGTCCTGCGCGGGGCGCTGTTGAGTCTCGCGGGATAGGCCAGGCGCGAGTTTCGTCTTCTCCTGTTGTGAAATAGGTGATAAGGTCGAGCGCTTCATATGCCTTGGTAATAAGATTATTTATATGAGAAAGCGTTTTTGTTTCATTGTCGTCCATATCTTGTATTTCTTCTTCCAGTTTGAGGTTGAGGGAGAGCGCGCTTTTAAAGTTATATTTCCCGAGATCAAGGGGGAGCGAATCCGTTTCCTCTTTTGCGTTTAAGAGTAAGATGAATGTTTTCATGGTAAGGAGATTAAGGTCGCGTATGTTTTCTTTTGATTCTTCCGGTGCGTGGGACGCAAATTCGCCCGTATTAAGAATTGTTCGGACTTCTTCAAGTGCAGTCTGTTTTTCTTTTGCGTCTTTGTCATTCCCGCGCGCTAATTTCTCTGTTTTTCCAAGTGTGCCCTCTACGCTTGCGAGATCCGCGAATATCAATTCAGTGTGGATTGTTTCTATATCATCTTTTGGGTTAACGGTGTTCGCGACGTGAATTATATTTTCGTCGGCAAACGTTCGCACGACTTCAACAACCGCGTCCACCTCGCGTATATTGCTTAAAAATTTATTCCCGAGTCCTTCTCCTTTATGGGCGCCTTTAACAAGGCCTGCGATATCTACAAATTCTATTGATGCGGGTATTGTTTTTTTAGAATGAGAAAATTCCGTAAGCTTTTCTAGCCGTTCATCGGGGACGCCAACAACGCCCACATTTGGGTCAATGGTGGCGAATGGATAGTTTGCTATGTCTACTTGCTTTTTGGTGAGAGCTTTGAAAAGCGTTGATTTGCCAACGTTCGGGAGCCCAACAATGCCTATCTTGAGCATAGAGTATGATGGATGAATTATTTAAATAATCCTGGGTTTATTTTTTCAAACTCAAGAATCTCTGAGTTGCGGATAAGGATAGTTCTATTTGTTGTATAAGAAATACCTTTATTGGGTTGTGCCTCAAAACCAAGATAAATGCATTTTACTCCGCGGTTGAGAATTTCTTTAATTGCTGGCTGTAGATCTGAACCAGAGCTACCAAGAATGATTTCATCTGTTTCCTTATCACAGGCTAAGCTCACCATGTCAACGGCAATTTTAACATCTACGCCCTTTTCTTTAAAAACTAATATTTTTTTGCCATCATCTCCGTCTTCTCTTTGTCCTCGAACTCTGCCGCTCATGATCACCTCAAAGCCCTGTTGTTCCAGGTGTGTTTTAAGTAGACGCTGTTCCTCAATAAGTTGTCGAGATTTTTTTTGGCTATCTTCGTGTTCTTTTATCCGGGCGAAATAGAAAATACGGCGATCTATTTTAATGCCATTGAGCACCTTGGTGAGAAGCCCATTAAAATCATATTCATGCCATGTCGGTCTTTTCTTATTGGCATCGTGAAAAACAGGTCGAATTTTCCCCTTGAAATTTTCTCCATCAATGAGTAAAAATGCAGCCATGGAAATACTTTATCAGTATACGCCATAGTTAGCAAACAAAAACCCCAGCGGACCTTTCGGCTGGCTGGGGCGTGTATGCGTCCATATTATACTCTAAGATACATTAAGTCAAGATGAAGTTGTGTATAGCTAAAACAACCAATAAGTAGAGTAATTTTTTTATTTTTGTAGCCGCATTGAATTTTGGCAAAGAAGATGTCGGGACGGTCATAGATTTAAGCAGCTATATTTTTCATTAAAATCATATCGTATTATTTTTTGTTTTGCCTATCTTAAGCATATACTTTGCTATGATATCAAAAATAGAGAAAAAATAAAGATTCTACATTGATTGGATAGATTTATTTTATTAGAATAGGCCTATGGAAAACCCCGATTTTCTCAAAAAAAAATATGATTTGCACAATGCTCCTGAAGTAGAATCTGCCGCAAAACGGACAGAACAGCATACGGGAGAAAAAGTCCCTCAAAACCCCGAAGCGCAGATTCAAAATTACCTTGACCGTCTGGAGCGCCTTGTTTTAGATTCCGAAAAAAAGCAGAAACGTAAAATGTTCGGAGACGAACCGCGTCCTCGCGCTCTTTTTCTTCTTCGCGAAATGGTGATGAATACATACGTACGCCCCAACAAAGAAAAAATGGCCGAGGGAGCGGCACGAGTAGAGGAACGCGCCGCCAGAGAAATGGGCATTGAGGCGCGTTACGGAGAGCAACAACTGGAACAACGCGGAGAGATTGCCGTAGAGGACTTGGAGAAATCCCTGGACCAGTGGATTTCATACCTCTCGGACGCAAACGAGCCCTATCCTACGTGGTTTCGCTACTATGTTTTCCGCAATATCCTTGACCTTGGCGATTACGACAAGGACAAAGGAGAATTTACAAAACGCTCGCAGGGAAGTACGCGCCTCTTTCCCGACAAAGATAGCGGAGCGTTGTCTTATATACAAGACAGGATCGAAGCCGCGAAAGACCCAGAAATGCTCGGCCGTTTGAGGAGGTTGCAAGAAACAACAGGAACTCCGCATGCCCAACTTCTTACAAAGGAAAAAGCCGGGGAATTTGCCAAGCTCTCCTTCGCAAAACAATACGCGGAAGGAATCAAAAATGCCGGAGAGATTACCGAGGAAATGCGGAATGAAACGGGCGGCAAATGGGTGAAATACCAAAAAGACACCGATCCCACAGCTCTCTGGGCGTCGCTCCAGAACAAAGGAACCGCCTGGTGCACGAAAGGGTTTGGCACCGCGGAGATCCAACTCAAAGGAGGCGACTTTTATGTCTACTACACGCTTGATCGGCAAGGAAAGCCAACAATTCCGCGTATTGCCATTCGTATGCAGGAAGACCCTTCGACAGACTCAGGGCAGACAATCGGCGAAGTGCGCGGTGTTGCCGATAACGACCAGAATCTTGAGGGTAACATGGCCGTGATCGCCGAAGAAAAAATGAAGGAATTGCCGGGGGCGGAACGATACAAAAAGGCGTCTAGCGATATGAAATCCTTAACCGCGATTGAAAAGAAAACAAAATCCGGCCAAACTCTTACCAAAGACGATCTCACGTTTCTCTATGAGCTTGAGGCCCCCATCGAGGGTTTCGGCTACAAACGCGACCCTAGAATCGCGGAAGTCCGCAACCAAAGAAATCCCAAAGAGGATATGCCTATTGTCTTTGAATGCGCCAAAGACCAGATTGCGTATGGTATATCCGAAATCAAAGAAAATACGAAGGCTTACATAGGTCCTCTTGTAGTCGGCATTTTCGACAAAGTCCAGGAGTTCGGCATTGAGCATATCTATACTGCTTTCCCTGAAGGCAAAATCCACAAAGAAATCATCACAATTGGCGGTAAGGACGCCGAGACACTTATCAAAGAAATGCGCGAGAAAAAAATAAATGTCAGCGATTATGCCGAAGATATGATGGCGAGCAAAGATTTTACCACGCTCAAAGAAACAGAGGATATAGTACTTATCCGCTTGGAAGTCAGAGACCTCGGTTTCCCTAAAAACAAATATCCGACGACGGACGAAATTGATAAGCGCATTGAAGAGCTTGGCTTGGAACTTTGCCCTGCCGAAACTGGACCGCACTACCGTCTCATATATATGAACCAACCAATGGGTGAATGGATTCGGATCGGAATGAAACAAATAACCGATCGCGACGGCTACCCGGACGTCTTCGATTTGGAGCGGGACGGAGATGATTTGTGGCTGGGCAGCCACTGGACGGGACCCGCGTACGAGTGGGACCCGGGCCGTGGGTTCGTCTTTCGTCTCCGTAAGTTGAAACCCTTAAAAACTTAGTACTTAGATTTTTTGATTCTTTGTTCCTTTTCCGCCGAAGGCGGATTTGCCTCGGGCGGAGACTTTTTTATATTTTGTCCGTGAAATTTTTTGCATCATTCGTACTATGATATAGTAAAAAGCAATGCAAATAAATCCCTCAATATTCAGAGAAATTGACGTTCGCGGTATCTATCCCGATGAAATTGAAATGAATGTCGTATATCGTATCGCGGGCGCTTTTGTGGCGTTTCTTGAGGCAAAAAAAGTTTCGGGACCCATTGTGGTGGGGAGGGACGCGCGTCTTTCCTCTCCGGAACTTCATAACGCTTTTATTCAGGGCGTGGTGGACCAAGGGCGCGATGTGCTTGATATCGGTGAGACATCCACGCCGCTTTTTTATGTCAGTGTTGCCGAAAGCAAATCCGCGGGAGGCGCTATGATTACGGCATCCCATAATCCCAAGGAATATAATGGGATAAAATTCGTGGGAGAACAGGCAGAGGGTATCGCGAAAGAAACGGGGCTTTTGTCTATTCGTTCATTTGCCATGCGGGATATTCCGAGAAAAACATCCCAAGGAGCTATAACTCCAAAAGATTATTCGGCAAAGTACATTGATTTTTTGGAATCTCGCGCTGATATAAAGCGCAAGATAAAGTTTGTTATTGACGCTTCAAATGGGTCTGCCGGCAGTATCGCTTCAAAATTACTTCCCGCGCTGCAGATGGAAGCAATACCCCTATTTTTTAATTCAGACGGGAATTTTCCGAATCATCCGCCAAATCCATTAGACCCAAAATCAATTGAAGTCGCGGGTCGCGCTGTTGTAGACCATGCCGCAGAGTTCGGAGTCATTATTGATGCCGATGGAGACAGAATTGTATTTGTTGACGAAAACGGGAAATGGGTACGCGGGGATATTGTCGGAGGATTTTTTGTTGACTGCATAGCGCAGCCGGGCGATAGAGTTGTTATCACAAAAAACTCAACCAAACACCTCGCAGAAATCATACAAGCAAAAGGCGGGGAAGCCATCTATTCGCGGGTAGGGAACGCCAATATCAAAAAGGCAATGAAAGAACACGAAGCAGTGTTTGGCATTGAACCGTCGGGCCACATGAACTTTAAAGAACTGCATTATACTGATTCAGCACTCCTTTCGCTTGTATATTTTTTATCTTTTTTTTCACGGGCAAACAAAAGTTTCAAAAAAACAATGGCTTCATACCAAACCTATTTTCACACAGGAGAAATAAATTTTAACGTTCTTGACCAAACGGCAGCAATGCAAATGGTACGAGACGCGTATCATGACGGCATACAAGAAGAATTCGACGGCTTGGAGGTGGTATATCCTGATTGGTGGTTTTTGGTGCGCAAGTCAAATACCGAGCCGCTTTTGCGTCTTACGGTAGAGGCAAAAACAAAAGAATTGATGGAAGAGAAAAGGAAAGAATTAGAAAATTATATACGGAAAAGTGTTTGACGGGATTGCGCATATATGTATAATGATCGTAGACTAGGTATTTGAAAGGAGATTTGTATGGGAAGAAATGCTGTTGGCGCAAAAGACTATGAACGTATTTGGGAGGCGAAAGAAAAGATAAAAAAGGACTTTTCTGAAAGGACAAAAACCGAAGGTATTAATATAGCGGTTGATGTATGCGAATTCAAATTAAATTCGCTTGAGCGGGAGCTGCTCGCATTCCTTTTTTGGATAGAGAAGATACAAGCGGTGTTTGACAAAGACGATCATTGGCTGGTATGGGTCAGTAAAGTATGACAAATTAATCCCCTCACCTAGAAGGAGGGGATTTTATATTGCCCGTAAAGAAAACCACGGCCGTTTTAGGTCTTTGAGCTTTTGCTACTATTAAACACCGAGTGTTTAATAGTATATTTTCGGCGGGGTTCGTAGTTTTGAGTTTTTCGTTTTGCGCTTTAAGTTTTTTTATATATAAAAGCCCATCTTTTGTTTTACCGCAAGGAGTTTTTTTTCGGAAACGATAGAGGCATTTCGCGCTCCTTCTCTCAATATATGTTCTAATTCTTTTTTGTTTTCCATGAATTCGCGATAGCGTTGTTGGATGGGGGTAAGTTCATGAATGATGATCTCGGCGAGGTCTTGTTTGAAGTCTGCGTATCCCCGCCCTTTGTATTGCTCTTCTATCGTGTTAAATCCGGCATCCGTGAGTGCCCGATGTATGGTGATGAGATTTGAAATTGCCGGACGTTTTTGTTTGTCGTAGGCGACCTCATTCCCCGAATCCGTAACGGCATTTTTTATTTTTTGCCGTATGTCGTCCGGCGAATCCAATAGGCTTATATAGCTTTTTGCGCTTTCTGCCGATTTAGACATTTTCTTTGTAGGGTCCAAAAGACTCATGATGCGCGCGGCATGTTCTTGTAAGAGCGGTTCCGGGGTGACAAATGTTTCTCCGTACCGATTATTGAATCGTCCTGCGAGCATTCGGGTGAGTTCAATATGTTGGGTCTGGTCTTCTCCCACAGGCACGAGATGCGCGTCGTATAAAAGAATGTCAGCCGCCATAAGGATTGGATAGTTTAACAATCCTGCCAGTACTCCGGCTTCTTTCGTTTGGTGCTGTATTTTATCTTTAAATTGAGTCATCCGTTCAAGCTCTCCCACGGGTGTTATGGTGTTGAGAATCCATGCGAGTTCGGTATGCGCGGGTATATGCGATTGGATAAAAATACTTGCGACGCTTGGGTCTATCCCGCATGCGAGATAGAGCGCGGCAACCGAGAGGGTGTTTTGATAAAGCTTTTCTGGTTCTTGGGGGACTGTGATTGCGTGCTGGTCAACAACGCAAAAAAACGCTTGGTATTCAAGCTGGAGTTCGGTAAACTGTTTTATGGCGCCCAAGTAATTTCCGATGTGGATGATGCCCGATGGCGCTATACCGCTGAATATTCGTTTTTTTCCTTCCTCGGCCATATATCAAGTATACCCCGTTAGGCTAAATCGAACCATCGTACCCCGTAAGACACTAGCACATGGTAAGTCATGCGTTCGCCGTCTATTATTCGTATAATAGATTGATTTTTCATTTTTTATATTATATGTGGTCTATGCAATGACTTACAAGAACGCATTATATGATAGTGTCAAACGGGGCGTACTTGTTTTATCGTAGACGATATTTCGATTATTATCCTCAAGTGTACTTTTATGATTATTCTTTGTTTTACCCCGTACGATGAATAGATAAAACTTTTCCGCCAGAGGCGGATCTGCCTTTGGCATGACGATTTTTCCATAGGGGGTATACCCCGTTAGAAGTCTTGTTCAAGGTTATGTGTGTATCAAAAAGAAAGGAAGGCATTTTATTTAGAAGTCGTTAATTACCGCGATGCAGCATTGACGAATATTTCAAAATATGTTATTCATTTCATAGAGTATTAAAAATTCAAAAAGCCCCATATTATCCAGCTGAAAGCGGGATGATCGGGCAAGGAGGTTTTTTGATGAAGAAATTTATTGTATGCGCGTTATTTGCATGGTGGTTCGTAGCAGTTAGCACTAGTTCTGTAAATCAATTAGGTCCGTTTGATACAAAAGAGGCGTGTGAAAGCGTGAAGAAGTCAATTGCCGAGGTAGGTTCTAATCTTCGGTTTAGCAAGTCAGGGATCGGGTTGTCTAGTTGTTTTGAAGCAAAAGCGCTTGATGCGCGCTATAGGCCATAAGTAACGGTTACGAATCAATAGAAATTCAAAAGGGTGGGTTTATATACTCATCCTTTTTTTATTCCGCGTTTGTCTGCGTCCAGTCTGCGTAAGTCGGCGCTCTGGCTACACTTCTATAATCACCGGAAGCACCATCGGCCGTCGCTCTGTTTTTTGGAATAAGTATTTTCCGAGACGGTCGCGCACATTATCTTTTACCCACGTCCAGTTCACCGGATGCATATTTTGGGTTGCGTCTTCAATAACTTTTTTGGTGAGCTGGCGGGTTTGGAAGAGCATATCTTTTGATTCGCGAAGATAAATAAATCCGCGCGAGATAATATCGGGAGATCCGCGCACTTTTCCTGTTTGTCCATCAACGATGGCGATAATGACGAAGATTCCGTCTTCGGCAAGCGCTTGGCGATCGCGCAACACCACTTCCCCCACGTCTCCTATGCCGAGGCCGTCTACCATGACTAGATTTGCGGGGACCTGTTCTTTGCTGAGCGCAATGGTTTCTTTTGTGACGTTCACAACGTATCCGTTATCGGCAATGATTGTATTTTTCTTGGGGATTCCCATTTCTTCTCCGAGCCGGCCATGCATCACGAGCATTGAATATTGTCCGTGGACCGGCATCAAAAATTTAGGACGCAAGAGTGTAAGCATCATACGAAGGTCGTCTCGCTGGCCGTGTCCTCCCGCGTGAATATCCATCATGCGATAATGGAATACATCTGCCCCCTGGCGGAAAATTGTATCTTTGAGCGCTTGTACTGTCCGTTCGTTCCCCGGGATTACCGAAGAAGAAAAGATGACGGTATCCCCCGGATTCAGCTGGACAAACCGATGTTCTCTGTTTGCGATTCGCATGAGCCCCGCGTTTTCTTCTCCTTGAGCTCCCGTAGTAATGACTGTTATTTTTTCGTCGGGGTAATTACCGATTTCTTTTGCTTGGATGATGGTTCCTTTTTCTACTTTGAGATATCCTAATTTTTGGGCGATTTCGGCATTTGTGCGCATACTATATCCTTCAAGCGCTACTTTTCTGCCATGCTTTTCTGAAATTTGGATTATTTGCTGTACGCGGTTGATAAGAGAGCCGAATGTGGCGGTAACCACCTTTCCTTTTGATTTTTCAAAAATTTCGTCAAGACTTGTATGTATTGAGCTTTCCGAAATAGAATGGCCTTCTTCTTCAGCCCCTGTACTGTCGCCCAAAAGAAGCAGTACTCCTTCATCGCCGAATCGCTTGAATTTTTCAAGATCAGCCGGCTTGTCAATAATCGGCGTTTTATCAATTTTAAAGTCAGATGTGCAAATAACCGTTCCTATCGGTGTTTTTATGCGAAGCCCCAAGTCGTCCGGAATATTATGGTTGACGCTGAAAAACTCTACCGCAAAGTTCCCAAGCGTAATAACGTCTCCATTTTTTACTTCCTCAAAATCAAGTTTTTTGAGATGGCGAAAATCATCCTGACGTTTCATTACGATTGCCTTTGTGAGAGCGGCACCGTAAAACGTAGGATATCCGAGACGTTCCACGAGATAGGGAATAGCGCCAATATGGTCGTAGTGCCCATGAGTCATTAACACGCCTACGATGTTTTGTTTTCTATTTTTTAAATAATCAACATTCGGGATGATGTAATCTATCCCCGGCATGTTTTCTTCCGGCATTCTAAATCCAACATCAACGATAATAATCTGGTCTTTGTATTCAAGGAGGGTCATATTGCGTCCGACCTCTCCCAATCCGCCAAGCGCGATTACTCGAAGCAATCCTTCAGGGTGGACTTTTGCGGGCTGTTGTGTTTCGTATGAAGATGGGCGACCTTGCATTGGGTGATGCGTTCTTTTTTGCGCGTGCGCGCGCGAAAATCCTCCCGATGAAGATTTTCGGGGTTTTCTTTGTGTGTATGATTTTTTTTGAGGTGTCATCATAAATATAATGTGGTTAGGAATTAGTAGTTAGTGATAATATTTCAATTTTGATAATTTCTTTTATGTTGATTCGATCAAGTGATATAATTTGGAATGTTCGTTTTGGATCATTCGATTTATATAATTCATTGTTTGTTTTAATATGAAGTCGCAATAATTCTTCATGCTTTTCTTTTACATGCGCTAAAACATGTTTTAAAGAATCGGCGTACAGCGAATCATCTGGGTCTGATAAGAAAATAGCTTTCATGCCTGACCAATGTTTTGGCGAAGGATCGCGTGGCTCTATGTGGCCAATTTTTTTAATATTTTTAAAATTAATTTTAGTGGTTAAATGAAATAAGGTTTTTTGGGTTTTATAGGGATGCCAATATTGCTTATATTGTTTTGGAATATTGTGATGCATATTTGTGGCGGGCGGAAGAGGATTTGCCCGCTCGGGGATCGAGGCCCCCCGCCTTTGTTTGGCTTCGGACAGGCAGGCGCCTTCGGCGGAAACCCTCCATGGGCTTGCGCCCATCTCGCTCTTCATAAACATATGCTCGGGGCGGGAGTTGAACCCGCAAGCCCTTTCGGGCATTAGCTCCTGAAGCTAACGTGTTTGCCAGTTTCACCACCCGAGCAATCCCTTGGTGGATAGCGGAATGAGCCTGTTTTCAAATGACATTGATGGTTCTCGATTTTATTGTTGGTAATAGAGCCGGAACAACTCCGCTACCCCAGACTTGCAGCGAAGAAATAATTAAAACGGGGAATGGAACACTTTTTTTGTATGAAGATACCATGTATAAATTTGTGCGTAGCGTTCTGCGGGGATGGTAATATTTTCTGCGCTAAATCCTTTTAGTTTTTTGTCTACGATATAGAGATACAATGGGGAATACAGAAATGTTGCTGCGTGATCCGCAATGACTTCTTTTTGGAATTCTATGTATTTTTCTTTGCGTTTTTCTTCGTCAGAAATTTTTCGTGCTTCTTCAAGAAGCGAATCCACGACGCTATTTGTATAAAGGGCAATGTTAAGGCCGGGGTCATTTCGTTGGGAGGAGTGCCAGAATGCAAAGGGATCAGGATCGCGTCCCACAACCTCTCCAAAGAGAAGCGCTTCATATTCGCGCGGCCGTATGACATTTTGGTTGAGATCCGAGAGCTCAAATAGTTTAATATCAACCTGAATGCCGATTACTCCCCACATGGATTTAAGAAGCTCTGCGGTCGCTGTTAAGTCAGAAACATTTGACGTAGAAATGGTAAAGCGGAGCACGTCGCCATCTTTGTTTGTGAGAAGCCCGCTTTCTTCGTCTTTTGTCCATCCGTTTTGTTTGAAAAGCAAAAGGGCGTGTTCGGCTGATGATGTGGATGTGATGCTTTCATCTACGGCTGAATGTATAGCGCTAAATGTTCCCGGTGGGATTGGCCCTACGAGCGGTTCTGCAAATCCGTTGAGAATTTCTTTGACGATAGATTCTTTGTCGATGGCTCGTTCTAGAGCTTCACGAATTTCTGTTTTAGAGAATATGTTTAGCTTGTTTTGGTTAAAAAATACCGCAAATACGCGTGGGAGCGTGAGTTCATAAAGCATTGTTCCTGTTCGTTTAATCGTTTCTATCTGTTTTGGGGGGATGCCTGCGATGCCGTCTATTTCTTTTGATTCAAAGCCGGTGATGAGCGCGCGTTCTGATGGATAGAACACAAATTCAAAATGAGAAATAAGCGGTTCCCCGTGCGCAAAATTTTTAAATGAACGCAGGATGTACTTTGTAACAATCCCCGATGAATTGCGCTCTATGCTTTTGAGCCGGTATGGACCGGCGCCGATTGGTTCTATATTAAATTTTGAAAGGCTTATTTGTTCAGGAGGAATGTTGTTCCAAATATGCTTCGGAAGAATGCCAAGCGTCATATTTTCTAGAAATGGCGCGTATTGCCGTTCTAACAAAAATTGAATTTCCCTTTCATTGGTAATGACGGGTGTGACACCCTCCCAACTTGCTCGTATCGGACTTTTGAGTGCCGGATTTTTTGCGAGCATGGCGGTAAACGCGATGTCTTCCGTAGTGATTGGCGTATTGTCATGCCACACAAGATCCTTTTTTAGGGTAAATGTGTATGAAAGTCCATCTTCTGATACGGCGTACGACTCTGCAAGATCATGGATAAGGCGCCCTTTTCCGTCAGGACGCAAAAGTCCCGCGTAGATGAGAGATACCAAATCTCTATCAGTATCCGATACGGCAAGTATCGGGTTAATGAGATGGGGGAGGCCTACAACGCCTTCGCGCCATACACCGCTTTGTGCGGGGACTTCTTTTGAAAATATATTATTTGTTTGTAACAGCAACGCTGTCCCAGCCGTAATAAAAAGAATGAGGAAGAAAAAGAAAAAAGAACGTTCTTTCTTTGAAAAGCGCCGTATGATTGCTTTTATTTCCGTAGCCGATGGCAAATCAAATCGCCACCCAAGAATTGAGAATATTTTTTTCACAATGAGAATCTAGTGCGTTAAAAAAGCAGTTGTAGAATTGCTGTTCCAAAGAAAAGAATCGCGAGTATGATTGTTGCACGATAGAGGGTTTTTTCAAAACCTCGTTTTGTATGGTACACGTTTCCTTCACCGCCAAAAGCAGCACCAAGACCGGTGCCGCGCTGTTGGAGCAAAATTGCGCTTACCAGAAGTACAGAGATAATCACCTGGGCATATGGCAAGAGAGCCGTAAATACTTGCATTTCTCCTAGTATAGCATAGAGAATATACATGTCAACAGCGCGCATGGCTATTTTTTTTATTCCCCGATATGATACGTGTATGAAAAAGATTAAACGCGTGCATTTCGTGGGGATTGGCGGGATTGGGATGAGCGCGCTCGCGCAATGGTATCTCCACGAAGGATGGCATGTTTCAGGAACCGATGAAGCAGATTCACCAATTATTCGCATGCTTCGCAAAAAGGGCGCCCGCATTTTTGTCGGGAAGCATACGGCAAAAAATGTTCCCAAACATACAGGTCGGGTCGTATATAGTCAGGCGGTTATCGTAACTGGCGTACATATAAATCCAGAAATACACGAAGCAAAAAAACGCGGCATTGTACTCCACAGCTATCCGCAGGCGCTTGGCGAACTTACAAAAGAAAAATATACTATTGCGGTTTGTGGGACGCATGGGAAAAGCACAACAACGGGGCTTGCGGGGGTGCTTCTTGCCAACGCAGGCCTTGATCCCACGGTTATAGTTGGGGCGACTGTTCCTGAATTCAAAAATTCTAATTTTCGTTATGGCGATTCAAAGTATCTCGTTATTGAGGCGGACGAATATAAAGGGTCATTTCTTGAATACCGTCCTGATGTCGTGGTATGGACAACGGTAGAATGGGAGCATATTGATTATTTCAAAACATTTAAAGAAACGCTCTCTCATTTTCGCCGTTTCCTTTTGAATATTTCAAAGAAAGGCTACATTATTGCAAACCGTGATGATGCTAATATCCGTCGGGTTGTTTCATCTTTGCTGAGCAACAAAAAGCACATATATTACTATTCTTTTTTACGGGGGGAGAAAGACAAGATACAAAAAAAGATGAAATTGATCGGGACCCACAATGTTTCCAATGCGCTTGGAATATATGAGCTCGGGCGCGTTCTTGGTATCCCGAGTCATGTGTTTTATAAGACGCTTCAAGGTTTTAGCGGTGTGGGGAGGCGTCTGGAATACAAAGGGAAATTGAACGGGGTCTTGATGTATGACGATTACGGCCACCATCCGACAGAAATTAAAACCACGCTTCATGGCGTGCGGGAAAAATACGCACAACGCTTGCGCCGTGGAAAACTTTGGTGCGTATATCAGCCCCATCAATATCAGCGGACCAAATATCTTTTTTCCGATTTTGCGCGCGCATTTATGGACGCAGACGGCGTTGTGTTGTTGGATATTTATAGCGTTGCGGGGAGAGAAAAAGCATCCCTTAAAAAACAGGTGAGTTCGGAAAAACTTGCGGACGCCATTATAAAAAACAAAACGCCCGCATTCTATATCCCTGCCCAAAAAGACGCTGCGTGGTTTATTAGAAAGACCGCACAAAAAAACGACATTGTTGTTGTGATGGGCGCGGGGGATATTTGGAAGATATGGAGATATTTGAAATCATAAAAAAAGAACGCTAGACCGCGTTCTTTTTTTATGGTACAAGAATGTATAACGATTTTTGAAAAATACGAGGTGGGTAATGAGGCCGATATACGTATCTTCTGTAAAACTTTCTGATTTTGATATTTCTGAAACACGGGGATTTCTGCCGGATGAAGATCCGCTAGAAAGCATTTATTCAAGTTGTTTAGAGGCACCCGATCGGATATGGGTGCAACGATACGAGCCGATTGCGCGTATGCTTCCTAAGTTAATGTTTGCGGAAGCGGCACGCGGTTTTATTGAAAGAGAATCCGATTATTTTCTGGATCATCAGATAAAATATAATAAAGCATTTAACATTGCTGAAGTGTTTGATGGAGACAAGCGCTTGCTTGAGTCGGCAATGAGAACGCTTTCATTCATAGGAAACGCATATGTATGGCAGGGCTCTGAATCAAGCACATCTATAAGTCATGTAAAAGATACCTTGCCGCGAGGTTTTGCTATGCTTTGGTATCAAGTCGCTTCTGCTCTCGGGAGACATCCATCGCTTGCATATTCCTCATACGCCCTGCATAATTGGCGACGGCTGGATCCCTCGGGTCCAATAGCGCTTGGGAATATTGTTTTGATAAATAATTTTCTTGGCGGGCTTGATGAGGAGGGGTTTATTATTCCTCATGATGAAATCGAGGCTCATGCGGGCCCGATACCCAAAACATCCCTTTTGCTTTTACGCGGATTATATTACGAAAATGAAAATCATATAGTACGGCATCTATGCGGTTTGCGTAGGGCATTAAAAAAAATGTACGCAACCCTGCAAAGAATTCCCGAAAAATGCGATGCTTCGTTTGCATATTACAACAGAGTTCGCCCACCCATTAACGGATGGAAAGGAAACCCGGCGCTTCCAAACGGTCTTTTGTATCCGGGCGTTTCTGAGTATGAAGATAAGCCCCAGCAATTTCGCGGAGAAACAGGGGCTCAAAGTTCTATTATTCCATTGCTTGATGCTTTGTTGGGTATAGTGCACGCCCCCGGCCAGCTCACCGAATATTTGATGGAGATGCGCGAATACATGCCCGTAGGACACAGAAGATTTATTGAATTGATTGAAGATTTTGAGCGAATAGACGGACTTTCTGTGTTCCAATTTGCAGAAAAACATAAACATACAAAGCCGCGCATCTATAGTTTGTACAAAGAATGCAGAGAATGGGTTGAGAAATTCAGGACACTGCATCTGGAATATTCCCACCGGTATATTTTTGCTCATCAGCAGAAAAATGCCGCTAACCCAACGCAAGTAGGAACGGGTGGTACGCCATTTCCTGTGTATTTGAAAAAACATAGGGACGAAACGCGTTTAGAAAATAAATAATACGATCCCGCAGCACAAAACGCTGCGGGATTTTTGTATGCGTAAAAACTTATAGTATGATGAAACAATGAAAGAAATTGCTTTTGATGATGCCGAATACCCTGCTCTACTGAAAGAAATAGCAAAACCGCCCAAAAAACTTTTCGTACGAGGGGATGCTATTCAATGGAATGAAGCGCGGGCGGCTTTACCCCCACACCAGAAAGCCTCGTCTGTAAAGACGGGGATGAATGGCAAAAAAATGCGAAGCATGAGCCAGAAAGCCTCGGATATAAACCCGTGGTGTGGGGGTTTACCCGTTATCGCGATAGTCGGAACACGCCGTCCCACGCCCTATGGCAAAGAGGTTGCCTTTGCGTTAGCGCGCGATTTGGCGATGCGGGGTGTAACCATTGTGAGCGGGCTTGCGTTGGGGATTGATGCAGCCGCGCATAAGGGTGCTATTGAAGGAGGGGGGAAGACTTGGGCTGTGTTGGGTTCGGGTATTGATAATATCCAGCCTGTATATAATAGAGGGCTTGCCGAAGATATTATCCGTGCTGACGGATTGATTATTTCCGAATATCCGGGTGTTACCGAGGCGACAAAATGGACATTCCCGGAGCGTAATCGTATTGTCGCCGGGCTTTCGTCTGCCGTTATTGTTGTGGAAGCGCCTGTTCGATCCGGCGCGCTCATTACCGCGCGCCTTGCGCTTGATGCAAATAGGGAAGTCGGGGCGGTGCCGGGCGAGGTGTTTTCGGTCCAATCGGGAGGGACTCATATGCTTTTGCGTGATGGCGCAGCATTGATACGCGATGCCAATGATGTTTTGGAATTAGTGGGTGTGGAGACTCTTGGAGGCCAGACACAATTTGACAAATTAGATACTATCGCGCAAGATATCTTACATTCTTTGAATGCGCCAAAAACTGCCGACGAAATCGCGCATGTGGTGGGTAAAAACACAGCAGCGCTCGGCGAGCACCTCTCTTCACTCGAAATAGAAGGGATGATAATTAATAGAGGGGGCGTATTTCATAAAATAATATAAATATACAGATACTATGAAATTAGTTATCGTAGAAAGTCCAACCAAATCTAAGACCATAGGCCGTTTTCTCGGAAAAGGATATATCGTTGAATCTTCATACGGCCATATTCGCGACCTCCCATCATACAAACTCGGCGTTGATGTTGAAAATAATTTTGAACCGCACTATGTCATACCGCGAAAAGTCCGCGCAGTAGTAAAAAAATTAAAAGAATTATCAAAAAAGGCGGATACGATCGTACTTGCGACCGATGAAGATCGTGAAGGAGAGGCAATCGCATGGCACCTTTTGTACGCCATGGGTCTTAAGAGCGACAAAGAAGAAAAAGACGAAAAAAAGAAAAAAGGCCCAAAAATAGAACGCATTGTTTTTCATGAAATTACAAAAAGAGCGATTGATGAAGCATTACAGCATCCGCGTGATATCAATATTGATTTAATTTCCGCGCAACAAGCGCGCCGCGTTCTTGATCGCTTGGTGGGGTACAAGCTTTCTCCATTTTTGTGGAAAAAAATAGCACGGGGGCTTTCTGCGGGACGGGTGCAGTCCGTTGCGTTACGCCTTGTCGTTGAGCGCGAAGAAGAAATTAAGCAATTTAAATCGCAACAGTTTTGGACAATTGTAGCGCGCCTTCAAAAAGAGGGATGCGCCGGTGAATCAGAAGAGCAGTGCGCGCCATTTCTTTCTCAATTGCATGCAATTGATGACGAAACAATCGGGAAGCCGGGTATTATTGATAAAAATATCGTTGATACCGCGCTTGCGTCCCTTGATCGCAATTCATTGTATATTTCGAGCGTAGAGAAAAAGAAGCGCATACAGCAGCCATTACCTCCGTTTACTACCGCTACGTTACAGCAATCAGCCTGGTCGCATCTTCGGTTTTCCGCAAAAAAGACTATGCTTATCGCGCAACAATTATATGAAGGGGTAGAAACCGCGCAAGAAGGTACTGCCGGTCTTATTACATATATGAGAACAGACTCATTGCATATCGCAGAAGACGCGCTTCGTGCGGTTCGGAGCCATGTTCAAGAAACATACGGCGATGCCTATATTCCGGAACAAGCCCGTTATTTTAAACAGAAGGCGAAAGGAGCGCAGGAAGCGCACGAAGCAATACGTCCGGTTGACGCGGCACTCGTGCCGGAACAGATTAAGAATAATCTTACTCACGACCAATATCGTTTATACCTTCTTATTTGGAGGCGCTTTGTCGCAAGCCAGATGAAAGAAGCGGAGTTTGAACAGACAACGTTTGTGATTGGAGCCGTATCAACGGACAAAAAAAAGCGATACCAATTCCGCACCACAGGAAGCATTCTTCGTTTTGACGGATTTTTGAAGGTGTTTCCGCTTAAAAAAGAAGATACGCTTTTGCCGCCTCTTTCTGAGGGCACACCGCTTCGGATAGCAGATATAAAAGCAGAAGATCATGAAACGCAGCCGCCGCCCCGCTTCACCGAAGCGTCATTGATTAAGGCGCTTGAAAAATTCGGTATCGGCCGTCCCTCAACATACGCTCCTACCATGTCTACGATTCAGGATCGCGGATACGTATTACGAAATGACCAAAAGCAGTTTGAGCCCACTGAGATAGGGAGCAAGGTGAACGCTCTTTTGGTGGAACATTTTCCGCAGATTGTTGATATTGAGTTTACCGCGGATATGGAACAAAAATTGGACGAAGTTGCCGAAGGAGGTAAAGAATGGCGCGGCCTCATTAAAGATTTTTATGAGCCGTTTGCGAAAGTTCTTGAAGAAAAATACGAAACGGTGGCAAAAGAAGATATGACTGAAGCTATTGATGAGATGTGCCCCGAATGTACAAAACAATTAATGATACGGCACGGACGATTCGGACGGTTTATTTCGTGCTCCGGTTTTCCCGAATGTAAATTTACAAAAGCATTGCCTCCGCAACCGCTTGGTATCAAATGCCCGCGATGCAAGGAAGGAGATGTTGTGGAACGGCGCACCCGAAAGCGAAGGATCTTTTACGGATGTTCGCGCTATCCCGAATGCGACTTTGCGGTGTGGCAGAAACCGACGGGAGAATTATGCCCCGAGTGCAAGAGCGCTCTTGTCGGGCTCAAAAATGGCGTTACATGTTCAAACAAAGAGTGCAAATATAAAGTAGAACAGCCTTCAAAGGACGAATAATATGACATGGGAGGAATATAAACAAAATCTCTCACAATATGATTTTAACAAAAAAGACCTCAAGCTCCTTGAGGATGCTTTTTTGTATGCCGAAGAAGCGCATGCCGAACAGAAGAGGCATTCGGGCGATGATTATGTGTTGCACCCGGTCGCGGTATCACTCAAGGTTGCGTCCATCGGTATGGATGCGCGCACCGTTGCAGCGGCTTTGTTGCATGACACGGTTGAGGACAAAGGCGTTTCGTTAAAAGATATTCGTAAAGATTTCGGCGAGGATATAGCTTTTTTAGTAGATGGCGTTACAAAAGTAGATAAAATTAAATATCACGGCGTTGAGCGCACTATTGAATCAATGCGTAAAATGTTTCTTGCGGTTGCCGAAGATATTCGTGTTGTTATCATCAAGCTTTGCGACAGGCTTCATAATATGGAAACGCTTGGCGCGCTTCCGTTCCCTGAAAAACGCCTTCGTATCGCGAGAGAAACACTTGAGATATATGCTTCCATTGCGGACCGTCTTGGTATGGGAGAGATAAAAGCGCAATTGGAGGACCTCGCTTTTCAATATGTATACCCGGAAGAATACGGGTGGGTTGTAGAGGAAATAAAAAAACGTTTGCCCGGCCGCGAAATGTATTTGGCGCGCGTTATTCCCATTATCAAAAAAGAAATTGCGCGCGAAGGAATCCGCTCGGCGGAAATTCACGCTCGCGCAAAACACTACTACAGCTTATGGAAAAAGCTTCAGCGCTATGACATGGATTGGGATCGCATGTTTGATTTAGTGGCGGTCCGTATCATTATTAACGACATCCAGGATGCCTACGCCGTGTTGGGCGTTATTCACAAACATTGGAAACCGCTTCCCGGACGCATCAAAGATTATATTGCGCTTCCGAAGCCGAATGGGTACCAGTCGCTCCACACAACCGTATTTTGCATAGACGGGCAGATTGTTGAATTCCAGATACGGACAGTTGAGATGCACAAAGAAGCGGAGTTCGGGATTGTGGCGCATTGGGCGTGGGAACATGAGGGCAAGCCGAAATCCGGTTCACAGGTAAATCCAAAATTAGCCTGGGTAAGCCAGCTCCAGGAATGGCAGGGGACCTTCCAAAAAAGCAAATTTGACTCCGAAGCGTTTCTGGAATCGCTTAAGATAGATTTTTTTAAAGACAGGATTTTTGTGCTGACCCCTAAGGGTGATGTTATTGATCTGCCGGAAGGAGCAACTCCGATTGATTTTGCATACCACATTCATTCAGAAATAGGAGACCACGCGGCAGGGGCAAAGGTAGGCGGGAAAATGGTGTCGTTTGATCACGAGTTGCAGTCGGGTGACGTAGTTGAGATTGTAACGCGAAAAAATCAGCATCCGTCGCGTGAGTGGCTTGAATTTGTAAAAACGTCTCTTGCGCGCAATCATATTCGCCGGTTTGTGCGCGAACAGACCGAAACTTTCGGAGGAAAGACCCGGGCGGCAGAAGTAGCAATAGATATCACGGTTGAAGACCGTGTCGGTATCCTTAAGGATGTCTCTGCCGCGATTGCCGTTTCCGGCGTAAGCATCAAAGACATCGAAAGCCATGTTGGGCGCAATACGCCATTCGCTTCTATACGGGTGAATTTTGTTCCCCAAAATAAAGATGAGATACAAAAGATACGAGGCCGCATCAAGCGAGTAAAAGGAGTTCAGTCGGTGAAGATAGCAGAACGCAAACAAACAGGAGGGAAAAAATAATCCCCTCATTATAGAAGGAGGGGATTATACGGTAAAGTTTTTTAGATCTTCATCATCCGCTTTACTTTGGTTTATTGGGATATCCTCGGATGGTGGTTGTTCGTTTTTTGTTTCCGGGGGGATCGGTTTGCTCGCATCCTCTTTTTCTTTTGCGAATTCATCGAATGCCGCAAGCGGGTCGGGCAATGTAGTTATATGCTTGGGGACATCTTGATTTGTTACTTTTGTAAGAAGCGTGTGGAGATCTTCAGGAGAGAAAAAATCAATTGCTATTCTGCCTCCCGGTCCTTTGCGTTCAATGGATACGCGGGTTCCAAGCGCTTCCGATAACATATGTTCAAGCGTGCGCATGTTGGGATCGGGGATGTCATCTTTTTTGCGGGCGCGATCGTAGGCGACCCGGCGCGCGAGCTTTTCGCTGTCCCGGACGCTTAAATGTTTTAGGATTATTTCTTGGAGCATTCGTTCTTGCGCTTCAGGCCTGTCAGAAAGCATTAACAGCGGACGGGTATGCCCTTCGTTGATTTTCCCTTGAACAAGCGCGTCTTTAATATAGTCAGGAAGTGTTAGGATTCGTATACTGTTTGCGATAAATTCGCGCGATTTGCCAATTCGGCTTGCGATATCTTTTTGGGAAAGTTTAAAAGCGTCCATCAATTGTTTAAACGCTGTTGCGCGGTCTATTGCATTTAAATCTTCGCGTTGGACGTTTTCTATAAGCGCTAATTCTAATTTAACTTGTTCGGGCGTGTCCTGTCGGATGATAACCGGCACTTGTGATATGCCCGCAAGGCGGGCTGCCCGCAGTCTGCGTTCTCCTGCAATAAGTTCGTATTCCACCTGCGTTCCGGTGGGGACTTCCTTTTCTTTCCGTATGACAACAAGAGGCTGTAAAATGCCGTAGGCATGGATTGAGTCTGCGAGTTCTTTGAGTTTTCGTTCGTCAAATTCATGGCGCGGTTGATGCGGGTTCGGGACTATCTTTTCTGTCTCAACGAGAAAGACGCTGTTTGATTGTTGCGGTTGCATTGTCTCTAGGATATCAAATTATATATTTCTTACAAAACAAATGCCTGAGGTGGGAGTCGCCCAGTCATTCGACTGGGCGTCCGATCGAATGATCGGACGAACCCTCATGCCTTGCGGCACACGATTTTGCTTGTTCTGTACAAAATGCTGGAGGGGAGAGTCGAACTCCCACGAGTTGCCTCACACGATTTTGCTTGTCCCGTAGCAAAAAGCAGGAACCCCCTCTTTTTTCTATATGGAATTATACGACTCCGCTCGAACATTTTTTGAACGGAACGCTGACTGATTGTCGCGCTTCGCGCGACTGAAACGAATCCTGACGCTCGGGCGGGCAAAAAGGAAGGGGGTTGGGGGGAAGGAATTTTTGCCCGCCCTCGCTTTTCCGCCGCCGCCAAATTTCGTGCCAGTAAAACTGGCGCGCCGCCTATCTATTTTAACTTGTTAATTTCGTTAGGCAACTCTTCCAATAATCTTTTAATATGCCTAACAAGATAAATTCTTTTATCCCCATAATAGAAAGCGATATCGTCCTGATATTCGTTGCCTAACGAAATATTTTCTCCAATCTTTACTGCATTCGGACACTTTCCGACAAAAGTATTAAAAACAAATTTTATACTTGAGTTGCTGATATAATTTCTCGGGCTGTCACTATGACAAGCGGCGTTTCGCAAATTATTTACTAAATCTGTAATATCTTTGATATTTTGATCAATTTGAACATCGTCCGCCCAAATTATTCTGGTATTCTTTTTACTCAATTCTTGAAGGAGATAATTTAGTCGGACTAAAATTTCAATAAAAGCGGATTGAGTAAAAATCTGATGATTGGTAAAAATTTGCGAATTGAAAAGTTCCGCGCATCTTTGCGTTTCCATTAGTAAATTTCGTTTTTGTAGTTCTATGTCGTCCATTATTATTCAGTGTAGCCAGAATTTTTTAATAATTCTTGGTTTTGTTGTTTTTTCTGTTCTAATTGTGCTTGAATTTGGTCTTTAATTTTTGGATCTAACTGTCCAATAGCGTCAACAAACTTTTTTTCTACATCGGGCAGACGTTTTTCAATGGCTTCTAACTCGTTTGCGATTGTAAGAAATTTTGTTGCTTGCGCTTCATTGCTAAAATCTATACGCGAGCCCAATTCTGCCAATTCAATCAATTTTTGATTATGTTCACTACGAAAATCAAAAACTTCTTTGAGTATACGCATAGCTTCTTTGCTGGAATCGTCTTGAAAGACATCGACATTTTTAACAAGTAAATTTTGTAAGTCGTCTAATTTTATTTGAAGTGCGCTCGCGTAATTTAATAGTTCCAAAGATTTTTTATTATATTGGTCGTTATCCTCAATATTAAGCAAAGCTATGGTGGTTAACTTTACCTGCTCATTTACCGATTGGAGTTCGGTACTTTTTGCCAAAAAAGAATCAACTACTTGTTGTTCTGCTGGGCTTAAACTATTTTCTTTTTTGGCATTATTATAGGCCGTAAAAATTGAAAAAATCGTTGGAATTAAAATTAAAGCGGCGACTATCCATGTGGCTATAGTCAAGATTTTGTATGATTTAGCGGTTTTTGTCTCTTTAAATTTTTTCAATTTTAATTTTAATGCCCACGCAGAAATAGCAATCCAAAACAATCCAGCTGCTAATTGGGGAAAATTATCAACTTTACCAGAAAGAATCACAACTAAACCGTCGCCTATTATTGTTAAAACGCCCCCTGGCAACATAATCATTGCGCCAATCAACACAATCCAATCCCACACGCCAAAACGGACTGGTTTCTTTATTTGGCTGACATCATTTTTCTGTTCAATATTTTCCATATTTTTTAAAATTATTTTATTAAATCATCAACGCTAACACCTAACGCTTGGGATACTTTTTTTAAGGTTTCAAGCGTTGGATTCTGGTTTTTACCAGCTTCAATTTTGATAATTGTATTATTGGCGACATCGGCCAATCTCGCCAATTTCTCTTGGGATAACCCTTTGGCTTCTCTAAGTTTTCTAAGTGTTTTTGTAATGTTTGACATACTAATATCGTAGTAGTAGAATTAAAGTATCAGTAATATTCCCATTCAACTACTTTAATGCTACACCAAAAAATAAAAATTGTAAACAGGCGGCGCATTTCGCAAAGCGAAATACGAAATTCGGCGGCGGCGGAAAAGCGAGGGCGGGCAAAAATTCCTTACCCCCAACCCCCTTCCTTTTTGCCCGCCCGAGCGTCAGGATTCGTTTCAGTCGCGCGAAGCGCGACAATCAGTCAGCGTTCCGTTCAAAAAATGTTCGAGCGGAGTCGTATAATTCCACCAATATCAAACTTTCAGATTTTTCCCCGACTAATTCGGCGGCGCGTTGCGCCGCCTCATACGGCAAAATGGGGTTTCCGCGCGCTTCGCGCGCGGCCAAACGGAGGTTCGAAATCCCTTGCGATTTTAAGTACTTACT
>JAUYHD010000028.1 GCA_030690215.1 bacterium | reverse complement strand
GATAATGCCACCGTCAGTATCGGTAACAAGCACTCCTCCGTTGGCAAATCCCGCGCAGATATCTGTTGGAAATTGAAACGTTCCTGCAGTTAATTTAATCCCATTTGCAAATGTTGAGGTTGAAAGCGACAACGATTCAATCGCTCCCGCGCTTGACGTAATGCGAAGGCCTCCGACATCAAGTCCGCCGTCAATGGTTGATGTAGCGCTCCCTCTGACATGAATGGTTGAGGTTGCGATTAATCCTTGAACCGTTGTTGTGCCGAGTAATGTGGTTGAGCCGGTGATGAAGGCATCTCCGTCAACCGTGAAGAATTCTGTCGGTGTTGTTGTTCCGATGCCGACATATCCGGATGATTGAATAATATTGAACTGACTCGTATTGATTGAGAAATTTCCGGTGGTGGTGAAGTTGGTGCTCGCTCCGTCAAACGCGATATCGGTGTCTTCAATGGATATGTCTCCATTGCTGTCTAATGTTCCGGTAATGGTTAATGTGTTCCCTGTTTCAAATTCATCCGATGCGTTTGAACGGAGAAAGTCTGCGGAAGTAAGACCGTCAACAGTGTCTGCGTTTGTGCCCGCACACGTGCCGTCTACTAATTGAAAACATCCCGCGGTAAGCGTAATCCCGTTTGCAAATGTGCTTGTTGAATTTGAAAGCGATTCAATTGCTCCCGCGGTGCTTGTGATGCGGAGGCCTCCGACATCAAGTCCGCCGTCAATGGTGGAGGTGGCGCTTCCTCTGACATGAATGGTTGAGGTTGCGATTAATCCCTGAACCGTTGTTGTTCCGAGAATCGTGGTTGAACCGGTGATGAACGCGTCTCCATCAACCGTGAAGAATTCTGTCGGCGTAGTTGTTCCGATGCCAATAGAACCTCCTGCGGTTACAACAAAGGCATCGCTTCCTACCGCCAATGTTGAAGATGCGTACAAGTCAGATGCGGTGAATGGGCCGACTACGGTGGAAGACGCTTGCGATACGAATCCTCCGGAAAGAGTTGAAAGTCCCCCGCCTAATACATCGAATGTTGAAAAGAGTTGAGAAGCTCCGGTGACCGCGAATGTTGAGGATGCGTAGAGGTCTTGGGCATTGAATGTTGTTGCCGTTGAAGAGGCACGTGAGATAAATCCTGAATCAAATTCTGTAAGGCCTGCAAATAACGCGGTGCTTGATGCTTGGAATAAATCTTGGACATAGAAGTTTGAGGCAACGGATGAGGAGGCGGCGAGAATAAGTCCTCCGCCTGTATCTACCACCAATGAATTTGCGGAATCAAGAACGGTTGAGGCGCTGTAGTAGGCAAGACGGTCAGCGGTTCCCGGGTTTGCCGTTCCTCCTCCGCCTCCCGAAACACAGGCGCCTCCAATAGAGAAACAACCGTCAATGAGATCGATGCCGTTTGTAAATGTGCTTGTTGAATTGGAAAGTGATTCAATTGC
The DNA here is from genome assembly GCA_030690215.1 of bacterium. Classification (GTDB taxonomy): domain Bacteria; phylum Patescibacteriota; class Minisyncoccia; order 1-14-0-10-42-19; family 1-14-0-10-42-19; genus 1-14-0-10-46-36. The sequence goes on along the minus strand of JAUYHD010000028.1, from coordinate 17,167 downwards.
TCCCGCGGTGCTTGTGATTTGCAGTCCTCCCGAAGAGATGCCTCCCGTAAATGTTGATGTGCCAGCACCCTCAACAACGATAGTTGAAGTGGCAAATAAACTTTTAACTGTTGTGGTGCCTGCGATGAACGCATCGCCGTGGACGGAGAAGAGGGATGCGGGAGTTGTGGTGGCAATGCCTAGATTACCAGAGCTCGTTATTCTTGCTTTTTCCGTGTTGGTGTTCCCCCCTCTTGTGTAAAAAGCGGTGTAAGCATCCGTAGTCGCTGCTCCTTCCCAAGCATTTACAATGCTCCCCATTGTCGTATCGCCACTTCCAGCCCATCTAAAATTAGTCCCAACATCAGCTGCTGCTGTTTGATCATTTCTTATAGTAAGGGGGATTTGCGCGCCTGTGCCGGTTTTAATAATTTCTAAAGGAGAACCGGGTGCCGCCGTTCCAATCCCCACATTTCCTCCCGCAGTAACTATCAACGCATCGCTTCCTACCGCCAACGTTGAAGAGGCGTAGAGATTTTGCGCGCGGAAATCGCCAACAACAGTAGACGATGCTTGCGAGATGAACCCTGACTGGAATATGCCGAGTCCCCCTTGTCCGATCGTAAAGTCTCCTGACACGGTGGATGAGGCAGCCGAAAGAAATCCATTGTCAAAGGTGGCAAGCCCCGAAACAGCAAGCGTTGAAGAAGCTGATAATGCTCCTCCTACATTGAAGACATCTGTAACCGTTGACGATGCGCTGGAAATAAATCCGGAATCAAATGTTGAAAGTCCTGCAACTGCAAGGGTGGATGACGCGGACAGTGCTCCTGACACGGTGAGGGTGTTGTCTATGGTTGAAGATGCTTGCGAAACAAATCCTCCGGACAATGTTGAAAGTCCCCCGCCTAATACATCGAATGTTGAAAAGAGTTGAGAAGCTCCGGTGACTGCGAGGGTTGAAGATGCGTACAAGTCAGACACGGTTAAGGGACCGACAACGGTTGAGGAAGCGGATGAAATAAATCCGGAATCAAATGTTGAAAGCCCCGCGATTGCAAGCGTTGAAGAACCGGAGATGGCACCCGTGACATTCAGACTATCTGAAAATGTGCTTGATGCCGAAGCAGCCAATCCTCCTGACGCGTTAATGAGGAAAAGAGTTGAAGAAGCGAAGTCCTGGACAACAAGGGCATTGCCATCCTGACCAACAAGCGTTTTGAGAGTGAGGATGTCCGGTTCAATATCTGATCCGGTTGATGTTGCGACAATAGTAAGCGTTGAATTAAATGACGGGGATGTTGTCCCGATACCGATATTGCCTCCAGTGATAGCAAGACTAGGACCACTTATGCGCTCCAGAAAAATATCTTGAGTTGCATCTCCCGGCCCCCACTGCATACGGCCATCTCCACGGATAAGAAGTCTGGCAAATGTATCTCCGGTTATTCTTGCTGCATAAGCGGTATTATTGTCAACCGGAACCTCGTTATTTTGAGCACCCACTATGCCGTCTCCGAGAATAGTCAGTTTATGATTTGTGCTCGCAGTTCCAATCCCCACATTCCCTCCGTCTATTGCCAATAATGCAGTTCCTGTCGCGATCAACCCATTCATTGTTGTTGTTCCTGAAATCAACGCATCGCCTTGGACAGAGAAAAGCGCTGATGGAGTTACTGTTGCAATCCCCGTAAACCCTGTTGCTTGATTGATGAAGAACTGACTCGTATTGATTGAGAAATTTCCTGTGGTGGTGAAGTTGGTGCTTGCTCCGTCAAATGCGATATCGGTGTCTTCAATGGATATGTCTCCATTGCTGTCTAATGTTCCTGTAATGGTTAATGTGTTCCCTGTTTCAAATTCATCCGATGCGTTTGAACGGAGAAAGTCTGCGGAAGTAAGACCGTCAACAGTGTCTGCGTTTGTGCCCGCGCATGTGCCGTCTGATAACTGGAAACATCCTTCAGTAAGCGTAATCCCATTTGCAAATGTTGAGGTTGAAAGCGACAACGATTCAATCGCTCCCGCGCTTGACGTGATGCGGAGTCCTCCGACATCAAGTCCGCCGTCAATGGTTGATGTCGCGCTTCCTCTGACATGAATGGTTGAGGTTGCGATTAATCCTTGAACCGTTGTTGTGCCGAGTAATGTGGTTGAGCCGGTGATGAAGGCATCTCCGTCAACCGTGAAGAATTCTGTCGGCGTAGTTGTTCCGATGCCGATATTGCCTCCCGCGGTTACAACAAAGGCATCGCTTCCTACCGCGAGGGTTGAAGATGCGTAGAGATCAGATGCGGTGAATGGACCGACTACGGTGGATGACGCAGCAGACACAAACCCCGAATCAAAGGTTGCGAGACTTGCAACCGCAAGAGTTGAAGAAGCTGATAATGCTCCTCCTACATTGAAGATATCTGTAACTGATGAAGAAGCGGATGCAATAAATCCGGAGTCAAAGGTGGCTAGCCCCGAAACAGCAAGGGTTGAGGAAGCAGAAAGCGCGCCTCCTACATTGAAGATGTCTGTAACTGATGAAGATGCGCTGGAAATAAATCCGGAGTCAAATGTTGAAAGTCCTGCAACTGCAAGGGTGGATGACGCGGACAGTGCTCCTGAAATGGTTAATGCATTGTCTACGGTTGATGATGCCGATGAAATAAATCCTAAATCAAAATTTGCTAATTGTGTCGCGCGAATCGTTCCTGTTACATCAAGTGTATATTGCGGCAAGAATGTTCCGATGCCTACATTTGCATTGCCATCTGTTGCAAGAAACACGGAGCTTGATGCAATCAATCCATTCACTGTCGTTGTTCCTGAAATAAGCGCGTTGCCTTGAACCGAAAGGGCTGAATTGGTATCAGGCGTGGATGTCCCAATGCCAACTACTTGATTGAGTCCGTCAATTGAAAATATCGGGGGGTCTGTGGTCGTGTATTGAGCGATGCTGAATGAATTGACCGCTTGATTGATTGTTGTCGTTGCGTTTGTATTGAACGCAATCGTCGTCGTACCTGTGTCTGACATGATTGAATACAAGGTTGTTGATGCAGAGTCTTGGATTGTTAACGCACTTCCTGTCTGCGATGTTAATCCTTTAAGCGTGAGGATATCTGAAACTGTTGAGGTCGCCCCAATTGTAAGCACTGAATTATACGAAGGCGTCGTCGTTCCAAATCCGAAGACTGATTCGGTATTGTTGATAGAAAGAAGAGATGCCGAATCAATGGTGGTTGCTCCTGAATAATATGCTAAGCGGTCAACTGTGCCTGGATTGATTGTTCCCGATCCACCGCTACCCGTACCCGCGCAACTTCCATCAGCAAGTAAAAAACATCCGGACGTTAATTGAATGCCGTTTGCGAATGTTGATGTTGCACCCGTTGATGTTACATCAAGCGAAAGAACCTGAATACCTCCGTTAAACGTGGATGTCGCAGTTGTTGAAGCGCTATAAAAATAATCACCCGCAATAAGACCTGCCGCAGAAATATCCGCAAATGGACTTGTTGTCCCAACTCCTATACGCGCGGGGCTCGTTACAATAAGATTCCCCGTAAGTGTCCCTCCTGTAAGCTCTAAGTACCCGTTCACGGTAATATTATTGGGGATATCAGCATCGGTAAGTCCCGTTATGCCGTTTACCGTTACATTTGTGAGCGTTACACTTTCTAATTCATGTATTGCTTGAGTCAACTGAATAATACGAGTATTTGAGTCTACACGTCCCGCAATAAGCTGATTAAGACGCGCTAATTCCTGTAAAAGCTCATTTCGTAAAATTTGTATACGGTTATGAAGGTCTTCTTCAGAAATACCTGCAATTTCTCGCAAAATGGTTCGTTCTATAATATTGGGTTCCGTGATAATTCGCTCAATAGTGAACCCCGATTTCTTTAATTGCTCAAACTCATGTCGCAAAATATCAAATTCTTCCCCATAATTAAACACAAGCTCCGTTTTTGATACATCAGGCGTAAAAAGCGAACGAATGTAATGCGCAACGTCATGCAGATAAAAATCATAATTGGCGACTATCCGCGGGACGACAGAGCGCATTCCTTCAGAAAAAACATTTATAAATCTGTCGCCCCCCTCTACTGATGCCGCAGGCAAACGGACAAGATTTTTTAACCCGACACTATAAAAACCCCATGTTTTATCATTATCTCGTATAAACGAGATCACACGAGATTCTATTATTTCATCGGAGTTTTTAAGGATATAAGATACGTTATTATAGCCACGAAGCAAAAATCCGCCTATATTTTCAACAAAAATATCGCTTATTACGGCATAATCATTAAAACCAAACTCCCGCACGAAACTATAGGCGCGAGATTGTGTTGTTTTACTACCTCTTTTTATGCTTTCGGTCCTTTCTTCCCATCGTCCTGCAAAAAATCCCTTTACGCTTTTCCCGGAGTCATGAAATTGTTCATAAAAATTAACATCCCGAGCTTTTGCAATCCCTCTAAGCGCCGTATTCCCAAGAAAATCACGCGCGTCCCCGATCCAAAAACCAACCAAAAACATCAATAAAACAACGGAAATAAAGCGAAACCGGGTAGAAACAAGAAAATAATGTTGTGCCGCGAGAACAGACTTTTTTTTGATTAAAAACTCTCTCAAAAAACGGAAAGGGGAAGAAAAAATGTCTTTTATCTCTACCCAGGAGACAATGCGAGATTGCCTTATTTTAAAACGCTTTTTGGGAGATAAAATAAATCCCACCCTTATTTTTGCGGACGAAACAAAACCAATAAAAAATACGGAGCATTTTTGTTTGAATAAATCATATAGCGCCACTCGGCGAGGAACACGTGCTTTATGAATTGCATTAATATCACCATGCGAAATAATCCCAATTCTTCGTGGAGCCTCTTCTTGAGGGAGCACTGGCTCTTTGCCTTCATCGCCCTTCAGGGGAAGCGCAAACAACTCTTTTGTTGCCTCCGAGGGTCTAAAAGCGCCTTGCGCTTGTTTCGGGCTCTTTTCTAGAGAAAGCTGGCCTAACGAAATAGACTTATAAGCTAAAACAGACTCTTCCGAAACAAACCACGCCCTACCTAACCTGCGCGCCTCAATATGCCCTCCACGAGAAAGCTGTCCTAAATAGTCTTTCGCATAGCCGGTAAGCTTCGCGGCGGCCCGAAGCGGTATATATTTCTTATTTTCTATGATGACAAATTCTTCCTTCATGTGATTTGTTATGGAATGTGGCCTTTTTTAGTTTTGCAGAGGTTCTCGTGACAAAGATAATTCTAATTTTTTGTTTTTTGCAGGTTTTTTGTTGACAAAATATCTCATAATGACCGAGGGCAAAATTTTTATATAAAAAGGTGCGAGAAAGGGTTACAAAAAAAGAACTATTTTTTAAAAAATATTCTGAGACATATACACGCGCCCCCAAAAAGATACATAAGCTAATTTTTTTTATAACATCCCCTATCGAGAAAGCATTACAAATAAAATATATCTCGTGATCACAAGATTGTTTTTTGTGGGCAAATTCATGTCCCTTTCAAAACAAATCTCGTGATCTCGAGAATGCGAGAAAGTATGCATTTATCATTACTTTTAGTTTAGAACCTAAAAATTGCTTACAAAAACAAAAACCTCTTATCGTTGTGGATAAGAGATTTCTGAAGAAAAATAAATGCCGACACAAAGAAAAATCTCCCAGAAAAAAGAAGAAAATATATTTTATACTGCCACAATGCATCACACAAAAACCGGCACTCACGCCCTCGGTTGAAAAGAAAATTGAAGAAAACAAAAAACTTATCAAAAATACAATAAAAAAATATATTCTTGATAAACCTTATAAATACGGGGTGAATTTTATAAGGTTAAATAATCTTTTTGACAAACTTGCCTACGGTAATTTTTATACATGCCAAATAAGGATCCTATTGTAAGGTTCTTCTATAGACCAAGCGGGCCGCCCGCATCTTTAGGATGGAGCGAGCCTCGCTCAAAAAATGAATTATCTCCTTAAGAGTTATTCTTGAGCGGGCATATATACAAAAGCTGCCCGGAAGAGACTTTTTTGTTTTAAAAAACGGCTATAAATTATATTAGCCGTTTAATTTGAGTAAAAAATACAAACATTATAAAAGCATATAAAATATAGTTGATTCTCCTATATACATATCAATGTTTTATATAGTTGTATTTTATAAAAAAAGAAACTATGGCGAAGGCGGTTGATACATTCAATGACTCTTTTTTACCCGCCATTGGTATCTCAATTATCTTATCTGTAATTTTTAGTATCGTTTTTGGGATTCCCTTTGTTTCTTCTCCAAAAATTAAAACAAAATTGTCAGATCCGGAATTCTTGACATTCAGAGTATAGTATGGGATAGAATTTTTTGCTTGCTCTACCGCAATAATATTCCATTTTCTTTTTTCATTCCTAAGTTTTTTGATAAGAGAAACTGCTGACTTTTTCTTTTCCCATTGGATTATTTTTTCTGCACCAAGCGCGGTTTTTATAAACGCACTTTTATACTTCCCTATTTCATCTAGAGGTGCGGGTGTTATTCCGCAGAGATATATTTTTTCTACTATACCAAGCGCGTCAGCGGTTCTAAAAATGGAGCCGACATTATAGATACTGCGTATATTGTGGAGAATAAGAATCATACATTGATTAAAGAGTATTTTTATTTTTTCTGCAATAGAATACCGATCCCGCGCGTTCTCATGCTGCATATAAAAATTAAAATACCCCATTTGTACGGGATACTTTAATTTTACAAAGCGGACCGCCCGCCCCTTAACACAATACATATCTATATAGACGGATCTCCCGCCGTCGCAGACTCCAACGGGCTTTGCCAGTCGAAGCCCGCTATGGCGGGCGAAGACGGGAGTTGAGGGAATCGTCCAGCTCTTTCTGCGGGGGCACAAGGAATCGTCCCGCCCTTTTGGCGGGAGTGCCAGGATTCGCCCAGCCCTTTTCTTGCGGGAGTTGAGGGAATCCTCTTCCTTCAAAATTTTGCGCGTGCGTACTCGCACAGGTAAAATTTCTCACCCAGAGCCCGGGTTCCCAAAATCGTAAAGCAGTTTACGATTTTGGGATACCCTTCGATTCCCTCATCCCCACTCAACAAAATAAAAATTGCTGCCCATAACGGATAGCAATTTTTATTTACTTAATACGGGAGTTGAGGGAATCGTCCAGCTCTTTCTGCGGGGGCACAAGGAATCGAACCCTGATCTTTGGTTTTGGAGACCAACGTTCTACCATTGAACCATACCCCCCTAGAAAGGGCTGGATTGGAGACAGCCATTATACCACTTAACTAAACTCCCATATAAAAGGGCTGGGTTGGAGACCAGAGTCCTACCACTGAACGACACTCCCATGAAAAGGGCGGGATTGGAGACCAACGTTCTACCATTGAACCATACCCCCCTAGAAAGGGCTGGATTGGAGACAGCCATTATACCACTTAACTAAACTCCCAAAATATATATATCTAGACGTATATTGTTCCCGTCTGTATTGAAAAAAAATCCTTTTCTGATAATATTACCACAATTGTTGTTCCTTTAAAATAGACTGGTCTGGGGGGCATATGCCTATTATACTCACGATAGTTCTTATTATTCTAGCAATAGCAGTACATGAGCTTGGACACGCAATACTGATGAGGCACTACGGGGTGGCAATCTCAGAAATATGCATTCTTGGCGTTGGTCCTAAATTACTGTCTTTCCGATGCAGAAAATTTTTTGGTGATACTCCTATAACCGTCCGGCTGTTCCCGTTGGGTGCTTTTGTAAAACCAGCAGAACCAATGGATAATTTTATAGGGAACAAACAATACGAACATATTTTTGTCGGCGGCATTGCCATGAATTTTCTTTATACGGGGTTCCTTGTTGGGATATTTTCCCTATTAATTGCATTTCGGGGGAATGTAATCGCTCCCGTCCCGCTCCTTTTATGTCTCGCATCATCCGGGATAGGGTTATGTCTATGGAAACTGCCCCGTGTAATAGGATATATTGTGCCAATACTCGGATTTTCTGTATTGGCTTTTATTATCTATAATCTAACAACCCTCCCCATAGGAGAAAGTGTCGCGGGTCCAATCGGAATAGGAATGCTCGTCGCAAAAATAAATGCTTATTCTTATGGGCTACTTTTTGGAGCGTTTATTTCGATAAATCTTGGGATTATAAATATGTTGCCCCTTTTCCCGCTTGATGGAGGACAAATTTTTTTATCGGTGCTACACAGAAGAAGGCCTGTTTTTATGGCTCGTTACGGAACTATGATAAAAACAGCTCTTTTTGTAGGAATGATTTGTCTATTCGTTCTTGCGTTCGGATCGGATATATCAAAGCTTTTACCTTAAAACAAAAAGACTCTCTCGCGAGAGTCTTTTTTATTTTTTCGTTTCTTTGTGGCTTGTCCGTTTTTTGCATCCTTCGACTTTACTCAGGATGCCAAAAACTATTTTTTTGCCTCTTTATGGATAGTTCGTTTTTTACACCAATTACAAAACTTTTTAAGCTCAATTTTGCGCTCAACTTTACGTTTATTCTTATGAGACCAGTAGTTCACCCTACCGCAACTCTCGCATTTCATTTTTATTAAATTTTCTTTTGCTTTTGCCATGCCGTAACTCTACATTATATTGATATAAAATTCAACACCGTGAGCCAGAGGGGAGAATCGGACTCCCGGCCTCTTTCTTACCAAGAAAGCGTTCTACCACTGAACTACCCTGGCAGTTTAAACTATTTTTTGAATAGACCCACAAATTAATCTTTCGCAATGCGTGGGGAGGGATTCGTCCGGTCATCCGACCGGACGCCCAATCATTTGATTGGGCGAACCCGTATACTCATTACCATCTCTAATGTGGGCGGAGAGGGATTTGAACCCCCGTAGCCCGTCAGGGCGCTTGGTTTACAGCCAAGTGCGATTGACCACTCTGCCATCCGCCCACATTAGAAACTATTAAAAAGTATATTGGAATGTAACTCCGACGCTTCGGTCGGAACTCCGATTTGCACATTAAAGCTGGCTACTCCCCCACCCACGCATCTATTTACATTCTAAAATATCTTTAAATTGTTGTCGAAGCAACCTTCTTCCTTCGGTTGTTTTTAAAAATTTTTCTCGTCGTATCGCATCACTTTTTAATAAATATGCCTCGTAACCAACCAATGATACCGGTAAATAATTTCTTGTAGATTTAACCCTTCCTTGTTTGTGCTCATCAAAGCGCCGTTTTAAATCATCCGTTATGCCCTTATAAAGATCATCATTTTTCAATTTAAGAAAATAAACGTAAAACATAAATTATCATGGATTCGTCCGGTCATACGACCGGACGCCCGATCGGATGATCGGACGTCTGCTCAGAGAGCGAGATCTCGCCTCCGGCGGAAACCCCCGTAGCCCGTTAGGGCGCTTGCCCAATCATCCGATTGGATTATAGTTTACAGCCCTGCCGGGTCGAATGACCCGGCAAGTGCGATTGACCACTCTGCCACCTGCGCATCATTTGAAACTATTAAAAAGTACATCGGGATGCAAATGAACAGTATCAGTATATAAAAAATTGCTGTTTGCGTAAACCCCGTTAGCAGAAAATAGCATAGTTGTTCTTACGCCTCATTGTTAACTCTACAATAAACTACACATTGTGGATTGGTATAAAATATAGAAATCCGCACATTGAACAACAAAGGCGTTATGCTATTTTCACTACGGGGTAAACCCGGCGCTATTATAGCGCCGGGTTTAGGGAAGTCTATTTCTTCCAAAAGAAGAGATTATTTTGAAACAACTGCCTCTTTTTCCTTTTTGAGATCCTTTTTGGTTGCCGCTTTGATTGTCAAATTATTATACTTAAAGTCAATTGTTACGCGCGCCCCTTTGGAAATATCATTTGTAATAATCCGTTCCGCTAATGGATTTAAAATCTTATTTTGGATCAAGCGCTTTAAGGGACGGGCGCCATAATGACGGTCGTATCCTTCTTTCGCGAAACTTGTAAGCGCTTCTTTTGAAATTACGAGCGTAATTTCTTTTTCCTCCAGACGTTTTTTTACCTGTTCAAGCTGGATTTTAACTATCTTTTCAAGATCAACGGGGGTCAATGCATTAAAGATAATAACTTCATCTAGGCGATTTAAGAACTCGGGACGAAAACGCCGTTCAAGCGCATTTCGTATTTTGTCTTTTAATTCATTGCTTTTGTCTTTTGCTTTTTCCTCTTCGGTCGCAAAACCCAAAGTCTCCATTTCCCGGACAAATTCAGACCCAACATTTGATGTCATGATAAGAACAGTATTTTTAAAATTCACATGTCTTCCTTTGGCATCGGTAAGCCGCCCGTTGTCAAAAATCTGAAGCAAGATATTAAAGACTTCCGGATGCGCCTTTTCAATTTCATCAAAAAGAACTACCGAATACGGGCGGTGCCGGATTAATTCCGATACGTGCCCCCCTTCTTCATGCCCTACATACCCCGGCGGAGAACCAATAAATTTTGATACGGAGTGGCGTTCCATATATTCAGACATATCAATACGAATCAGCGCCTTATCATCAACAAACAAGAATCGTGCAAGGGAACGAGCAAGTTCTGTTTTCCCTACTCCCGTAGGACCTAAAAACATAAAGGACCCAATGGGGCGGTCGGGATCTGCGATCCCAGCACGAGACCGACGAACCGCCTGTGCGACCTTCTCTATTGCTTCGTCCTGCCCAATAATATATCTTTTTAATTCTTTCTCAATTCGCATTAATTTTTGCGCTTCTTCTTCTAAAAGCCGCATAACAGGGATGCCGGTCCAACGAGCAACAATCGATGCGATTTCTTCAGGCGTTACCGCTTCTTTCAAAATTTTTCGGGATATCTGTAATTTTTTAAGGCGCGACTCTTCGCTCCGCAATTGACGCTCAAGTTCAGGGATGCGACCGTATCGTATTTCAGCAACCCGTGTAAGTTCTCCTACGCGTTCGGCTTGATCTGCTTCTAACTTTAATTTGTCCAAATCTTTTCGGTGTGAACGAATATTATTTATAGATTCTTTTTCATTTTTCCAGCGAAGTTCAAGCCCGGATATTTTTTCACGCGCTTCATCAATACTTCTTTGTATTTTTTTTACTTTGAGGTGTGATTTTGAATCGTCCTCCTTTTTGAGCGCCTCTTTCTCAATTTCAAGACGCATAATTTCGCGGCGTCCCGCTTCTAATTCTTCAGGCATGCTATCTAATCCTAAGCGCAACGCGGAGGCAGCTTCATCCATTAAATCAACTGCCTTGTCCGGCAAGAATCTGTCTGAAATATATCTGCTTGATAAATTGACCGCAGAAACAATAGCCGCATCGGTAATGTGCACGCCATGGTGCAATTCGTACCTGTCTTTGATACCGCGAAGAATTGCAATTGCGTCTTCAACCGCGGGCTCTTCCACAAATACCGGCTGGAAGCGCCGCGCCAGTGCTGCGTCTTTCTCTATATATTTTTGGTATTCTTTTAGGGTAGTCGCTCCGATAGTATGCAGTTCACCGCGAGCAAGCGCGGGTTTTAACATATTTGAGGCATCAATCGCGCCTTCCGCCCCCCCCGCGCCGACTATCGTATGCAACTCATCAATAAAAAGGATGACTTTCCCTTGGGAGCGTTCAATTTCGCGCATAATTGCCTTGAGGCGTTCTTCAAATTCACCGCGGTATTTTGTGCCCGCAACCAAGAGCCCGATATCCAACGCTATTAATTCTTTGTCTTTCAAAGCTTCAGGAACATCTCCTTCCGCGATACGCCGCGCAAGACCTTCGGCAATTGCCGTCTTCCCTACGCCCGCCTCTCCAATAAGGACCGGGTTATTTTTTGTGCGGCGCGAAAGAATCTGCATAATTCGCCGGATTTCTTCGTCCCGACCGATAACGCGATCAAGTTTGTCTTCCCGCGCTAATCGCGTAAGACTGCGCGTATAGCGTTCAAGAACTTTAAATTTTGATTCGGGTTCTATGTCGGTAATTCTTTGGGAACCGCGCAATTCTTCAATGGTTTGGCGAACGGAATCTTTACCAATCCGAAAATGGCCGAGCATGTGCTGGGATTGTCCGGGTGTTTCAAACATCGCGAGAAAAAGATGTTCTGTTGAAATATATTCATCGTTCATTGAATGAGCAATCTTGTGGGCCTGCTCAAGTACTTTCCCAAACTCCGGGGTCAGCATCATTTGGAACGAAGGTGCTGTTGCCTTTCCTGATGATATCGTGCTATCAAGCGCGTCCAACACAGAATCGATAACCAATGAGGAATCTACATTCAGTTTATCAAGAATAGAAATAACAATACCCTCGTCTTGCAACAAGAGAGACGCAAGCAAATGGAGCGAATCAACCTGGTTTTGACCGCGTTCAAGAGCCAATTCATGAGATCTCCGAATTGCTTCTTGCGCCTTTAACGTGAATTGTCCGAATGGTAGCATACGAAAAATTAAAGAATGCTAATGATTATAATTTTTCAGTACCCAGCACATAACTTTATATTGAAAGATAGCCGAATATAAAGTTATGTGCTGGGTGGTGTGGCCTGATAATTTGCTCATTTTATTCGCAAAACCAGTCCTCATCATTTTACAACGATTTTGGCCGTTCCGCAAGGGTTGTCTCAAGCATGATTTCTTGTTTTTCCCGCAAAACCTTTAAACGAATAACATCGCCAACATTTCGTTGACCAATAATATTGATAAGCGGTTTATCAGATGTAATCCGAACGCCGTCAATTTCAAGAATGATATCCCCTTCCGTGAGCCCGGCTTTTGCCGCGGGGGAATCGGCAATCACAGGATTTTCGCCATTCGGCCCTTTTGTAACCAACACTCCGTATGAAACCGGCAATTTTTTCTCTTCGGCAACTTTTGCGGTAATGGTAGTATAGCGAACGCCAAGAAAAGCATAGCGAATCTCGCCAAATTGTTTTACATCGGCAATATCTTTTTTAACAAGATTGATAGGAAGGGCAAATCCTATATTTTCTGCATTTTGAGCAACTGCGCTATTTATCCCGATGACGCGCCCCGACAAGTCAAAAAGCGGACCGCCCGAATTGCCGGGATTAATCGCCGCATCGGTCTGGATAACTTCATTCAACACTTCCGGCCCCAAAGCTGACCCGACTGCTGTAACGCTCCGCCCAAGGCCCGAAATAACCCCCACAGAAACTGTATTTTGGAATTCTCCAAGCGCGTTTCCAATTGCAACGACGCTTTGCCCTGTAGCGAGCGCATTAGAATCGCCGAGCGGCAAAAACGGGGTATTCGTCAACTCAACTTTCAAAACAGCAATATCCTGTACCGGGTCCCGCGCAAGAATTTTTGCGGGAACTCGTTCTCCGGTATGCAGCACAACAACATAATCTGCGTTCCGGTCTTCCACCACATGCCTATTGGTCACAAGCATGCCGTCACGCGATACAAAAAATCCGGTACCCGAAGAAACATCGCGCCGTTCGGTCCCCTTTTGCTGTAATTGCGGAACTTGTCTGAATTCGGGAGGAACTAATTGGTCAAAAAATGGGTCATCCCCGAATGGATCTATATATACCTGTTCAAGCACAGGAACATCTTTTGTCGCGACAATACTCACTATTGCGGGCTGGCTTTCGCGAACAAGCTTAATAACCAAATCCTCCTGGGTTAAAACAGTGACTAACTGAGTAGAAATTGCTTTCTCCTCATCCTCTTCGGTTGGGTCTACTTGTACCCGTTCAACTACTTTATGGATAGTATCACGAATGGGAGTCGGGGCTTGATCAACTAATGTTGCCGTAACAATACCTGTTACGACTGAGGTTACAAAACTTACAAGGAGAACCAACAAAACAAGTTGTGTTTTTGTGAGATCTTCCATGTCCTTACTTTCTATTATGAAGCAATGGATGGAGAGCGTCAATGAAGAAATCAATATCTTTTTTTTCTGTATGTTTCCCTAACGAAATACGAATGCTCGCGCGCGCGTCTTCTTTTGTTTTCCCGAGCGCCTGAATGACATGTGATGCTTGCCCAGCACGAGCGGCACACGCAGTACCCAACGACACGCACACCCCCTTCTCTGAAAGTCCAATCAATAATGATTGCCCGTCTTCTCCCCGAAAACATACATTTATATTGTTCGGAGTCCTTTGCTCCAAGGACCCGTTTATTTGGGCGTACGGCGCTACTTGCTGAATACGCTGTATGGCGTAATTACGAAGTTCAAAAATTTTTTTTGTGTTTTCTTGCCGTTTTTCAAACGCAAGCTCAATGGCGCGCGCGCACCCGACAATCAATGAAACGTTGAGTGTTCCAGGACGGATTCCGTATTCTTGTTTTCCTCCGTGCATTAACGGCTCTATACCAACGCCATCACGAATGTATAAAACACCGACTCCCTTCGGTCCATATACCTTATGGGCGGAGAATGTTACAAGGTCGGCATTGAGCTTGTTTACGTCCATCTCCAAAAATTGCGTCGCCTGAACGGCATCGGTGTGGAAGTATGGAATCATGAATTTTGAATTATGAATGCCGGATTTTTTATTTTCTGATTCTTGCTTGCCCGCCAAAGCCTTGCTCGCCCGGCGTAGCCTTGGCGAAGCGGGGGCGACGGCGGGATTCTTGATTCTTGATTCTCTATCATCACGAATAATCTCCCCAATGGTTGGAATATCCTGAATAGTTCCTATTTCATTGTTCGCGTATCCGATAGATACGAGTACGGTATTCGGGCGAAGCGCTTCTTTTATTTTTTGCGGGTCAATTACGCCGTTGCTGTCGGGTTGTATATACGACACATCTGCAAGCCCCTTCGCTTCCATATATTGGAACGGTTTAAGCACCGAGGAATGTTCTATCGCGGAAGTAATGATATGAACTTTTTTCCCGTTCTGAAACGCAAAACGTGAAACCGTTCCTTGAATTGCAATGTTATTCGCTTCGGTCGCAGAACCGGTAAAAATAATTTCCCGAAGGGCGGAGGCGCCCAAAAAATTTTTAATAATTTCGCGCGCATCATCAATTGCTTTCATTGCTTCTTGCCCATGTTTATGGATAGACTCGGCATTGCCAAATGTATCTTGCCAATACGGCTCCATAACCCGAACAACCTCGGAATCTACCGGGGTTGTCGCGGCATAATCTAAATATACCAATTTATCTTGACTCATAGATAAAAATATGATACCATTTTTTCTGGAAGAATCAACTGCTCAAAGGAGGTGGATTATTGAACTATTTCTTATTGATATTGGCTTCTGGGGTGATATGGTTCTTTATAACAAAAGGTAAACTATCAAATCCAGAAAGCGCCAGAAGAAAAGCCATGCACAACTCTGGCGCGTTATGGTATTTTCTTAGCGGCGCTCTGCTATTCATGACAGTAAGCATACCAATAGGGTTATTCCTTTCGTGGCTTAGAAGTCTTGGCGGTAAAGAAGTTTTCTGGCTGACTGAAGCCTCGTCCGTGTATCTTGCATTATTATTTATGACAATCATTGAGACTTTTGCAATGATATACTTTAAAAACAAAGAAAAACAAAAAAGAGATATTTCATAAATTTAATGTAAGTCCAAGAGAACGCCTATGCCGCGATGTAGTTGCGAATAGAAAAATCCCTGCAAGAAATTTTTTTGCGGGGATTTTTATTATCCTTTCTAGCGAGCCCGCAGGAAAGCTTGCTTTTCTGGCGGGCGAGCGACGGAAATTCAAGAAATGCAGTCACATTTCTTATCTTTCTTTGTGACTTGTGCGCCAGCGCTTGAAAGCGTTCCAGAATGGCAAAATCCCCGTCAAATAATCAAATGTCACCAATCGTTTAAGCCACCAGCCAAGACGCCCCGAGATTACAAACCACCCCGCCTCCGCAATCGCGTAATGAGACCCTAAGGGAATAATAAAACGCGATGTTCTTTTGTGGTATTTGAATATCATCTTTTTATGAATGATGCGCTTTAATATAAAAGCAACATATCGTCCTTCTGAAATCGCGACTTGCGCCGTCATAGGAAGCGACACATCAGAAAATTCTGGCGTACATTCCGCGATATCACCAATCGCAAATATGTTTTCAAACGGAAGAACGCGCAAGTAATCATCCACCAGCAAACATGACTTTGGATTTCGTTTTGCTCCAATAATAAAATCGGTAATGGGGTGGGCTTTTACTCCTGCCGTCCAAATAAAAATACTATACGGAAGCGTAAAAGGATTTGTTGGTTCGTTAGAACTTTTTTTACGTAACGGGTGTTCTTCGCGAGATACAATTTCTATGCCCTCTACTTCTTTGCGGGTGACTTTTGTTATACGGCTCCGAAGAAGTATACGAACGCCCAACTGCCTAAGGCGCTTTTCCACTTTTCTACGAATGGAGGAGGGAACTTGGCGCAAAATCGCATCCCCTGCTTCTAGTATGGTAATACGAATATTGTCTTTCGGGTGCGGGTGAACCCGCGTTAACTGTTTTACATAGCACGCTAATGAAGCTGCTAATTCACACCCCGAAAGACCTCCTCCGGCAATAACCATGTCTATAGGAGTATGTTTCGGGGAAGATGAAAACACCTCATCTATCGCGTTTCGAATCTGAAGCGCATCGTGCGCGCTTTTTAATTCAAGCGCGTGTTCCTGGACCCCCTCAATCTCAAAGTAATTTGATACGGAACCAAGCGCGAGTATAAGCCAGTCATAAAAAAGCGCTTTTCCGTCCGTAAAACGAATCGTCTGATGTGTGGGATCAATCTCCGAAACCTCTTTTTCCACAAGATGAATTTTTGAAGTATCAATAATTTCTGTAAGCGGAATCGCAATTGCATCACGCAATTCGTGAAAAGTATCCGGACGCGCGATACGCGATTCCGGCAAAAAGGTCGTTGCAATCCGGTAGAAATTCGGGTGATATTCGTGATATCCGTCCTTGTCCACCAAAAAAATATCCGCATCCTGATACACATGACACGACAAATCAAGAGCAGCGCGTACTCCTCCAAAACCCCCACCAACAATAACAATTCGTTTTTTCTTCATACCCCGTTAGGCTACATCGAAACGTCTTGCTTGTTTCATCGCAGATGCTATTTCGATGTTCACCCTCAAATTTACTTTAACGATAATACTTTGTTCTTCCCCGCAAGACGAATAGATGAAACATTCGATGTTGCCATA
>JAUYHD010000027.1 GCA_030690215.1 bacterium | reverse complement strand
AGAGGATTTACGATACTATCTTAGATTATGGAATATGTACTACAATGACCTTGAACATTGCGGATTGAATGGGAAAACTCCAAATGAATTTCTCGCGAATTATCAACTAATCAATCCGCCAAATGTGCCTGCCTAAAACATTTCTTGATTCTCTCAATTTTCTGATACAATAAAAGGATATGAACGGTGAAGAAGCGCGCGCAATAACCGGATCCTCCGAACAAAACAACAACATCAAACTCATTTTAGTTGTTGAAGATGACAAGTTTATGAGAAATCTTCTGATGAACAAAATCCAAAAAGAAGGGTTCCAGGTAGAAGGAGCGTCATCGGGAGAAGAAGCGCTTGAATTCGTAAAAACAAAAACGCCAAATCTCATGCTCCTTGACCTTATTTTGCCGAATATGGACGGCTTTGCAGTGGTCACAGAACTCAAAAAAGACCCCCGCCTTTCCGATATTCCCATACTTATCCTTTCCAATCTCGGCGAGAAAAAAGATATTGATAAAGCGCAAGAAATCGGCGTTGCTGGATTCCTTATTAAGGCGAACTTCACGCCTTCAGAAATTATTAAAAAAATACACGACCTCTTAAACAAAACATACCTATGATCCATATTGTATACGGCCCGAATACATTCGCTATACAAGAACGAATCAAAGAATTGGTGGGCAGTTATTCTGAAAAGTCTCCCTCCTCAATCTCTTCTTTCTCCGAAGAGAATTTTTCTGCGGAATCGCTTGAAAGCGCGTTGCGCCATTCGGGACTTTTCCAAGAACAAAAAATTATTGTCGCAAAAAATATTCTTTCGCTTGGAGAAGCAAAAAATATCATTACAGAAACAACCCCCCACCTAGAAGAAAATTCCGTTGTTCTTATTCTTCAAGAAGACAAGATAGACTCTGTATTCCAGAAAAAAATACAAAAACTTGTCCCGTCGGAAACATTTGAAGAATACCCGTTTCTTTCGCCGAAAAAAATCTTCTCGTGGCTTAAAACCCAGGCCGAGAAAAAAAATGCCGTTATAAACGAGCGTCAGATAGACGAGCTCGTATCCGCACACGGGACAAACCAATGGATGCTCGCTACCGCTCTTGAATTGCATATACTCGGGGCAAAACACATCACACCCCCCCAAAAAGACAGCAAAAATATATTCCGCCTTCTTGATGCGGTAACCGACAAAAAAACCAAAGACGCATTTATACTGTATCATCAAATCCTCTTGTCGGGCGCATCTCCCGAAGATATTTTCTGGAAACTCTATTGGCAATTTAAAAATCTTCTTACCATATCCCGCTATGAACATCTCTCGCCCGCTGACATAGAAAAAAAAACGGGCATGCATCCGTTTGTCATCAAAAAGGCGGGTTGGGCGCTCAAGCGCTTTACTAAAAAAGAGTTGGAATCAGCGTTTGAATGGCTTATTACACTTTGGCAAGACGACAAAATAAAAACCCGAAATCTTTCGGGCGAACTAGAACTCTTTTTTTTGACCATGCGTCCGCACGCATTACCCTCGCGCTTTCTGTAGTCGCTTTGTAAGACGAGATTTTTTGCGAGACGCGGTATTTTTTGTAATAATTCCGCGCATGGCGGCTTTATCAAGCGCTTTATACGCCTGTGGTAAAAGCTTTATTGCGTCATCAACCTTCCCCCCATCCACAAAAACGCGTATCTTTTTGAATACACCCTGAACAGCTCTCTTGCGTGCAAGATTCCGAACGTAGCGCTTCTTTGATTGGCGCAGGGCCTTTTTTGCTGATTTTATTATTGGCATAAAACTAGAATATATGATGACCCCATAAGAGTCAAGCAAATCAAGCTTAACGGTGAATTTTCTGAATCATGGAAACCAAGCAAAAAGCTCAAAACGAAAAACTCAAAACTACAAGGCAAAATCCAAAATTCTGAACAAAGGCTGTACGATTGAGGATATATGATTTAAGATATTTTTTATGGAACGACTCAAACGGCACTTTTTCACAAAAAACGCGTTCACCGTGTCAAAAAACATACTGGGGAAGTTTCTGGTGCGGAAATTGCCTAACGGCAAAACGCTTCGCGGTAAAATCGTGGAAGTAGAGGCATACCCCGGACCCGAAGACAGGGCATCCCATGCCCAAGGAATGAAGCGGACAAAACGAAATCAAGCGGAATACTTGATGGGCGGACATGTATATATTTATTTGGTGTACGGCATGTACTGGGATTTTAACATTGTTACGGGACCGGCAGACCACCCACAATGTTTTCTTATTCGCGCGATAGAGCCAGAAAATAATTCGAACATCCCACAAACAAACGGACCGGGCAAGCTCTGCAGATATTTTGCGCTGGATAAATCACTTTACGGCGAGGATGTTACTATTTCAAAAAAAATATGGTTTGAGGATGGAAAAGAAAAAGTTTTACCAAAAAACATTGTTGCAACCGCGCGCATTGGCATTGATTACGCCGGCCCCCATTGGGCGCGCCGAAAACTCCGGTTTTATATAAAAGACAACAAGGCAGTTTCAAAACCATAATACTTCAATACTTTAAAGTATTGAAGTATTATGGTTTTGTATAAAAATAGTACTGCGGTCTCAAAAAAAATAAAAAGCTCTACGCAATATGCTATATTACGTAGCGTCTTCTTACATCCTAAATCTTATATCTTAAATCAAATCTGCTATACTGAATAAATATGTATACGCTTATCGGGCTCGGAAACCCGGGCAATGAATACGAACACACACGCCATAACGCGGGACGGATGGCGCTCATGGCGTTTGCCAAAAAACAGGAGCTTGATGATTGGACATCGGATAAAAAACGGCAATCGCTAAAGACTGAAGGAATCCTATCCGCCAAAGGCGGATCCTCCTCCGGAGGAAAAAAGCCCCACTCCGCTAAAGCTTCGGCGGGCAAGGAAAAATTTGTCTGCCTCTTGCCTGAAACATTCATGAATAAATCGGGCAATGCGGTTAAGGGGATGTCTGTGAAAGCCGCGCGCACCCTCGTTGTCCTGCATGATGATATTGATTTGGAGCTTGGACGGTTTAAAATTTCATTCGGCAGAGGATCAGGCGGACACAAGGGACTTGAGTCAATTATGCGCATGATAAAAACAAAAGATTTTATCCGTATACGCATCGGCATTGCTCCCCGCAAAAAACCGCCACAAAAACAAATGCCCGATTTTCTTCTTAAAAAATTCAGCCCAAAGGAATTAGACGAACTCAAAAAAGTATTCAAAAAAACGAATGAAATATTGGCAACCATTATTGCCGAAGGACACCAAAAAGCGATGAACCAATTCAATTAATGCAAGATACAAATATCAAAGGAAAGAAGGTATTTTTAAACCCAAATGCATAAATCCGAATTCCAAATCAAGTTTAAATATCAAAATCTAAATAATTTTTGTCATTAAAATTTTGGGCTTGATTTGACATTTGCCTCCCTGGGGCGAGCCTCCCGCCCCATAAGGCGAGGCTCGCTCGTCGGAGCGGCGCTTTTGGCGGGAGCTTTGGGATTTGGGCTTGGAAAATTCATTTTTAAATTTTGCACTTAATTAATATGACCCCAAAACAGTTCCGGACAATTATCTGGGAACACTACAAAGCAAATAAACGCAAAAATAACTTCCCCTGGAGAAAAACACACAACCCCTATCATATTCTCGTATCTGAGATAATGCTTCAGCAAACGCAAATCCCCCGCGTAATTCCTAAATATAACGAATGGCTTATCCGATTCCCCACTCTCAAAGCGCTCTCGCGGGCGCCTTTTTCAAAAATTCTCAAGACCTGGCAAGGGCTGGGATATAACCGCCGCGCCCGATTTTTGAAAGACACAGCAACAATACTCCAAAAAAACCACAAAGGCGCATTTCCCCGCTCGCCCAGTGAGCTCCAAAAACTTCCGGGCGTGGGCCATTATACCGCGCGCGCGGTTGCCTGTTTTTCGTTTGGAACATGCGAACCGTTCCTGGATACGAATATCCGGCGCGTCTATATCCATTTTTTCGCCCTTCGACTCTCCTCGACCCGACTCGGAGCGAATTGCTCAGGGCAAGCCCTTCGACTTCCCTCGATAAAACTCGGGATAAACCGCTCAGGGCAAGGAAAACAAAAAAGACACATAAAAGACGCACAGCTCCTTCCTTTTATTAAAAGAACAGAGCCGGAACAAAACAAGCGCGAATGGTATGGGGCATTAATGGATTACGGAAGGGACATGGTGGGCACGCTCAAAGAAAATCCAAACAAAAAAAGCAGTACATACGCAAAACAATCGCCATTTTACGGATCCAGGCGATATATGCGCGCAAAAATCATCCGCTATCTCTTATCTCATAAAAGTGCCGCGCCCATCCAAATCAAACGCGCCCTTGCCCAAGACCCCTATCTCAATAGCCAAACTATACAAAAACAATTTTCTTTACTCATAGCTTCGCTCAAAAAAGAGCGCTTGATAGCGCCCAAAAAAAATCTTCTCACAATCCGGCAACACTAAATCTTATACGCGTACACTACGAGTAGAAAGCTTATTTGCAAACAGAAGCAGAAGCGATAGTCCGCCTGCCGCGAAAAAACTCGCCATAAAAAACGCCCCCTGCGAGAACAAAAATGCAAACACCATCAGCACCGGGAAAAATACGATGCGCGATAGATGGTAGAGCACCTCCCGCGAAAGAATAAAAGAGCTTGCGTCTCCAACCGCACGCGCAATCTTGTAATATTGCGAACTCCACGCGACCATTAACGATGCATCCGCGAATCTTCCCGCAAGATGGCTCCCCATAACGGCGAGGGGACCTGCAAAAAATGGACGAAGTACCCATATAAATGAATACAGCACCGTTGACCACGCAAGAACTTTACGCCTCCTGCCTTCATCGGAAAGAAATCCTGAAAAAAGCGCAATGAGAGCCCCTATAACCAGCCCGAAAGATATCACCGCACCGAATTGCTCAATACTCCCGATAGAGAAGAAAATAAACAGCGGCCACACAATGCGCAATACCTCTTTTTCGGTAGCATACCCGATACCTGAAAGCGTAAACGGGTATAATTTTTTATGCGCCAGAAAACGAACAACCGATTTTATTCCTATCTGCGAGGCGGTTTTTCGTTTTGGGAACAAAAATAACGGAAGCGTTGAAAATACCATGATAGTTGTACCGACTAAAAACGCGTTTACAAAACCGAAAAACGCAATGAGCATGCCTCCGAGAAAGGGAGCTGCAAGCTGCATAAGAGAAGAAACGGTATAGCGCATCCCCACTTCCCGCCCGATATGGTCGTCATCCGATACCGACGAAAAATTACCATGATAGCCGACATTGAATAAAAGCGCGCTTGCCGACAAAAATAGCGGAAGTACAAAAAAGAGAAATGAAAATTCCGGAAGAAGCCCAAGACCCGAAAAATAAAACACCGCCAACGGAATACTGATAAACATCATAATCTTGTTAGACAAACGCCGCAGCAATGGGAGCAGCGCAAAAGACAAGCATATAAAATATACGGAATTTAAAAAAAAGAAAAAGAGTATGCGCCATAAGGGCATCCCGAGCTCCCAAAAATAAATAGGAACAAAAATTGAAATAAGCCCCTCACCGAAAGAAATGAGGCCGAGCGCTACATGTAACGAGCTAATTTCTTTATTGCCGAAAAAATAAAAATGATGCCTATCGGTAATCATACCCCGTTAGAAGTTTGGTTGGTTTAATAATTTTAATCTTTATCGCAATAAATATAGTTTTTATATCACCTCGTTAACGTCTTGCAGAAAGGTTTTCTAAAATTTTTCTGCCGAGAACTTCTAACGGGGCATATGCGCGTCTGTGTTTCTATGATAACAAAAATTCGACCCCGTAATAAACAGGGTCGAATTTTTTACAATACAAAATCCGATTAGAGGTTTTCAAGATCGATATTAATCTCTTCAAATTCGGCATCAATATCTCCCAAATCCGTCCCCTCCAAATCTGCCTCAATGCTTGTCGTCGTATCGTCAGTAAGGTCTATCGCAGCGCCCGTGTCATCTCCCTCTATCATCAATTCGTCTTCCACCATGTCCCCGGGATAGGAAAGCCCTCCTTTAAAATAAAACCACGCGCCCGCGATTATAAGAATAGCGGCGAGAACGAGAACAATGACAAGAAACGAAGAGGACTTTTTGCCGCTCCCCCCCATCGGCATAGATGGGATCGGTTGCGGCTGCGGTTGTGATTGCGGCTGTTGGGGCCCGGAAGGCATGTTGCCTTGGGGCTGTTCGTTAAATTGTTGTGGTGAATCCATAGAATACTAAATATTTAATAATAAATTAATTGTCATCATCCGATGATGAATCATCGTCAGAAGAAGAACTATCACTCGTATCGTCAACACGAGGAATACCGCGAAGCGCTTCAAGCGCGTCTTTTATTGCTTCGTGTGCCGTCCGGACAAGCTCGCGTACCGCCTTCAAATCCTCATGCAATTGGGCGATAGCTTCTCGCGCCTGTTCGCCCAATGTATCCTCATCAATAATGTCTATTTCGTATACATTCTCTGCTTGCGCCAATATTGCTTCGCGGGCAACGCTAATTGACTGTTCTGCCGCGGCAATCGCGCTCTCAACTGCCGTAATATCATGCCCAGCCTCTTCTGCCCGATCAGCTCGGGAACGAATTTTGACAAGAATGTTTTCAAGACGTTCAAGCGCTTTGAGCAAGTGCCCGGTAATGCGCTCATTAATCTCATCTAAACGGTTGCTCATGCGCTCCAAAATCTCTTTTTTGCGCTCATCACGAACCCGTTCCAACCGGTCTTTCATTTCTTCCCGCTTTTCTTCAAGACGCTGTTTCATTTCTTCTTTTGCCGTTTCAAGACGAGTCTTAAACTCTTCACGCGCCATTTTTTGCTTTTCTAAAAACTCCGCCCGTTTTTCAGCTACCATATCACGCGCGTTTTTATTCGCTTCTCGCATAGCATCACTAATTTCTCCTCGTTTTTCCTGCGCGTTCGTACGAACTTCTTCGCGCGTTTCTTGGACATTCGTTCGGACGTCTGTCCGTTGTTCCTGGAAGCTTTCACGAGCTTCTTCGCGCTTCTCTTTAAAATCTTCCCGCACATCAACAGATACGGGATCTGGTTTTACCTGCTCTACCTGTGTGGGAGAGACTGTATTGCCATCGGTGGTTCCGGTTTGCGCAAATGCCCCCCATGAAAAAACGAGAGAAAATACAATCGCGCCAATAAACGGACCAAATAATTTCATTGCTTTCATATCAATAAATAAAATAGATTATCTTATAATACTTCTAGGATATAAGACTTTAACCCATAGTGCAACACAGCCTGTTCATTCTTGAAAAAAAAGGAATATTCAGATACGCTACATCTACCTTGAATACTCAAGGAAGCAATCAATACCCTATAGCGCTTATCGCAGGGCTTACCCCCGAATTTCTGGAAAAGCCCGCTTTGTGGTGGAAAAAATCAGAAAAAGAAATAATCCGTAAAAGAACTATTAACCCCTATATCGCAAGAAACACCGCTATCGTTGAAAAAGACGCAGTGCTTAAACAAAGCGAATTTTTGCGCATGCTTTCCGACATAGGATATCAAAAAACGCTCTTTGCGCTCGCGAAAGGAACATTTTTGCATAAAGGCGCGTCCGTCATTTTGCATGCTATTAATCACGAGGAACCGATAGCAATAGAATTTGACGGCAACAGAATCGCGGACATACGAACATATAGTTCTATTGAAAAAGACCGAGAGGTTGTCTCACCCGTACATCCGAGTATGACACACAATTTTCATGAAGGAGATTATGTCGTACATATTGATCATGGAATAGGCATATTCAGAAAAATAGAAAATAATTATCTGGTTGTTGAATATGCGTCCGCGCGTACTAAAGGACCCCATGACCGATTATTCGTCCCCGAAGAAGAATCAAAACGGCTTACGCTTTATCTGGGACTTAGAACCCCCGCCATACACCGGCTAGGCACACCGTTATGGCATACGACAAAGAAAAAAGCGAAAGAAGACATTATCGCATTCGCGCGCACCCTTGCGGCCCTTTATAAAAAACGAAGCGAAATAACACGAATACCGTACGCGTCTGATTCCGTTGAACAAGAAATATGGGATTTGTTTCCGTTTGATGAAACGCCCGACCAAAACATTGCCCTAGAAGAAATTTTTATGGATCTTTCAAGACCAGAACCAATGGAACGGCTCCTCACCGGAGACGTAGGATTCGGCAAAACCGAAGTAGCGCTTCGCGCGATTCTTCGCGTTCTTTTAAACGGCAAGCAAGCGGCAATCATCGCGCCCACAACGGTGCTCGCAGACCAGCACGCAGAACTTTTTAAAAAACGCTTTGAAAAACTGCCGTTCTTAATTGAACGATTTACCCGGCTTGAGTCGGAACAAAAAGCAAAACATATAGTAGCAGGGATGCGCGAAGGTTCTGTAGATTTGGTTATAGGCACGCATCGTCTCCTGCAAAAAAATATCTCATTTAAAAATCTGGGCCTTCTGTTGATAGACGAGGAACAGCGTTTCGGGGTCCGCCACAAAGAGTTTATAAAAGAAAATTATCCCGCAGTAGACACGCTCACGCTTTCGGCAACACCAATCCCCCGCACGCTCGCTTTTTCGCTCGCTGGCATCCGGCCCCTTTCGGAATTAAAAGAAGCGCCTCGCGGCCGCATAGCCCCCCTGTCGCACGTGTTGCCATATTCGAAACACGTCATCAGAGACGCGCTAACGGAAGAACATAAACGAGGCGGGCAGATCTATTATCTATCCAACCGCATCCATCACATCCCCCAGATTTTAGAAACCCTCAAAACACTTGCCCCTCATATGCGCCTTGGGGTTATTCATGGCCGTCTTCGCGAAAATGAAATAATTAAAGTCATGCGTGATTTTCGGCAAGGCAAACTGGATATTCTCGTTTCCACCACCATTATCGAAAACGGTCTTGATATATCAACCGTAAATACGCTGGTTGTAGAAGACGCATCTCTTTTGGGGCTGGCACAGGCCCATCAACTTCGTGGACGCATCGGACGGGGCGATGTCCAGAGTTATGCATATTTTTTCTACCCCCTGCGCGTGCTCGATAAAAAACAGAAGAAAACCGAAGGACGCATCACAAAAAGCGCCGAACGGCGTCTTGCGATATTGGAAGAACTTTCGTATCTGGGCGCGGGCATTGAAATTGCAAAGCGCGATCTGGAAATGCGCGGGTCAGGAAATATTTTAGGAAAACAACAATCAGGCGTGGCAAACAAAATCGGATGGAACCTCTATTTTGAAATGCTCGCGCATGCGCTTGAAGAAGTAAAAAGTTATGAGTCATGAGTTACGGGGGGGAGAAAATTTATAAACAAAACTTGCTTAAAATATAAAAAAATAATCCCGCGTCATGCGGGATTATTTTTATTCTTTCTTGTCCTGAGCAACATCGAGGGGCTCTTTTTTCTGTGACACTTTTGTTGTGTCTTCTCCGACGCTCGCTTCTAGCGAGGTCAGAGCCCCGACCGCAAGCGTCGGGGTCGGCTTTCTTCCTTCGCCGAGATACACGAGCGTCATTTTGCGCTCATTGGGTTCAAATAAAGAAATCTGGAACGGATAGGTTTTGCCGAGTTCAATCTTTTCTTTCATCACCTTTTCGTTTTCAAATTCTGAAATATGCACAAGGCCGGACACCCCTTCTTCAATAGAGATAAGCGCGCCGTATTTATTAAACCGAATGACGACACCCTCCACGATATCTCCTTTTTTATACTTCTCTTTTGATTCCTGCCACGGATCGGGCTTCAGCGCTTTTACCGAAAGCGAAAATTTGCCGTCTTTAATGCTTATAATTTTTGCCTTTGCTTTGTCCCCCACGCGGAAAAGCGAATTTGGATCGTCCACCAGCCCCCAATCAAGTTCCGAAATATGCGCCAATCCCTCAAGACCCTCTTCTATTTTTATGAATACTCCAAAATCCACAATGCCGGTAACATCCCCCTCAAGAACATCCCCAACCTTATATTTGGAAATCATTTCTTTTATTTCTTCGGACTCAACCCCCTTTTCGGAAAAAATAAGTTTTCCCTCTTTCGGGATTGCCGAAATAACGGTCACGGGGAGCATCTGCCCGATAAGTTTTTTTAACTCTTCCAAAATTTTATCTTTATCTCCTCCCTCAACGCGCGGATAATGTCCTACGCGAAGCTGGGATGCCGGTAAAAACCCCTGCATTCCCTTCCACTCAAGCACAAGTCCCCCGCTATTTGCCTCCACCACTTTGAGTATCAATTGCTTTTTATCGCGCATCAAAGTTTCGGCATCGCGCCAAACAATTTCTTGACCTGCGGCCGCAAGCGACAGCTCAACAAATCCTTCGTCATTTTCCAACGCAAGAACTTTCATAGTTACCGTGTCGCCCGAGCGGAGATTGCGCACAACGTCGCGCATTTCTACAAATTCGCTGTAATAGACAACGCCCGATCCAAACGGACCCAAATCAATAAAAAGACGCGCGCCTTCTTTGCCGATAACCGTTCCCTCAACAAGATCGCCCACCCGCGGGGTAGGGACAGTAACGGTTTTGAAAAGATACTCCATAGGATGCTCCCTTTTCTGACGTTTTTCAGTTGTTGGCACATTTGATTGCATACCCCGTTAGGCTACATCGAAACGTCTTATTTGTAAAACCGCAGAATATATTTCGATGGTTGCCTTTTGTTGTACTTTTACTAATAATACTTTGTGTTACCCCCATAAGACGTAAAGGTTTTGCTTTCGATGTTGCCATACGGGGCATGAAAAATATTGTAATGGATATACCGCATGATTGCAAGCAAGCATATCAAAAAAATGAAGCCCCCATGGCTTTGCACAAAACCCGAGATTGCACATATTGGATATAAAAAGCCCCACTCTCCACTGCAAGCAAGTAGGGCTTAAAAAAAATTCGAACATTTATCTCTCAACAAAAATTGGCAATAAAAATCAAATCTCAAGTTCCTGGCGCATCAGTTCTCTCTCTATTTTGTCCGGATGTATCACCGCACCAATAATACTAATTATAAAAAACGGAGGAATGAATATACCTATAAAACCCGCGTAATAGAGCGCCTTACTCATACACCGTAAAGGGAAAAGGGCGTGATATATAAAACCTCTTCTCTGTTTTTCTATTGTTTCTATATTATCAAAGAAATTTTTTGTTTTCTCAACATCAATAAGCATGTCTAAAAATTCTTTTAGCGCTTGATCCGCAGACGGATTATTGCCATACGACGAGTTCATATCCATGTCTATACCCGCGTAAGGATTATTGTCACCATAATGACCGTACCGAAGATAAGCGGTGTGCTTGCCCCGATAAAAAATTACTCTTTTTGTAATGTGATCAGCGGGATTCCCATAGCGTGTTAACTCCCGTATTCGTCTATCAATTTTTTTCGACCCTTTCGCCATACCGGCTACATTCTGGCTTGCCTGATACGCCGCTTCCCATAATTGCTTGCATGCTGTTTGGCATTCAGCACTTTGCGTTTCAATCATTGCTTATTCTCCTTTTTTTCAATATATGCATTCTCTTTGTATCTTATATCATATCATCATGCGCATGTGAAGTGGTTATTGCTATATGCTTCACGCTACAAATTTTCTACGAGGTGAGAGAGGGTGGAATTACAAATCAACAGAGAACTACGATCGTTGTTCTTTGTTGATTTGTTGCTGGACATGTTTAAGATATGTGCTTCATGTCTACAAAGCGTCTATATCTGCCTCGCTAAATCGAACTGTATCGCCCCGCTTCAAATCACCCGAAAGCATTTTCTTTGCGATGTACGATTCAATTCTGTCGGCTATCGCACGGCGCATGGGACGTGCGCCGAATGTCGGATTAAAACCTATTTCAGCAACTTTTTTCACAAGCGCATCCGACACTTCAAGCGTTATATCTTTTTCTTCAAGACGCGCGCCAAGCTCACGAAGCAAAAGACGCGCCACTTGCTCCAATTGCCCCTTGGTCAATGGATGGAATATGACAATGCCGTCAAAACGGTTGAGAAGTTCGGGCGAGATGATGCCGTCCCGCTGAATGAGATCAATAACATCCTTTTTTACTTCGGCCGGGTCTTTTCCTTGTTGAATCAGTTCCCATATCTGAGACGCTCCCGCATTTGATGTCGCAATCATAATTGTTTCACGCATAGAAATACGATCCCCGCGCGAATCGGAAAAAAATCCTTCTTCAAGAATCTGCAAAAATAAATTCATTACCTCACGCGATGCTTTTTCTATTTCGTCAAACAAATAGAGCGCAAAGGGGTTGTCGCGGACATGCGTTGCAAGCACCCCGGGCTCGGAAGAATCAAAACTACCAATCATTTTTTTAATGCCTTCTTCTCCCTGGAACTCCGACATATCAAACCGTATCATCCTGTCTTCTCCTTTGAAGTACACGGATGCAAGAGCTTTCGCGCTCTCTGTTTTCCCTACTCCCGTAGGCCCCAAAAAAAGAAACGAACCGATGGGACGCTTTTGGTTTCTGATGCCCGCGCGCGCGCGGCGCATAGTATCGGCAATTGTGCGAATTGCTTCTTCCTGGTTAATGATACGCTCATGCAGCAACTCTTCCAGACGCAAAAGCGTGTCCTTTTCGTCGGTTTCGGCTTCTCCTAAGGGAATCTTTAATTTTTGCGAAGCAAACGCGTCAACATCCGTAGATACAATAATCGCCTTGTCTCCTTTCGCATACATCGTAAACACTTCGTCTGCGAGATTAATCGCTTTTTCTGGCATGGAACCCGTCTGAATAAAGCGCGAAGCAATCTCTCCTATGCGCGCCAGTGCTTGATACGAAAATATCGTTTCGCTTCCATGTTCAATCATGGGTGCGATGTCTTGAAGAATGATTTGCGTTTCTTCCTCAGTCGGCTCTTCTATTTCAATTTTGCTGAACAGAGATTGAATTTTCCCGTTTGGCTCAAGCATTTTGTGGTACCCATAGGGATCCGCAAGTGCTATCACCTGGAGAGAAGAACCCGAAAATGCTTTTTCGGTAATACTCACCATATCAGAACCAATTTTTTGGGCACTTTCAAGCGCATGAGGAAAGTCATCAAACACAATAATAATATTCCCCGCGCTCGTTACTTCCCGCAGTATGCGCAACATCTGTTCCTCAAATACGCCTTTTGTTTTTGCCCCCGCAATAACGCCGTCAATATCCAAACGGACGAGACGTTTATATTCAAGAAATGGCGATACAACCCCGCGGAAAATGCGCGTTGCGATCCCCTCAAGCACCGTGTCTTTGCCGACGCCCTCTTCTCCCACCAACAGCACGTTCGCCTCCCCGCTTTTTGAAAGAATGTTTTCTACCGCATCAATAAGGCGTTTTCGGGACGCAAGAGAAAGCGCATGTTTGCTTATAGGAATATCACGGGAATGCGAATCAAGCGTATAGGTATACCCAAATCCAAAGTCTTTGGCAACACCGGGGGTTCTGCCAAGGCGCGACTTCTCCCAAAACATACTTCGCCGATGGTCATCTTCAAACGCTTCTTCTACCCACCTCAAAACGCCCGCAAGCTCTTCGCGCCCAATTCGTTTTACAAAGAAAAACGAACGAAACCGATCATCTATATCATAGAGCGCGAGAACAACCGATGAAACGCCAAGCGATATAGCATCTTCTTCGGCAGCACCACCCGCCATCCGCAACAAAAAACTGCGCCGCGATATAGGAATTTTTGCGAGAGACTCTCTTTCCTCTCGTATAAACGAAACAACGTCACTCATAGGCACGCCCAGCCGAACACATGAAAAAATGAATACGGCATTCTTGCGTAACGACATATACGCATCAAAAAGCGAACAGGTGCCGGTATTGCGCAGGAGATCCAATTCATAAAAAATATCCGCTCCCGAAAAAGAAAGCATTGCGTCTTTCCCTTCGTAGCGCAAAACGCGAACCGCGCGGGAAGACGCGAGATAAAACAATTCCAAAAATAAAAAGAAATAAAAAAATGACGCACCAATAAAAAAGAAGCTCCACAAAAAAAACGGATCAAATGACGCAAAAAACGAAAGCAGCCCCCCGAGAAATGTATGCGAAAGAGCCCGCAACACAAGAACAAGCACCATGCCCGCCATCGAGAGTATGTGGAGAAACAAGCCGATACGCAGCAAAAAACGGCGCATGGGCTTACGAATAAATCTATCTACGCGCAGCGCCCGATAGTGCGATGGTGAAGAAATAATGTCCTCGGAAGATAACACCATACATTTAAAAAAGCAGTAATATGCCCACCAGAAACGTGGCAGGAACGGAAACGGGAGAGCTCATAAAATATAAAAACAGAATGCCCCCAATAAAAAATAACAGCATTTCGCTTACACCCGCTGCAACCAAAAAAACCACCCGGATAAGAAGACCGGTAATGCGAAGAACCGTATTAATAATAAGACGTTCGGCAATTTTGTTCGGATCAAACCCGCGGCTGCCCGCCTCTTGCATTCTCCGCCATGGCGCAAACAGGGTGCCTGCGAGCACGGGCACCGAAAAAAAATGATATAAAAACCAATGGTAATTCATCCACGCCCGAAAGAATTCGGACACCCCCTCCCGATAGAGCCAATATATATATGAAAGAGTTATGGGAACGATATGCATAACCAAAGCTTAAAGCTTAAAGCTTAAAACTTAAAACGCAAAGCGTGAAGCGCAAAACTTAAAAAATAAAATCAAAAACTATACAAAAATTACCGAATACATTTCTTCCTTACCTACAAGCGACTCTATACATAATCATACCATCTCAATAACGTTTTTGGTAAAAACACCGCCTCACCCAGCACATAACTTTATAGATGTATAAAATTATGTGCTGGGTTCACAAAAGACCGAAAATCCCCTACTATATATACATATATCCCGTAGAATAATATCGCATGATACGTCATGCGTTCGCCATTTTAAAGAAGAGTATATCGCTATATTTCTTACTTTTGCACAATAGGTACGCCACATAATGACGTATAAGAATGCATTATGCGATATTAACTAACGGGATACATATTTATGGTTATCAGCTCATACGGCCTTTCGTGCTTTAAAATTACGGCAGGAGAACGAACCATTGCTTTTGACCCGCCGTCGCGAAAATCAAAATTAAAAAGCCCATATTTCCAAACGGATATGGTGCTTATAAGCCACGACCACGACGACCACAACGGCAGAGAAGTTCTTCATGGAAAAGACGACGCGCCCCCATTTGTAATAGATGGCCCGGGAGAATATGAATACAAAGATGTCTCGGTTATCGGCATCCCGTCATTCCATGACAACGCTGAAGGGAAAAAAGAGGGCAAAAATACGTTATACCGCGTACGCTTTGAGGATGTTACCTTGCTACACCTTGGAGACTTTGGAGAAAAAAACATACGAAATGAAATAAAAGAAAAGCTGGGAGAAATTGACGTGTTATTCATTCCTATCGGAGGAGAAACGGTATTGGACGCCGAACAGGCGGCAAAAATAGCGAATGACATAGAACCGCGAATTATTATCCCGATGCATTACGACGCCGACAACCCCAAAAAGAAAAAAGATGCGCTCAAGGCATTTTTTGATGAGATGGGAATCAATGAGGCAACGCCGGACACAAAATTTACATTCAAGAAAAAAGACCTGCCGCTTGATGAGACAAAAATAATAGTGCTTGAACCCGCGGTATAACTATATGTCATCCCCTTCCTTTTTCCGCTTCATAGAAAGACTCCAACATAAGCCGGCTAAAGAAAAAGATAGAATAATTTTTATAACCGTCTGCGTCATTATGCTTCTCATCATCGGCATCTGGTTATCATTCCCGGGGGAAGACGCGCTGGAACAAAACGCGCAAGACCAGCAGGCGGGACCCATTCGAGCGCTATGGCAAGAAATTAAAGAATACGCGCCCATGCTTATCCCGCACCAGAAAGCTCCGAACGTAAGCTTGAGGGATGAATGGTATAAAACAAGCTTTCGATGCGGGATTCCGCGCAACGAAAGCTCGAAAGAGCTGATGCCCCGAGCGTAAAATCGGGGAGCGCTTCACACCATGAACGAAGAACATAAACAACAACCGCACCAAAACATTGCTGAACGAAATATCGTTCAGGAAATGAAAGAATCGTATTTGGATTACGCGATGAGCGTCATTGTCGCGCGCGCGTTACCTGATGTGCGAGACGGCTTAAAGCCGGTACACCGCCGGGTTCTCTACGCAATGCATGAAATGGGCCTTTCTGCAGGTTCAAAACACAGAAAGTCGGCAGCTATTGTAGGAGATACGCTTGGGAAATATCATCCGCACGGCGACTCGGCAGTGTACGACAGCTTGGTGCGAATGGCTCAAGATTTTTCGCTTCGCTATCCGCTCGTAGACGGCCAAGGAAACTTCGGGTCAATTGACGGGGACTCGGCGGCGGCAATGCGATACACCGAAGCGCGAATGACAAAAATTACCTCGGAAATGATGCGGGATATAGAAAAAAATACTGTTGATTTTATAGATAACTACGATGGCACGCGCAAAGAACCGAAAGTGCTCCCAGCCTCCCTCCCACAACTTTTGCTTAATGGCTCGCTCGGAATTGCAGTCGGGATGGCAACGAACATTGCTCCGCATAATTTAAAAGAAGTGGTTGACGCGACAATTCTTCTTATTGATAAGCCGAAATCAACGATAGAAGACCTCACTCATTTTATAAAAGGACCCGATTTTCCTACGGGCGGGCTTATCTTTAACGAAAAAGAAATCCAACAGGCATACGCGACAGGACGGGGCGGGATTGTTACGCGGGGAGAAGCGGAAATAGTTGAAAAAAAACAAGGAACATTCCAAATCCTCATAACCTCAATCCCCTATCAAGTATCAAAAGCTGAACTTGTCACAAAAATGGCGGATTTAGTACACGAGAAAAAACTGGAAGGCATTCGTGATATCCGCGACGAATCCGACAGAGACGGTTTGACTATCGCGATAGATCTTTCGCGCGACGCATTCCCGCAAAAAGTATTGAATACCCTCTATAAGCATACCGACCTCGAAAAGACATTCCATTTTAATATGATCGCGCTCGTTGATGGCATCCAACCCCAGCTTCTTTCGGTCAAATCTATTTTGGAACATTTCATTAACCATCGAAAAGTGGTTGTTGAACGTCGGACAAAATTTGATCTCGCGCGCGCCGAAGATCGCGCGCATATCCTTGAAGGCCTGAAAAAAGCGCTTGATCATATTGACGCGATTATCCAAACAATTAAAAAATCTCCTGACAAAGAAATAGCGCACGAGCGCTTGATGATAAAATTCAAATTGTCAGACAAGCAAGCAACCGCGATCTTAGAGATGCGCCTTCAAACGCTTGCCGGACTTGAACGCCAAAAAATTGAAAATGAACTCAAAGAAAAACAAACGCTCATCAAACACCTGAAAGCGCTCTTGAAAGACCCGCAAAAAATGCTTGACGTTATCAAAGAGGAACTTACCGCCATCAAAGGCGCGTATGGCGATGAACGAAAAACAAAAATTGTTTCGCGCGCGGTAAAATCGTTCTCTGCCGAAGACCTCATCCCGAACAAACCCTCTTTCACCATTCTTACAAAAGGCGGATATATAAAACGGATTGACCCCCAGGAATACAAAGGGCAAAAACGAGGCGGTAAGGGAATATCCGCGATGTCCATGAAGGAAGAAGATATCATAGACACGGTTATCTCGGGGAACACCCATGACGATCTTTTGTTTTTCACCACCACCGGCAAAGTATACAAAACGAAGGCATACGAAATCCCCGAAGGAAAACGAACCACCAAGGGCAAATCCGTAGTTAATTTTCTTGCTCTCGCGCCGTCAGAAACCATAACCTCAATAATCTCGATTGCAAAAAAAGAGAAGGAAAGGGGCTTTTTCTTACTTATGGTCACAGAAAGCGGTATAATAAAGAAGGTAGAATCCGCGCACTTTGACGATGTACGCCGATCAGGAATTATCGCGCTCAAGCTCCAAAAAAATGACACGCTCCGCTGGGTGCGACTTACCGAAAAAAACGACCATGTGCTTCTCGCAACGAGAAAGGGCATTGCTATCCGCTTTCGCGAAAGCGACGTTCGCCCGATGGGACGCGCAGCGACAGGAGTACGCGCAATGAAATTACGGCAAGGTGACGCGCTTGTCGGAGCAGATGTGTTGAAAGCGGGAGAGAAAAGCGCGTCTTTCTTTGTGATAAGCGAAAAGGGATTCGGGAAAAAGACACAAGTTTCTGAATACCGCATGCAAAAACGAGGAGGAAGCGGCATTAAAACAATGAATGTAACGGCAAAAACAGGCGCCCTGATGGACGCAAAAATTATTACCGAACAAACGGAGCTCATCGCAATCTCACGCAAGGGCCAGATCATCCGCACCGAAGTACAACAGGTCCCCGCGCTTGGGAGATCAACTCAAGGCGTACGCCTCATGAAACTTGACGGGCAGGATTCTATCGCGTCAATCACGCTACTCTGATGCACTATCAAAAAATAAAAATGACAATATGTTTCTATATATTTCAACGCATTTCAGAAAATACATAGAAATATGCTTCGCGAAATTTATAGAAATACATTGTCCTTAATGCAGAATATAAGCTGTTTATTTTGATATTTCCATTCTAAATTACTAATATGGCTTTCCTCGACCCAAAAGACATTGTAAAACAAGCGAATATCAAAGAAGGCATGATAGTCGCCGACTTTGGGAGCGGAAGCGGATTCCGAACAATTCCGCTTGCGCACGCAGTCGGACGATCGGGACGAATATATGCCCTTGATATTCAAAAAGAAATGCTTGAGGTGGTCCGCGGCAAAGCAAAAAGCGAACATCTATTAAACGTGTACCCCTTGTGGGCGGATCTTGAATCGCCGAACGGAAGCACGCTGAAAGACGAATCAGCAGACCATATTGTTGTCGCGAATATTCTTTTCCAGGTAGAACATGCAAACGCTATCGCGCAAGAAGCATTCCGTATACTTAAACCAAAAGGAACGGTCTCTGTTATTGAGTGGGACGTAAGCGCGGGCGCGCTGGGACCGCCGCGAGACGCATTGATAGACAAAGGGAAAGCAAAAGATATCTTTACTTCCGCGGGATTCGTGTGGGACAAAGAGTTTCACGCGGGAGACCGTCATTATGGATTTTTATTCAAAAAATCGTAACGTACGCGCATGAGAAACTTATCACTCTTGCAGATTGTCGTGTTCTTCATTTTCATTTCGGCAATTATTGTCGCGTTTTTGATTTTTGCAGGCGCTCTTCCGGGCTTGCGCGACAACCGATTTAAAAATCTCACCTCACCTATTGAATTTTGGGGGGTGTTGCCCCAACAGGTCATTATCCCGCTCATAGCAGAGTTTAACGATAAAGAAGAAAAAAATGTTCCCATCCATTACACGCAATTCGGCGAAGAAGAATATCTTTCTCGGGTAGTAAGCGCGCTTGCGGCAGGAAAGGGGCCTGACATCTGGATGCTCCCGCAAGAACATTTCATTGAAAATATAACAAAAGTAGTTATTATCGGGCCAAAATCATACCCGGAACGAACGTTTCGAGAGAATTTTTCTGACGGCTCTGAAATTCTTCTGTGGCCGCCGGGGCGAGTTGCCGCAATCCCCTTCCTTTCAGACCAGCTCGTGCTTTTCTGGAACCGGGATCTGTTCCGTTCAGCAGGAATTGCTGACGCGCCAAAAAATTGGGCGGGATTTTTAACAGCGTCCCAAACACTTACAAAGAAAAACGCGACTGGCCAAATCACTCAAGCTGGTTCCGCGCTCGGTCTTTTTGAAAATAACACGCACGCAAAAGATATTTTTTCGCTCTTTTTGCTTCAAATAAAAAACCCGATTACGTTCCTTGTATCGCACGGCCCCCAAGAAGATCTGCGTACAAACCTCCGAAGCGCAATAAACGAATCTTCATTTAGTACATTACCCGCGATCGCGGAAAGTATTCGTTTTTTTAATCAGTTTGCGGATTCACGCAAGCAATCATACAGCTGGACGCGAAACATGCCCGACGCCCAAGACGCATTCACCCAAGGACTACTTGCAATGTATATCGGATATGCCTCCGAAATAGCGGAGATACGAAATAAAAATCCCCACCTTGATTTTGATATTGCAGAAACACCCCAAATTTCAACAGAAAGCAACCATGTAACATACGCGAAACTTAACACGCTTGTTATTTCGCGCCAATCCGAATCACTCCGCCAAACCGCAAGCCTTATTCTTATCAACTTTCTTACACGTTCTGATATCCAATCATCAATTGCGGAACGGTTTTTTCTTGCGCCGACTTCGCGGACAGCGTTACTGAAAAGTCATGAAAGTTCTTTTCTTGCGACTATCTATACATCGGCAATAAAAAATAAATTCTGGCGTGACCCGGACCCAGCCAAAACACTTGTGTTGTTGCGCGAAATGGCAGACCAGGCAAAGTTAGAAACAAAAAGCATTGAAAGCATCATTAACGAAGCACATCTTAAAATGCAGCTACTTTTAGAAACCGTTATACTGCCGTAATATAAAAAGATGATGACACGCATCATACAATACATTGACGGGATTTCGTTTTAATTATGAAACCACAGATGAAAAAATATACTTTTCTCATTTTTGCCGTATTGTTTTTTGCAAGCAGTATTATTTTTTTGCCATCAGCGATTGACGCTCAAATAACTTGCCCCGCAGGACAAATACCCAATCCCTTCAATCAAAACGTATGCATTGATGCTCCAGCCAGCCCGGAGAGCTGTGCTGCGAAGGGACAAGTTTATAACCCCAATTTGAAGATCTGCGGTGATCCTCTGCCAAGCCCGGAGAGCTGT
Source organism: bacterium (assembly GCA_030690215.1). Classification (GTDB taxonomy): domain Bacteria; phylum Patescibacteriota; class Minisyncoccia; order 1-14-0-10-42-19; family 1-14-0-10-42-19; genus 1-14-0-10-46-36. The sequence goes on along the minus strand of JAUYHD010000027.1, from coordinate 6,941 downwards.
GCTGCGAAGGGACAAGTTTATAACCCCAATTTGAAGATCTGCGGTGATCCTCTGCCCGACCCGGGTAGTGACACAGGCCCCGGCAGCGGGTCCGATGAATCACCCGAATCAGGCGCACCTACTACCGGTGGTGGGACCGACGGAGGCATTTTTACCCCTCTCGTAACATGCATTGACGAAGCCCCGATTTGCAGTGTCTGCCAAATATTCCAGATGGTATGGCGCGTCGTTCAGTTCCTTTTCTACGCAATCATGCTCCCGCTCGTCGCAATCGCATTCATTATCGGAGGTATTATTCTTTTGACCGCCGCGGGGAATGAAACAAAAATCACCAGAGGCAAATCAATCGTATGGAACACATTTCTTGGATTTTTGGTGGCGTTCGCCGCGTGGCTTGTGATTAGCACCGTCATAGTAAATATCACCCCCAGCATTGGAGGAATAGATTATCCTGATGACGTAAATATAAAATGGTACCAATTCCCTGACTGCACCGAGGGCACCGAAGTTCCTCTCCCTCTGTTTAAGGGGTCCGGAAGCGGAGGCACCCAACCGCAACCGGATAATGACGATGACGATGGAGACCAAACAGGACCACCCGTAAGCGGAGGGAGGTGCGCACCCATCACTGATGCTGGCAACCCTTGTTCCGTAGACAATTTAAGCAATGCTTGTTTTGGGTCTAACGCAGAAAATGCGTCACGAGCTTGCCACTGGGAAAGCAACGGTGACCCAACAATACCGAGCGGCCCCGATAAATGCGCCGACGGCACAACATTTTCGTGGGGATTGTATCAAATTAACGTAATAGCTAATGCAGACAAGATTGCGGGAGGGGCATGCACCGGCGTATTTAACCCCAATGGTACGGCTCGACCACAAGGCGACTGCCTTCAATGCCAAAGCGGCAGTCCGACCAATGGATTATGTGGAAGTAATAATATCTGCGTAAAGTGGAGCTGTACGGTAAATGGCGGCGGAGGTGTAAATAATGAAAAATATAAAGCTTGTGTTTCCTCAATCCAAAATCCAGCAACAAACATAGGAGCTGCTTGTCAGCTTTCCGGGGATGGATCTCAATTTAATGACTGGAAAATCGCACAAGATAAGTGTAATTTGCCGTAATGTTTTCTATGATCCGTGTAATGCGCTACAATAAAATCATTATAAAAATTATATGAAATGGATTATTGGAATTTTTGTTGTTTTCATTCTTATCATTGCTGGGTTTTTCGCATACCGCACATTTTTTACAGCACCACAAGAACCCATCAGCAATGAAAATGTGCTTTTCCCCATCTCAAGAAACGCAACACCTCCGCCTCTCCCAACATCAGATACAGTAACGCTCATCACTGAAAAAGGCACCGTTACTACAAAAAATTTTCTTAAAAATGCCGCGAGCATCGGCTCGGATGTGTATTCACTTACTGATCCATTCGCTACGGGAGATTTTGGCATTCTTTATCTCAGAAAAAACAATTCTTTTTTAATTTCTATACGCACGAAACCAATAGATGCCGCCAGACAAGAAGCCGAACAAGAGTTCTTGCGTCTATTAGGTATTAGCCGGAATGAAGCATGTAATCTGCTCATAAGCGTAGGAGCTCCCGGTGTCATTGATCCGCTTCAAAAAGAATATGGTCTAAGCTTCTGCCCCGACGGCATACCTTTCTAATATATGTTCCCCCACCTCAACAAATATATATTTATTGGCGTACTTGCCCTTTTTCTTCTGGGAGGGATTATTTTCCCCCAAACATACACATATGGCCAGACAAGCCCCGACAGCGATACACCGAGTAGCGGCACATTAGGCAGCGGGCCCGTAGGCATAGACATTAAACTTGATATAAAAAACCCTCTCGGGAGCATTGATTCGTTCAAGGCGCTCGCGGAGGCAATCTTTCGGGCGATTGTCATTATCGCAATCCCTCTTACCGTCATCTTTCTCATTTGGGCAGGCGTCCTTTTTGTTACCGCGCGCGGAAACGAAACCCAGCTTGCCAAAGCAAAAAAGGTGTTTTTCTGGTCTGTCATCGGCGCTATGGTCATTGTTGCCTCTTGGGTTATTGCAGTTGCCCTTAATAATTCTCTTCAGAACCTGTAGCATGCGTATATCATTTTTCCACAATAAAATAAGCCCCGCATTGCTTAAAACGGCAGTATTTTTTATACTGAATATAGCGCTATTTCAAAGTGCGAAGGCCCAAGACTGCGCGGAGCCAGATTGTATTGCAAATCCTGTTGATTCCGGAACATTTGGCGAACTTATCACCAAACTTGCCGCAATCATCACACAGGTGGCGTTACCACTAGTCGTCCTTTTTCTTATTCTTGCGGGCGCCATGTTTGTTTTCGGCAGAGGCAATCCCCAACAGCTTGCGCGCGCAAAAATGATTTTTTGGTGGACAGTGATTGGCGCGGCAATTATTGTTGGCGCATGGGCAATTGCTTATGCCATTGATAATTTCGGAAAGGCTCTCACAGCCTAATATGCTGTATTCAGTTTCGCTGCAAGCGAGACTGAACTCATTGTATTAGCAATCTGTATGGAAAGATTCTTTCTTTCCTATAAAGGTCTATCTATTAATTGATATATATTGCATAATCAATATGACACAAGCACTGAAAGATTCCCGTCCGTACTTGGTTTTTATCGGACTGTCCCTTCTGCTCCTGCCGTTTTTTACATACGCGCAAACATTAGGAACAATTCTTCAAAATGTTAGCGATATTCTCAATACCGTCATCCCGATCTTAATGATCCTTGGAACTTTGGTTTTCCTTTGGGGGATTATTACTTATATCACCGCAGCGGGTGATGAAGAAAAGTTAAAAAGCGCGCGCACATTTATCATCTGGGGCTTAATCGGACTCTTTGTTATGGTTTCAGTATGGGGACTCGTCCAAGTTCTCAACAACACATTCGGTGTTTCAGCAACACAAGGAACGCCAATCGGTCCGGTACAATAAAAGCTTAAAAAGTTTTTAACAACAACCCCCCTCATCTAGATGAGGGGGGTTGTTTTGTGCTACACTACGAATATATGAGACATCTCCTCAATATAGGAATAAGCGCGTACGCCATATTCTTTGCGCGTGTTGCTCTCGCCCAGTCGCAAGACCAATACACAATCGCAAACTTGGTACAGCGAATTATAGAACTCGTCATTAACCCTCTCATTATGCTTCTTATGGTAGCGGGAACAGCTGTTTTTCTTTGGGGGTTAGTTGAATTTCTTATGAACCCGGATAACGAAGAAAAACGTACAACAGGAAAGAGCCATATGCTATGGGGTATTATCGGGCTTTTTCTTATGGCGAGCGCGTGGGGAATTGTATATGTGCTTTGTGATTTCTTCGGCACATGCGACCTCGTCAATATCGGAGGAGGTGGTGGTGGAGGCCCACTCCCCCAATCTCCCGGCACCGGACCAGCTGATACTATGCTGCCCTAAGCCCAGCACCTTTCCGGCATTACAGGGCATATAAACCCTGCGGGTCAGGAAACCCCACATGCACCCATACGCCAAGAGCACAGGGCATTAAAGGTGCGGGGTAAACGCGCATCTTGAGAATGGCGAGCCTTTCACACGATTACGGTCTAGTCGACTTGAGATCGGCCCATGTTGGGCCGATTTTCGTTTCAACAGGGAAATCTACGTATTTATTTGGATATATGGACTCAAGAAATAAAGCGAGCTTCTCTACGGCATACGATACTATTTCTTTTTCTGCTTCAAAAAGCAGTTCGTCATGAATCTGCAAAAGCAAATGCGCATGGCCTTTCATACGCTTATCTTTTTCAATATAGTCAGATACTCCGCTCATTGCTTTTTTTATCATATCCGCTTCGCTCCCCTGGATGGGCGCGTTCATTGCCATGCGCTCGGCTTCACGTTCTATATGGATAATGCGTGAATTGATTTCCGGCAAAAAACGCTTCCGCCCGAATAGTGTTTCAACATATCCTTTACTGCGCGCTTGCTCTTTTACTGATTCAAAATATCTGAACAATTTCGGATACTGCTTAAAATAATTATCAAGAAATAACGACGCCTCATCGCGCGATACTTTGAGATTCGCCGAAAGCGCTTGTACCCCCATACCATACAAAATGCCGAAATTAATAATTTTTGCGCGTCTTCTCATTTCAGATGTTATATCTTTTTCTCCCACCCCGAACATCCGAGACGCAGTAGCGCTATGGATATCCTCCCCTCTTTTGAAAACAGAAAGCATGGCGTCTTCCCCCGATAAGAGAGCTGCAATTCGCAGTTGTATCTGTGAATAATCGCACGCTAAAAACATCATGCCATCGGATGGAATAAACGCCTGCCGGATTTTATCTCCAAGGTCAGACCGGGTGGGAATATTTTGCATATTCGGGTCGGAAGAAGAAAAACGCCCGGTGACTGTCCCTGTTTGATGAAACGAAGTATGAATCCTGCCTTTTTCGTCTGCAAGATCGGGCAACACGCTTATATATGTTGAGTGGATTTTTCCGACTTCCCGATACGAAATTATTTTTTCAATAATAGGATGGAGGCCCGCAATCTTTGTGAGTTCCGAAAAACGCGTTGAACGCTGGCCGGTTCCTGTTTTTTTCACCCCCTTTGCTGAAATCCCCAATACATCAAAAAGAACCCGCGAAAGCTCCTTGGGAGAATTAATAAGAAACTCTTCCCCCGCAAGCGCGTGAATTTCTTTTTCCAATCTCTTGATTTCCTTTTTTGTTTTTTCTCCAAGATCCATAAGCAAGGGCGCATGAATCCGAATTCCTCTTTTTTCCATCGCGAATAACACGGGCACAAGAGGCAATTCAATATCCCGATATACGCCTACCAAGTCTTTCTTTTTAATTTCTTCAAAAAGAGCCCTATATATGCCGGGCAATGCGGCTGCCTGCGAATCTATATCGCCACCCGCGCTATCAAAATCAAGAAAAAGATCGGCTACCGTTGGATCGGTTTTTCGCGGATCTTTAAGCCAAAAAAGAATCTGAAGATCATCTTGGAAAGACACAGCAATACTCTGCGCATCAAATGCGTGCATTAAGGCCTTAGAATCAAACGCATGGCGTATTGCCCCTTTCTTAAATAATGCCGTGATGTCTTTTTTTTGTCCGGCAATTTTTTTAACTGCAAGCGAGAACACCTCCCCCGCGTCGGTTACCGCAAAAATAGTGTCGTTATGCATGCACCAAAATAATTCTTTGGCAGATGCAAGGATTTTCCACCCCCTTTTGTCAAGAACTGAAACAGCGCTCGCATTATCTTTTGTTTCATTTTTTGCTACTTCTTTTGTTCCGTTCAAACGCGCGATGATACTCGTAAATCCCAACTTTTTGAGGAATGCTATACCCCCTTCAGGAACTCCGTCTTTGTGCGCCGCATCTTCAAGTGAAAAAGAAATGGGGACATCACGCTTTATTGAGGCAAGCTCTTTTGAAAAAAGCGCTTGTTCTTCTTGATCGCGCAAAAGCCCCGCGATCCTGTCTGTGATGCCCGCCTTTTTCAATGTTTCGGGATTATTTTTTGCCAAAGAAAGAATATGCTCAAGGGCACCAAATGTCTGAATCAGCAGAGATGCTGTTTTTTCCCCGATACCCCGAACTCCCGGGATATTATCCGATGCATCCCCCCTCAATCCCTTGTAGTCAAGAAGAAATTCGGGAGAAAATCCAAATCGTTCTTTCACCGCCGTTTCATCATACAACACCGTATCCTGAATGCCTTTGCGGAGAGTGTACACTTGAACTTTTTTATCTTGCACCAGCTGAAGAGCATCAAGGTCACCGGAGGCGATAATAACCGAAATGTCTTTTGCCTGTTTTGTTTTCTCTACAATCGTTCCTATAATATCGTCCGCCTCAAATCCCTCTTGAGAATACGCGGGAATGTTAAGTGCTTGCAAAAGGTCGCGCGACACATCAAATTGCGCAATCAATGCATCATCGGTTTTTGCCCGTGTGCCCTTATAGTCTTTATATGCCACATGCCTGAATGTCGGACCCGCCAGATCATAGGCAGCGGCAATATAGTCGGGCTGTAGTTCCCGGATAATTTTTAAAATCATTGACGCAAATCCATAGAGCGCCCCCGTAGGGAGCCCTTCGGGGGACGTAAACGGAGGAAGCGCGTGATATGCGCGATGCAAAATGGCGTGGGCGTCTAGCAAGACCAGCGTTTTCTTGTTTGATTTTTTCTGTGCCATAAAAATAAAATCTCCAATTTTTAATTTCTAATTTTTATTCAATGATACAATTTTTAATTTTTAAATGGTTTAGAAATTAAATCATTACAAATTAATTAAAAATTTAAAATTAAGAATTAAAAATTATATTAAAATATATAAAATATTAATTTCCTCTTATGTATGCCTGCGTGTTGAAAATGAATTTCAAAACGATGTTTCGGCAAAATACTTTTTATTGTATCTGCCCACTCCACAACGATAATATTCTTTGGATGTTTGGCCCATTCTTCCCACCCGAGCACATACATATCTTTTGCATGATGCAGGCGATATGCGTCAATATGATAAAGGGTTCTGTAATTCCCCCTCTTTCTCATTGTATACGGTTTTGCCAAAACAAACGTGGGGCTTTGTATGTGTCCCGTAATACCCGCCCCCCTTGCAAAACCTTTCATAAATGTAGTTTTTCCGCTTCCCAAATCGCCCATAAGCCCAATAACCAAAGCTTTCTTGGATGTCATACGCAAAAACGCTCGGGCAAAAATAATGCCGAGCTGTCTTGTTTCTTTTTCGTTTTTTGATGTTATGCGAAATAATTCCATACCCCGTTAGGCTACATCGAAACGTCTTGCTTGTTTCATCGCAGATGCTATTTCGATGTTCACCCTCAAATTTACTTTAACGATAATACTTTGTTCTTCCCCGCAAGACGAATAGATGAAACATTCGATGTTGCCATA